>CAZFGJ010000028.1:0-22672 GCA_964518445.1 uncultured Solirubrobacteraceae bacterium
GACCGAATTCACCGCCGAAGTCGGCAAGCCGACCCAGCTGAAGATCGACAACAAGGACGATGTGCCCCACAGCATCACCTCGGCTGAGGCCGGCGTGAACATCATGGTGATGCCGGGCGTACACACCTACACGATCAACGCAACGGCCAAGGGCAAGTTCGAGTGGGTCTGCATCATCCCCTGCGACGAAGAGGCAAAGGGCTGGGCGATGACCCACCCCGGCTACATGGCGGGTTACATCACAGTCACGTAGCAGCGGGCGGCGGCCACCCCCCTCATTTGACGAGGAGGGTGGCCTTCATGCCCTTCTGCTCGTGTTCGGGCAGCGAGCAGAACAAGATGTAGGAGCCCGGCTTGAGGATCACCGCCTGGTCCTTGACCCCGCTGGCCGGCTCATCTGCGAACGAGCCGGCCAGTTCGCCTTCTCCCCCGAGGGCGTTGAGGTTGTGTTCGTCCTGGCCTTTGTTGACGAACTCGAGAATGACCTTGCCGGCCGGGACGGTCGAGCGCGAGAGCGTGAAGCTGTACTCCACGGCCGTCACCTGAACGCGGGGGACGACCGGCGGCCCGCCTCCTGTTGGGGTTTCGCTCGGCGAGGTTGGACTTGTCGAGGTGCCGGGTCCGGTGGGGGCGCTCGGGCCGGTGACTCCCGGCCCGGACGGCGAGGTCGCCGATGTGGGCTTGCTCGAGGAGGAGGATTGGTGGTAGAGGTGCCAGCAGTGCGCCGCTGCCCGACGGGGGTGGCGGGCGTGGCGGGCCTTTCTGAGGCAGCCGGCGAGTTTGTGCCTCGGGCTCGGCGAGGGGGGCGTGCCCGCTGCGAGTGCCAGTGCTCCAGCAGTTCCCGAGCAGCAGATGGCAAGAGCGCCGACCCCCGCCATGAGCCTCCCCCGCGAGGGACCCATCAGGCGATCAGCGCCGGCACGTTCCCGTAGGCGCTCGGCCCGGCCAGGCCGGTGCCGGCTTCCGGGATGACGAGGCCGGCTTCGGTCTGGAACCACTGGCCCAGGATGCCCGCGTACATCGCCCGGAAGTCCGAGGTGTTGACGAGGTTTTCGTTTTCGTCAAGTTTGCTCAGGCCCGGGAACTCGCCGACCATTTCACCTTTCAGGCGGCTTCCGATCAGGAATGAGACGCCCGCCGCCCCGTGGTCCGTGCCGGACCCGTTTTCCTCGGGTCGGCGCCCGAACTCCGACCACAGCTGAATGATCACCCGGTCGTCGATTTTGCGGGCTTCGAGGTCTCGCTGGAAGGCGAGCACGGAGGCGACGGTCTCGCCGAGATTGGTGCTGAGCGTTTCGACCTCGTCGGAGTGCGTGTCGTAGCCGCCGACGGCGCTGAGCGAGACACATTTGATCGGCAGTTCTTCGTCGTCCAGCATCGCGGCGAGCGCCGCCAGGCGAAGCGGGAAGTCGCCCCCGGCGCTCGGGTAGGCGACCGGTGAGGTGAATCCCGGTTTGCCTTCGTGTTCAGCGAACGGGGCGACCTGGTTGCGGATGATGTTCGTGTCGAGCGACGCCGTACGGGCCTGGGCGAAGGCCGGCGAGGGCGCGCCCAGTTCGCCGAGGCGGCCGAAGGCGTCAAGCGTCGGGTTGGTCAGCGGGTCGCCCAGCCCGTAGGCCCAGAACTGATAGTCGGAGGGCGAGGAGACCGCGGCCACCGGCACTTTCGTCGTCGCCAGGGCGGGCGCGAGCTGGTAGTCCAGAGACAGGCCCTGGAGCGGGTTCTGAGAGTCGCCCGCGACGTCCAGGTAGCGGCCCATCCAGCCCGAGCGCGTCTGGGCATTGAGCTCGCCGACCTCCCAGTAGTGGCGGCTGGTGAAGTGGCTCTCGTCAGGCGGGTCGTATCCGATCGCCGGGAAGACAGTGACCTTCCCTTCGGCGTGGAGCTGCGCCAGACCCGAGGCCTGCGGGTGCCACATCAGGTCTTCGTCCTCGGCGAAGATCGTTCCTTCGCCTTCTTTTTTCCCGAGGTTCGGGCGAAGTTCGTGGTAACGGGCTTCCTTCACGGGTGCGAGCACAGACAACGCGTCCCAGCCGCCTTCCATGAAGATCGAGACCAGCACGGGCTGTTTCGGCGGAGTCGCCGCGGCTGCGGCCGCGATCCCCTCTTCGAAGTGCTGCGGGGAGAGCGCTCCCGCTCCGTAGACGGAGAGCATGGCGCCGACGGAGCGCAGCATGAACGAGCGCCGGTCCATCCCGCTGCCCGCCGGGAGCGGCTGACCCGGCTCGATCGAAGGGAGCCCGCTGCCTGCCTGGGCGATTGCGTGGTTGCGGGTCCGGTAGAAGTCGTTGCACGAGCAGCTCTGGGCCATGTTCAGCTCACCTGCATGTCGGGGGAGGTGGCGATCAGCATCCTCAGCGCGTTCTGCCTGATCGCCCGGAATGGACTGTTCTGCCATTTGGCCTGTATGACGCCGCCTTCCAGGCAGGTCTGGGCGAATTCGGCGAGCTACTGGTGTGTTTCGCCGGTGAGCTGTGGGTTGGCCCAGTAGGCCAGAGCGCTTTCGAGCGCCGGCAGGGCTTCCTCGGTTTCGCTGTATTTCGCTTCGCCTTTGCCCGGCCAGGGGTTGGCGTAGGTCTCCGAGGTCACATAGCTGGCCAGTTCCCAGCGGGCCTTGGCGGTCGAGGTGTCGAGCCAGCGCGTGAAGTCCCAGCCGGCGACGTTGGGCGGGTAGAACAGCTGCTGGCCCGCACCCGAGCAGAGCCAGGACCAGGCGGTCGTATCGATGCCCCGCCCGACTGCCCGCAGCAGTCCGGCGTTGTATACGACAGGCGGGGTGACCAGCTCGGGTCCGTTCAGGAAGTCCGGGTGAGCGAGGATCGCCTCCACGACCGCCCTGATGCTGTGGCCCGAGCTGTTGTAGAGCCCCTGCAGGGATGCGAGGGTTTCCTGGGAGGGAGGAGCCGGGACGAAGTAGCTCCACAGCTTGCTGACGAAATACGAGGCATGCAGGGGATGCGAGACGCAAAGCCTGACGGCGTCTTCCCAGCCCCAGTCACCGGTTTTCCCGAACACCGTCTTGGTGCCTTCGTCGAAGCGGTTCTTGTCGAAGCGGAATTTCTGGAGGCCTTCGTTTTCGGTCCAGTCAGCCGTCCACCCGGTCAGGGCGCGGGCCATTTCCCTGACGTCCGTCTCGGTGTAGGCGCCGCGGTCGGCTCCCAGCGAGAACAGCTCCATCATCTCCCGCGCGTAGTTCTCGTTGGGGTCCCACTTGTTGTTGTAGATCCCGTCGAGGAAGACCAGCATCGCCGGGTCGCTCGTGACCGCCATGAACAGGTCGTCGAAGCTTCCGAGAGCATGTGAGCGGAACAGGGCGTTCTGGTCGAGCATCCGCTGCTGGTCGTTGACCTTTGAGTTGGAGTTGGCAAACCAGTCGTGCCAGATGAAGGTCATCCGCTCGACGAGCTGCTGATCGGAGCGGACCATCCGGTCCAGCCACCAGCAGTGGTCCTGGCCCCAAGCGTCAGCCGGGGTGAGGGCGTTGCCTTCGTCGTCGGTCGGCGTGGGGCCGTGCAGCGCCGGTTCGCCCGAGGGCCTGGTGAGGTTCTGGATCGCCTCGTCGATGGGCGTGCCCGCCAGCGCCTCGGCCTGCCCGGGCGTCGGGCCGAAGCCGGCGCGCCACAGCAGGCGGCGGGCCTGTGCCAGCGAGATCGGTCCGCCCTGGAACGGAGGCGGCGTGTTGGAGGGAGGCGGCGGGTTGAGCGGGATCGTCGGCGGTGCGGGTGCCCCGGGCAGCCCCGTCAGATGCTTCTTGTGGCGCTTGTGCCTGCGGTGCTTCTTGCGGTGCTTCTTGTGAGCGTGGTGCTTGGAGTGCTTGGGCGGATGCGCCGCGGGCGTCCCGTGCTTGTGTGCCCGGGCCTTGGCGGATGCCGTCCCGGGCTTCGAGGAGCTTGCCGCCACGGTGGCGTTCATCGAGTCGCCGCCGAGGGAGCTGAGAGCACAGGGCTTCTCATGCGCCGCTCCTCGGCCGTGCGGGCGGCGGACTGTAGGGCCTGTTGAGTCCTCTGGACGCCTGTCCTAGATCTGACTCCGCGGGCCCGAGGGACCGGGCAGACGCGGCCCTCGAGCGGCCTTTAGCGCGAGCTGCCGAATTTGAGCCATCCGTCCGTCTTGCCCGAGGACCCGTGAGGGCCGGCGGTCCCGCTTGTCCTAGTTCTCAGCGCGCCGATCAGAGCGCGGGGGCAATTGGGCAAGGACGGTTTACACGGATGCGTCTACCAAACAAACTGAGCGTCGCCGCGACGGTGCTGGGGCTGGGGGGATTGACGGGAGTTGCGATGTCGGCGGGCGCGGGGAAGCGCGACCGTGCCGCCACGCCTGCGGCGGACATCAGAACGGTTGAGATCCAGCAGACCGTCCATCGCTACCGGCACGTGGGCGCCGGGAGCTCGGCCGGCGGCGCAGCCGCGGGAGGCAGGGTCCTCGCCAGCTACGGGACCGGGTCGGGGAAGGTCCAGACTCGCGCGAGCGGCCACAAGGCATCGGCGGGATCGACCCACAGCGCCGGAACCGGGGTGAAGAGCGGCCCGAGCGGCACCAGTGGGACCCACCGGCGTTCGGAGGGCACCTCACACACGGCACCGAAGACCCGCTCGAGCGGCGCCACCAAACACGAGTCGAGCACGCATTCACCGGCTTCGGCCAGCCCGACGACAAAGCCCAGCGGCTCGACCGCCGAGGCTCCGACGACAACCACCCCGGCCGCTCCTCCGACGACCAAGCCGAGCGGCTCGACAGGTGAAACAACGGGTGGCGGAGGAACCGAACCGACGCCACCGCCGACGACCAAACCGAGCGGCAGCGGCGGGGAAACCGGTGGCGGCAAAGGCCACGAAACAGAAGGCAAAGGCGGCGAAAGAGAACACCACGATGACTGAGAAGGCCGCCTCGCGCCCCCGCCGGGGGCCTGGGATCAGCCGACTCGCCGGCACCTCGGTGGGGCTCGTGGCGGTTGTCTTCGTGCTGCTGGCCCAGCGGGTCGCTTCCGGCAGCGACCCTGTGTTGAAGGCAGCCCGCCCTCCGGCGCCACGGCCTGTGGTTTTGCAGCGGATAGTGAAGCGGGTCGTGATCGACACGACGATCCGCTCGCACGGTCACGCCGGAGCGGCGAACACGGTCGTCTCCTCTTCACCGGTGACCACGTCGCAGTCAGGCGGCGGGGAAGCCGCGGCGCCCGTCACGAGGTCGTCGTGAGCGAGCACGATCTGAGCTTCCCCTGCATGGGCTGTGAGTTCAGGCTCCTGCTCGGCGCGCCTGGCGGGCCCGGCATGACACCGCCCGCCGAGGCGGTGAGCCGGGCGCGCGGCTGGCTCGAGGCGTGCGATGAACGCCTCTCTCGTTTCCGTGAGAGCAGCGAACTGGTTTCCCTCAATGAGGATCCGCGGGAGGTGGTGCCCGTCCGTCCCCTGCTGCTCAAGGCCGTCGCAGCTGCACGTTGGGCAGCCGAGACCACGGGCGGTCTGGTGGACCCGACGCTGACCGGGGAGATCGAGCGGGCCGGCTACCGCCGCTCGCTCGCGGACGCGGAGCCCCTGGCCCTCTCGGAGGCGCTCGGCTCAGCGCCGATCCGCCGGTCCGCCGGTCCGCGGGCTCAGGCGGCCTGGCGCACGATCGAGGTGGACGGCGCCGCAGGGACGGTCACACGCCGGCCCGGCGTCAGGATCGACAGCGGGGGCGTCGTGAAGGGGATGGCCGCGGACATCGTCGCTCAGCTGTTCGCCGGCTATGAGCGCTTCTGCGTCGATGCTGCAGGGGACCTGGCCATCGGAGGAACCCGCGCGGCACGCAACCCCTACAGGGTGGAGGTCGAACACCCTCTCACCGGTGAGCACGTCCATACGGTGCCCGTCTCGCGCGGCGGCATCGCGACGTCCGGCCTGAACTCACGGATGTGGCGACGGGCGGACGGCTCCATCGCCCACCACCTCCTTGACCCGAGCACCGGTGAGCCCGCCTGGACCGGCGTTCTGATGGCAACCGCTCTTGGTGACAGCGCACTGGCCGCCGAGACCCTTGCCAAGTGGGCTCTGCTGTCGGGGCCCGACGGCGCCAGGCGGGTGCTAGAGCGCCGGGGCGGCCTGGTGGTGCACGACGACGGAGACGTTGAGTTGATCGGGCCGTTGCGCTCGCGGGTGGCGGTGCACCTCTCCCGGGTGCCGGCATGAGCCGGCGGCCGCTCGACTACAGCTGGTGGCTGCTCAGCCGGGCCTCGGGGACGGTCGCGCTGATCCTCGTCACGGTCTCCGTCCTGATCGGTCTGCTGATGGCCTCGGGGCTGCTGAAGAAGCCGGGATTGAAGCGTTCGCTCGTAGCCAGTCACGAGCACCTCGCTCTGATCGCACTGGTCGCGATCGCCGTGCACGGGATCGCTCTGCTGGGAGACCGGACACTTCATCCCGGACCGATCGGCGTTCTCGTCCCGTTCCAGTTCTCCTATCGGCCCGTTTACACATCGCTTGGAATCATCAGCGGCTATCTCACGGCCGCCCTCGCGCTGTCCTTCTACGCGCGCAAACGGATCGGCGGCGGGCGCTGGCGGCGGATCCACCGCTACACCGTCCTCGCCTACGTCCTCGGGGTCGCCCACGCGCTCGGAGCGGGCAGCGACACGAGCATCAGGGTGGTGCGCTTCGGGGTTCTCCTCAGCGTGCTTCCGGCTGCCGGCCTGTTCCTTGCTCGAAACCGTCCGCGTCCCGCGAAGGCCGGAAGTCGGCCCAAGCCCGAGGCGGCTCCGCCCGGCCGGGAGACAGCGGCCGACGAGGTTGCCTCTGGGGCCCCGCGGCCGCGTCTGCGGACCGCGGCGGCCGGTCTCACGCCGAGCGACTGACGGGCCTATCCTTCACGGATGGCCGATGAGCCCGTCGACCGCCGCGGCCTGTTCCGGGAGCTCTTCAAACAGGCGACCGGGGCCATCGCTCCGGTGTTGGGAGTCGACCTCGACGCTCCGCCGCGCCCTCCCGAGCCGCACACCCGAGCGGGCCTGGCTCACAGGACCGTCTCGATTCAGGAGCTCCTTGGCAAGTCGGGTGAGTTCGGACTCGAGGGCCGCAGCGAGGCGCTCTCCGAATTGGCGCGCCACAGTCTTCGAATGGTCCCGTCGGCCCATGCGACGCGCATGGACCTGGAGTTCGGGGGGCATCCGCTTATGGCCGAGGGGCAGGAATGGCCGTCGTGGCAGGACCGGCCGCTGACCTTTCTCGGCCAGCTGGAGGCTGGGGAGCCGCTGGGCAGGATTCTGTTCTTCTACGACGTCACGGGCCGCCCTTCGGGTTGCCTTGCGGCTCACAGGGGATCAGCGCGAGTGATCAGGGCGAACGAGCGCAGCCTCTTTCCGGTGGAGGGGCCGGCGCTGCCGGCCGGTGGGCTTCCCGGGGCACTTGCCGGTGAGCTCGTGGTCCCCCGGGCGACGTCCCCCGCGGTCGAGGCGCTGAAGCTCTCGGACGACGAGCGCGACGCCTGGGAGGCATTGAGGGACGAGCTGGCGAGCCTGCAGGGAACGGAGCTTGCCGACCGGGAGGGTGGAGTGTTCCAGGTGGTGCACCGCGTATTCGGCTACCCCGACGAGACCAGCGGGGAGATGCCTCTCACCTGCGAGCTCGCCTCTGCCGGCGAGGACGTGATCCAAGGCCGCGCCCGTCTCCATCCGCAGGCCGCGAAGCTCGAGCGGCGCTCAGGCAGATGGGAGCTGCTTGCCCAGCTCTCCGGCGACGGCAAGCTGGGCTGGCCCTGGGTCGCCCAGCGTCTCTACTTCTGGGTCGACCGAGATGCCCTGGCGGCAGGCGATCTCGATCAGGTGTGGGCTATTTCTCGGTAGGGCCCGACAGGCTGTTCCAGAGATGCGCCACGGCATAGGCCCGCCACGGGCGCCAGCGCTCGGCCAGCCCGGCGGCGCTGCGGGGATCCCCGGCGGCGCCAAGTCCTTCCAGGGCGTGGCGGACGCCGAGGTCGGTGGGGAGGAACCCGTCGGGATCGCCCAGAGCCCGCATCGCGACGTAGCCGGCAGTCCACGGGCCGACGCCCGGCAGCGCCAGCAGGCCCCCGCGAACGGCCTCGGGGTCGGAGCCGGGGTCGATGCTGAGGGCGTCTTCGGCGAGCGCTTCGGCGAGCGCTGCGATCGACTTCCGCCGCGACGCGGGCATCGGGAAGGCGTCGGCCCGGCGTCGCGCAAGCGACGCGACCTCCTCAGGCGACGGGAACGTGTGCGTCACCGTAGGGGTTGGGCTCTGCAGCGGCCGTCCGGCGGCAACCACCAGCCGGCCGGCGACGGTGCGGGCTGCGGCAACCGAGACCTGCTGACCCACGATCGCCCGAACGGCAAGCTCGAACCCGTCTGCGCCACCGGGCATCCGGATCCCCGGCGTCCGCCTGACAAGTGCTCCCAGCAGGGGGTCACGGCCAAGATCGCCGTCGATCGCCACGGGGTCCGCGTCGAGGTTGAGCAGATGCCGGCAGCGCGAGATCGCGGCGGTCAGGTCGCGCAGGTCCTCCAGCATGAAGACGGCTTTGATCCCGTCCTCGCCGGGAACCGCTTCAAGCGACACGGAGCCGTCTCCCCCCGGCAGGCGCAGCGAGCGGCTGTAGGTGGTCCCGTCGTAGGACTCCAGGCTCGGGATGGCACGCATGCCCAGGAAGCCGAGCAGGTGCCGCGCGGCAAGCGGGCGGCGGTGAGCGAGGCGGATCCCTATCGCCTGAATCGTGCCGGCGGTGCCGGCAAAGGGAGTCCGCTGCTGCGCCTGGCGGCGCAGTTCGGTCGGCGTCTTTGCAAAGACAGCGCGGACCGTGTCGTTGAACTGCCGGACGCTGGCGAAGCCTGCGCCGAGGGCGACCTGGGTGATCGGCACATCGGTCGTCTGGAGCAGCAGGCGAGCGGTCTGGGCCCGCTGGGCGCGGGCGAGGGCAAGTGCGCCGGTGCCCACCTCCGCGAGCAGAACCCTGTGCAGCTGGCGCTCGGAGTAGCCGAGGCGCCGGGCCAGGCCCTGGACGCCCTCGCGGTCGACGGTCCCGTCGAGAATCAGGCGGACGGCGCGTGCCGCGACGTCGGCGCGCCCCATCCACTCGGGCGAACCGGGAGACGCATCGGGACGGCAGCGCATGCAGGCGCGAAAGCCGGCCTGCTGCGCGGCGGCGGCCGTCGGGTAGAAGCGGACGTTCTGGGGTTTCGGCGTGATCGCGGGGCAGCTCGGCCTGCAGTAGATGCCGGTCGATGTGACGCCCGTGAAGAACCAGCCATCGAAGCGGGAGTCCCGGCTCTGGACGGCTCGGTAGCAGCTGTCGAAGTCTTCGAACATGCTGTCATCGTGTCACGTCCAGCCGCCGTCCACCAGCGGATTTCGGACACGCACCACGGGTTGCACGACCCTGTCCGATTTCCGCCAGAAGTGCGGTCGCTGCCGTGTCAGGATCGAGCTCTAACGTTCACTTGAGCAGCAGAGGAGCGACCGATGAGATCCGATCCCAAGACACCGCGAACTTTCACCTCGATCGCGAGCCCCGTGGGCCCGCTGACCATCACGGCAACCGGCGGCCTGATCGACGGCCTGTTCATGGACTCCCAGCGCCACGCGCCTCCTGTGGATCGGAGCTGGGTGCGAGACGAGGCGCCATTTGCCGAGCTGACCGCTCAGCTGGACGCCTACTTCGCCGGCTCCCCGGTCGAGTTCGACGTTCCTCTGTCGCTCTCCGGCACCGAATTTCAAAGGCGCGTCTGGGCCGAGCTGCAGGAGATCCCCCTGGGCGAGACGATCTCCTACGGCGAGTTGGCCCGTCGCCTCGGAACGCCGGGCGCATCGAGGGCCGTGGGACTTGCGAACGGGCGGAACCCCGTCGCGATCGTCGTCCCCTGCCATCGGGTGATCGGCGCCAATGGACGCCTGACCGGCTACGGCGGCGGGCTCGAGCGCAAGGCATGGCTGCTTCGCCACGAGGCAGAGATCTGTGGCGGCTTCCCCGCCCCCCTGTTCACCGAGCCGCTCGCGGCCGCCTGAGCGGCGGGCGCCTTCAGGCTTCGCTCGAGGGAGCCCAGATGTTGACGTCGCCGTCCTGCCCCTGAGCATCGATCCTCTCGAGCTCCCCGTCGTCGAACTCCAGCTTTGACAGCGCGGCCACGCTGTCCTCGAGCTGTCCGACGCTGCTCGCTCCGACGAGCGCCGAGGTGACCCGGCCGCCCCGCAGCACCCAGGCGATCGCCATCTGCGCCAGCGTCTGACCCCGTTCGGAGGCGATCTCGTTCAAGCCGCGAACACGATCGAGGTTCTCCTCGCTGAGCAGAGCCTCCGAGAAGTAGTTCCCGGCGTTCACCCGTGAGCCCTCGGGGATGCCGTCCAGGTAGCGATCGGTCAGCAGGCCCTGGGCGAGTGGCGAGAAGACGATCGAGCCGATTCCCTCCTGTTCGAGCACATCCAGCAGTTCCGGCTCGACCCAGCGGTTGACGATCGAGTAGGAGGGCTGGTGGATCAGCAGCGGCGTGCCGAGGCGGCGCAGCAACTCGACCGCCTCCCGGGTCCGCTGCGGGCTGTAGGAAGAGATTCCCGCATAGCGGGCCTTGCCGCTTCGCACGGCGGTGTCGAGCGCGCCCATTGTCTCCTCGAGCGGGGTCTCGGGGTCGAAGCGGTGCGAGTAGAAGATGTCGACATGGTCGAGGCGCATCCGCCGCAGGCTCTGCTCGAGGCTGGCCAGCAGGTACTTGCGGGAGCCCCACTCCCCGTAGGGCCCCGGCCACATGTCATAGCCGGCCTTCGTCGAGATGACGATCTCGTCCCGCCAGGAACTCAGGTCCTCGGCGAAGATCCGCCCGAAGTTGGTCTCGGCGCTTCCGTAGGGCGGTCCGTAGTTGTTCGCCAGGTCGAAATGGGTGATCCCCGTGTCGAATGCCCGCCGGAGAATCGCCCGGCTGTTCGCGATCGGCCGGTCGTCGCCGAAGTTCTGCCAGAGGCCCAGCGAGATCGCAGGCAGCTGCAGGCCGCTGCGCCCGCAACGCCGGTAGGCCATCTCGTCGTAGCGGCTGGCAGCCGCGAGGTAGGGGGTCGGGCCGAGGACGCTGTTGTAGGTCACCGGCCGAGTATCCCAGCGTGAGTGATGGGATGGAGGCGTGAGATGTCGAGGTTCGTCATCACCGAGTTCATTACCCTCGACGGGGTGATTGAGAACCCCGGCGGTGCACAGGGGACGACGAATGGAGGAAGCGATGAGTGAGGACTCGGAGCCGGCGAAGGTGGACCGTCTCTCAACGGTGATGATCCCGGTGAGCGACCAGGACAGGGGAATCGCGTTCTACCGCGACAGGCTCGGCTTCGAGCTGCGCGCCGACATCCCCATGGGCCGTGGCGAACGCTGGGTGGAAGTCGCTCCGCCGTCGGGCGAGACGACCGTCGCGCTCGTGCTGCCGCGCGAGGGCGAACCTGTCGGCATCGATGCCCGCCTGGCTCTCGGTACCAAGGACGTCGACGGCGACCACGCGCGTCTCCTGGCCGCAGGAGTCGACGTCGACGAGGCGGTGATGCGGATGGGCGATCCGGTGCCGCCGATGTTCTTCTTCCGCGATCAGGACGCCAACAGGCTTCTGCTCGTCCAGAGGGACTGAGTCATGGGTCACCTGGGAGGCAGTGCAAGCGAGGACATCGACGCGCCGATCGATCGCGTCTGGCAGCTCATCGAGGACGTCGAGAGCGCCCCGGAGTGGCAGGGGGGTCTCGACGCATCCACCGCCCTCGAGCGCGACGAGGACGGCCGAGCCGTGGTGGTCGAGACCGAAAGCGACATCAAGGTTCGGCGGATCAAGGCGCGCGTCCGGTTCACCTACGAGGGCCCCTCGCGGCTGTCCTGGACGCAGGAGAAGGGCGAGATGAAGTCGGTCGAGGGATCGTGGGAGCTCGAGGACCTGGGCGGCGGCCGGACGAGGGCGACCTTCAACCTGGATGCTGATCCCGGCCGGATGCTGGGCATGCTGATCCGGGGCCCGGTCGAGGCGGCCACGCGGGCGATGTTCGTGAACGGGCGCCCGGGGGAGTTGAAGCGTCTCGTCGAGGACAGCGGGTAGCCTGCTGCCCCCATGAAGCGCCCCCTGCTGCCTGTTGCCCTTCTGCTCTCCCTCGCCGTGCTGGCGTCCGGGTGCGGTTCGAAGACGATCACCCAGACCGGCGCCAACGGCGCCACGACGACGAAGACGGTGCCCAACGTTCACTTCGCAAAGGCGAAGTTCGTGCTCCACACGGGCCTGGCCTTCGGGGCGTTTCACCGGTACATCTACAAGCCCTACCAGGCGGGTGCCTTCAAATCGGGTGCCCAGGGAAGAGTGAAGGCGCTGCTCAAGGCGGGCACGGCGGCGCTGTTCGCCGCCCACGAGTTGAAGACCGCTCGCGACGACGCGCTATCCGATGATCGCCTTCGGCCCCTGGCCGAAAAGGTCGAAGGACTGCTGGGCCGTCTGACGAGTCTCGGGGGCTCGCTCAAGGGCGGCTCGTTCAACCCTGCGGCGATCGTCGGCGCGGCCGGTGCGATCACCGCGCTGGGCGCCTCCAGTGGGAGCCTGGGGGCGGCCATCAAAGAGGTCGCGCCGGCGCTCTAGCGCCGAGCCGTCAGCTCATGCGAGGTCTCGGCGCAACGGTCCTGGCCCTGGCCGCGGTGACAGTCGTGGTGCTGCTCCTGGTCCTGCCGGCTGCCGCGAGCCGGACGGCCCCGTCCGGGCTCATCTACTCGTCGGCGAGCGGCCGGATCGTTCAGCCGCAGCCCCGGGCTGGAACCTGCCACATGATCGGATCGGGGCTCTACGCGCGGCCCGATCCTCACTGCACGCCGGGGGCCGTCAATCCGGCCGTCACACAGTCGACGCTCAACTCGACAATCTGCCGCTCCGGCTGGACCTCCACGGTGCGTCCGGCCGAGTCGATCACCGAGCCAGAGAAGGTCGCCAGCATGCGCTCCTACGGGCTGGGCCGGAGGCTCTCGGAATTCGAGTACGACCATGATGTCCCGCTTGAGCTTGGCGGCGCGGTGAACGATCCTCGCAACCTCTGGCCGGAGCCGGACTATGCGGCAAAGGCCGGCTTCTATCTCAACCCGAAGGATCACCTCGAGAGTGCCCTGAAGCACCGCGTCTGCCGAGGTGAAATGTCACTGGCCCAGGCCCAGCGGGCGATCGCATCCAACTGGGTCACGGCGTACCGCCGCTATGGCTAGACGGATGCTCGAGCCGGGGATCGACGCGCTCGAAGCGCCCGGCTCCCCGGGACGCGGCGCTCGCGGGGCGCTCAGGGCGCCGCCGGTACGACGGCAACCGTTCGTCCGGCCCCGTCCAGCGAGGCCGTGTCGAATTCCGGTCCGGAGCAGCGCTCGACGTCCTCGAAGAGCGCGATGAACTCGTCAGCCGGATCGAGGAAGCTGATCTTCTCGGTCCGGTAGTGCATCGGGACCACCCAGCGGGGCTGAAGGCGCTGGACGATCTCCATGGCTGTTCCGGCGCCGATCGTCGGGCCGCCTCCGACAGGTAGGAAGAGAAGGTCCACCTTCCCGATCGCCTCGGCCTGCTCATCGCGCAGCGCGCTCTGACCGAAGTCTCCGAAGTGACATACGCGCAGGCCGTCCAGAGAGAAGCAGAAGATCGTATTGGGACCTCGTTGTGTCCCGGCGGCTTCGTCGTGCTCGGAGGCGACGGCGACGATCTCGCCGACCGGGGAGTCCAATGTGCCGGCCGTGGAGCGCAGGATTGCCGGATTCCCGCCGATCGCCTCAGCGCCGTTGTGGTCACCGTGCTCGTGGGTGACAAGGACGAGGTCTGCCTGAATTCCCTGAATCGGCGGGTAGTCGAACTTCGTCCCCCTGCTTGCCAGGACCGCCAGGAAGCCGCCGCTGAAAGGGTCGATGAAAACCGCCGCATCGGCTGCACGAAGGTGAAAGGCGGACTGCCCGTGCCATTGGACCTGCATCTCGGTCTCCCTTCTCGGTGAGTCGTCGCGCTGATCTTAGGAGCGTCCGGTCGAGATTCCAGATATCTGACGGTTGGAGGTCCCGACCCGCTAACGTGAAGGCATGGGAACTCAGGCTGATCGTGCTGCTGAGGAGCGTCGCGCGAAACTCGCTGAGATCCAACGGCAGGTGAAAGCGGGTTCGTTGAAGATCCGCAAGATGACCGCCAAGGAGCGCAAGAGCTTTCCCCCGCCTGCGCCGCGGCCGTCGAAGGGGCGGAGTCGCTGACGCACTTCTTCCTCGCGGGACTCGAGTCGGACGAGGACGCCTACATGGACCTGCGGGAGCGCTCCGAGGCAGCCGTGGGCTGTGTGGCCAAGCCCGTGCGCATCTTCAAGCTCGACTGTCGCTTCGAGGGGTCCGACTGCCAGATCGAGGTCGGCAAGCCGCTGCCGGGAGGAGGAGCGGTCGTGACCGCGATCCTCGACCACGGCCGTGACGAGTCGTTCGCCGTGTTCACGCTCGACGACGCCGTGCAGCCGACCAGGGTCATGCGCCCCGCCTACGAGGTGACGGCCTTCTCCTGAAGGTCAGGGCCCGGAGGCCTCGATCTGCTCGAGGACCAGGTCGAGGACGGAGGACCAGTAGCGCCGGCCATGCTCGGCGCTCGAGCGGGCGGGGTCTCCGATCGTGCCGTTCTCGGAGATCGAGGCGACGCCTCCCGCGAACATTCCACCGACGGCCTCCTCCATGTTTCCGGTGAAGCCCGGACGTGAGCGGGCCATCTCCACCAGCTCGGGATGGATCGCCAGCATCAGCGATGTCTCCCACTCGCCGGCATGCAGCCCTCCCTCACCGAGTGGCACCCCGAACTCCCGCTCCCCGATCCGGGCGATCTCGAACAGGACGCCGAGGTCGGTCAGTGCGACGACCTGGGCACGCTCGGAGTCCGCGAGCTTGGCAAGGGCCCCGGCGAGCGGCCCGAAGTTGCCGCCATGAGTGGGAAGCAGGACGATGCGTTTGAAACCTCCCCTGAGGAGCGAGCGCACCATCTCGGCGATCACCGAGTGGTAGGTCTCCTCGTTGAGCGAGATCGTTCCGGCGAAGCCGACGTGGTGCTCAGAGCAGCCGACCCGCAGCGTCGGCGCGAGGAACGCATCGAGGCGTTCGGAGACCATCCGGGCGAGGTGATCGCCGATCAGGGCGTCGGTCGCCAACGGCATGTGTGGCCCGTGCTGCTCGGTCGCCCCGAGCGCCATCACGACGGTGTCCCTCCCGGCGTCGATCTGAGCGGAGACCTCGGGCCAGGAGAGTCGATCCAGCTCGAGCGGCGCCATGGCGTGAGCCTAACCGCGGCGGGCGCCGTTGGCCAGGGTTCCTCCGAGGAGCTGTCTGAGTCCGCGGGATCTCGGGTAGCTTCACCGCATCTCCTACGTGTTTCTCCGCAGGGGTAGAATCTCGGCCTCGGGTAGCTCGCGTGGCCTGAGCAGGCAGCGCACTCAAGGACGAACGACCAGGAGGCTCCATGAGGTATCGGCCGGTCATCGCAACGCTCGCGTCCATCGGGATCGGGGTCGGCGGCCTAGCCGCCTCTGCTGCCTCCGCGGCTCCCGTGACCGTCCAGGCCGCCTCCCAGGCTGTAGCCTCGGCGCACAGACTCGGCAAGACGCCCTCCTCCACCGCGATCGAAGTCGATGTCGGCCTGCAGCTGAGCGACCCCTCGGGCGCTGTCGCGGTCGAGCGCGCCGTGTCGGATCCCAAGAGCCCGAGCTACCGCCACTTCCTGACACCGGCTCAATGGGAGAAGCGATTCTCCCCGACAAAGGCCAACGTCGAAGCCGTGACGAGCTATCTTCGCTCGCAGGGCCTCACCGTCTCGGGCGTCTCGCCGGACCGGATGACCGTTGAAGCGAGTGGCTCAGCCGCCACGATCGAAAAGGCCTTTGCCACCGGTCTGGGCCAGTACAAGAAGGGCGGACGGAACGTGCGTCTCGCGTCCGCCCCGCTGAAGGTGCCCGGTTCGATCGCATCGCTGATCACGGGAATCTCGGGAATCGACCAGAACGTCTCGACGCCCGATCACCTCACGGGCGCCGCGGTGCCGCGAGGGAAGAAGCTCAAAGAAATCCCGCAGCCCGAAGGGTTCCGCAACGGGACTCCCTGCTCGGCCTTCTACGCGCAGCAGCTCGACGCGATCGACCCGGCGTTCGGAGCGGGCTTCACGGAACCGCTGCCCTACGCGGTCTGCGGTTACACGCCGCCGCAGCTGCAGAGCGCCTACGGCCTCACCTCGCAGATCAGCTCGGGAATCGACGGAACAGGCGTCACCGTGGCGATCGTCGACGCCTACGTCTCGCCGACGCTCCTCAGCGACGCCCAGCACTACAGCCAGCTGAACCAGCCGAGCCAGGTCCTGGGCAGCGGGCAGTTCAGCGAGAGCCTCGCCAAATCCTTCAACCAGCAGGAACTCTGCGAAGCGCCCGAATGGTCGGGCGAGCAGACGCTCGACGTCGAGGCCGTCCACGCCACGGCCCCGGGCGCAAAAATCCTGTACGTCGGTGCCAAGAACTGCCTCAACGGCCTGTACAAGTCCGTCCAGCAGATCGTCGATGGTCACCAGGCCGAAATCATCACGGACTCCTGGGGAGACAACGGCGGTGATCTGCTCGACTCAGCCGGCTCGAGGCGCTCCTTCGACAACATCCTGCTGATGGCCATCGGGACCGGCATCGGTGTCCAGTTCTCGGCCGGCGACGAAGGCGACGAGTTCGCCAACCTTGGCATGACCGTCGCCGACTACCCCTCCTCGAGCCCGCTGCAGACCGCCGTCGGCGGCACCAGCCTCCAGGTCAACGAAGCGGGTGCGCGCGCCGGCGAGGTCGGCTGGTCGACGTCGAAGAGCGTCCTCTGCACGCAGACCCTCAAGGAAGCCGAATACCCCGGATGCAAGAAGGGGAAGATCGGCAAGTGGCTGCCCAAGGCTCCCGGCGCGTACCTCTACGGCGGCGGCGGCGGGACGAGCTTCGAGTACCCCGAGCCCTTCTACCAGGAAGGCGTGGTCCCGCAGACCCTGGCCGAACGCAACTCGAAGATCACCGGCATCCTCAACCGGGTCGAGCCTGACATCTCGATGAACGCCGATCCGACGACGGGAATGCTCGTGGGTGAGACCCAGGTCTTCCCCGACGGGACCTACTACGACCAGTACCGGATCGGCGGGACGAGCCTCGCCTCGCCGCTGTTCGCCGGAGTGATGGCCGACTCGAACCAGGCCGCCGGCGGAGCACTCGGCTTCGTCAACCCGCGGCTCTACGAACTCGCAGCCGCCGGCGCGCCCAACGCCTACTACGACGTCGTTCCGGCGGGCCTACAGGCCAACGCCCGGGTGGATTACCTCGACGGGGTGGATGCGGCCGAAGGCACGATCATCTCCGCCCGGACACTGGACTACCAGGGCCGCGAGGAATTCTGCAGCGGGACGGAAAACTGCACCCGCCAGAACGTCGCGATCTCGACGGCCGCCGGCTTCGACTCGATGACGGGCATCGGGACGCCGGGCAACGGCCTGATCGCAGCGCTGGCAAAACCGTAGACGACATGTGAAGGGATCGAGAAGGGTCACCAGGCGCTAACAATCGCCTTGAGCCCCGGCGCGAGAGTTCGCGCATGGGTAGCCGTCGTGTACGCCCGCGCGATCTCTGCTGGTGGCCGGTGCCTCGGGTCCGCCGCCGGCGACTTCCCGCTGCTGTGGGAGGGCGCCGGGACAGATCGTCGCGAGACCTACGGCCGAGGCGTCGCCGTCGCCGGCCCTCGGGCTGTGGTTCCAGGCCCAGGCGAAGCTGACCCTGCGGATTACTACGGTCGCCGTGGATGACTCGCTACGGATGACCGACGATCAGAGGGCGCTTAGTTTGCCCTCATGGCGGATCAGCTGACAGCACTCGATGCGACATTCCTCGAGCTGGAGCAGATGGACGAGGGAGCGACGATGCACATCGGGGGAGTGATGGTCTTCGAGTCGCCTCCGAACGGAGTCTGCCCGACCATCTCCGAAGTCCGCGAGAACCTCGCGTCCCGCCTGATCAAGCTTCCCCGCTACACCCAGCGGCTCTCCTCGGAGCGCACCGGCGGACTGTCCTGGCCGCGATGGGAAGACGACCCCCGGTTCGACGTCGCCCACCACGTTCGCCGAGCGGCTCTGCCGGCACCGGGCGGCGAGGCGGAGCTGATGGATTGGAGCAGCGACTTCTTCTCCCACCGCCTGGACAGGACGAGGCCGCTATGGGAGATGGTCCTGCTCGAGGGGCTCACCGGTGGCCGCTGGGCGCTCGCGACGAAGACCCACCACTGCCTGGTCGACGGTGTCGGCTCAGTCGGTGTTGTTCACCTTCTGCTCGACCTCGAGCCCGACGCTGAGCCTCGCCACGCTCCGGTGCGAACCGAGAAGGCACCCGATCCCTCGGTCCTCCCCTGGCTTCACCCGCCGGAGGCGGTGGGCGGCCTGGCCCGTACGGGTGTCCGGGCGGCCAAAGCCGGTGTCCACGCGGCCCTTCACCCTCACGAGACGCTGGACCGATCGAGGTCGCTCGTCGAGGTGATCGTGCGGGACGAGGTCGTCGGCGCGCCCCGCACCAGCATCAACGTCCCGATCGGAGCCAACCGCCGCTACGAGGTCGTCCGGGCCGACCTGGGACGGGTCAAGCAGGTCGGGCATCTCCTGGGCGGCTCGGCGAACGACGTGATCCTGGCCGCGTGTACGGCCGGCCTGCGGACGCTGTTCCTGTCGCGGAGGGAGGAGCCCGCCGCAGAGGGCCTGAGGGCGATGGTGCCGATGAACATCCGCCAGGGCTCCGAACAGCTCGCCCTGGGCAACAGGATCAGCTCTCTGTTCGTGACACTCCCCGTCGCCGAGTCAGATGCCCGCAAACGGCTCGGCCGGATCATCGAACACACCAGTGACCTGAAGTCCTCGGGCGCCGCCCTGGGAGCCGCGACGATGCTCGACCTGGCGTCCTTCGCACCGCCTGTCCTGCATGCCTCGGTGGCCCGATCGCTCTATGCAACACGGCTGTTCAATCTGACGATCACGAACGTCCCCGGCCCGCGGGTGCCGCTCTACGCATTCGGTGCGCCCCTGATCGAGGCGCTGCCGATCGTCCCTCTGGCAGCGGACCACGCAATCGGGATCGCGATCGTCTCCTACGGCGGGCAGATCGCGGTCGGGATCAGCGCCGACCGCGATTCCACCCATGACCTGGACGTTCTCGCCTGCGGCATCGAGGCCGGTTTCGTAGAGCTGTTCGAGTTCCTGCCCGACGCCTTGGACGGCGAAGGCCGAGACTCGCTCAACGGCACGATGCCCGGAGTTGCCGGAACCGGCTGAGCCGTCACTCCCCGGCGAGGCTCACGGGCAGCGCCTTCAGCTGGTTGACGAACATCGCCTGGGCAGCCACCGGCGGCCCGTCGAGTGTCATCTTGGGGAAGCGCTTGAGCGTCTCTTCGAAGAGGATTCTCAGCTCGAGACGCGCCAGGGCGGTTCCCAGGCAGAAGTGGCGCCCGCCCGCTCCGAAGGCCTGATGCTCAGGGTTGCGCAGGACGTCGAAGCGGTCCGGGTCCTCGTAAATGGACTCATCCCGGTTCGAGGAGACGTACCACATGACGACCTTCTCGCCCTGCTTGATCTCCTGCCCGCCGAGCTCCGTGTCCTTCGTCGCCGTGCGACGGAAATGCGCGAAGGCGGGGAACATCCGGAGCGCCTCCTCGACGGCCCCGGGGATCAGCGAGGGGTCGTCCAGCAGCAGCTGCATCTGGTCGGGGTTCTCCAGCAGCGCCCGCATCCCCGAGCAGTAGGTGGCCTTGGTCGAGTCGTTGCCGGCCGCCATCAGCAGGAAGAAGCCCATCACGATCTCGGTCTCGTCCAGTTTCTCCCCGTCGACCTCGGCGTGGACCAGGACACTCGTGAGGTCGTCCGTGGGGTTCTCGCGGCGGGCGGCGATCAGCTTGCCGCAACGCTCGAACATCTCGGGGATGTCCTTCTCGAGGACGCCCTCCATGCCTTCTGGGGCCAGGTCCGGGTCGTCAGGGGCGAGGGCCGAGTTGACGATCCGAGCCCAGATCGCGTCTTCGTCCTCGGTCAGTCCCATGAAGCTCGAGATCACCCTCGAGACCACCGGCTGGGCGACATCGCTGACCAGCTCGCAGGTCTCCCGTCCCTAGAGACGATCGAGGACGCCGACCGTGATCGCCCGGATCCGCTCCTCGTGATCGGCGATCCGCTTGGGCGTGAAGCCGCGCTGGAAGAGTGCCTTCACCCTGTCGTGCTTCGGCGGGTCCATGCCGATGAACATCGCCCGGGCGAGCTCGAGCGGGAACGTCTCAGCGAAGACCGTCACGCCGCCCAGTTCGGAGGAGAACGTCTCCCAGTCGCGGCTCACCGTATGGACGTCGTCGGCCTTTGTCACCGACCAGAACCCGTCCTCCTCGGGGAAGCTCGCAGTCTTGTCGGTCCAGTGAATCGGGCAGCCGCTGCGCATCTGCTTGAAGGCCTCGTAGGGGGGGCCGTTCTCCCAGACCTCAGTCTCACCGAGTTCCATGCCGTCAGTCTCACGTCCGACAGTTGCCACGCTGACCTCTTTCCCCGTTGCTGTGTTGAGCGCTTCTCGAGATGCCTTGGGCGCACGCGAGCACGCCGCCCTCCAACGAAGCTAACACGCTAATTACACGATGTCAACAGTTGTGCAGCGGCGCCCCGGCCAGCTACGATCGCTGAGATGGCCGGAACAGTCAAGAGCACCACCCGCCGACCGCGCCACGATCCCCGGGAGACCGAAAGGGAGATCCTCGAGGCGGCCGAGGCGCTGCTGCGCGAGCACCCCCTGCGAGAGATGACGGTGGAGCTCGTGATGGCCAGGACCGGTCTCAAGCGGCCGGCCTTCTACGCGCACTTCCAGGACCGCCACGACCTGATCCTGCGGGTCGTCGCAGATCTCGGCGAGCGGCTCTTCGCAATGGCCGACCGCTGGCTGCAGGGCGATGATCCCGAGCCCGACATAGTCGCGGCGATCGAAGGTGTTGCAGAGGTCTACATGACCGACGGGGCGGTCCTCTGCGCGCTGGCCGATGCGGCTGCCGCGGACGCCCGCGTCGAGGAGGCCTACCGCGGGTTGGTCGGCGCCTTCGTGGATGCCAGCGCCGAGCACATCATCGCCGAGCAGGCAGCCGGCCGGACGGCCCCTGACCTCGACGCGCGCGAGACGGCACGGGCGCTGGTCCTGCTCAACGAGCGCTACCTCTCCGAGGCCCTGGGCCGGATGCCTCAGGACGACCCCGCGAAGGCCGTCGGCATCCTCTCCCGGATCTGGCTGGCGACGCTCTACGGACGCACCGGTCCGGTGGCGTCCGCCTGAGAGCGACCTCCCAGGCGGACGCGAGTGGATCAGCTCTGGGCGAGCGCCTCGCCTGCTCCGTGAGGCATCGCCGCCGTGCCGCGCTCGATCCGCGGCAGGAGGGTCGCAACGAGCGCGCCGATCGCCAGCACGACGGCTGCCACCGGAAGGGCGGCCGTGAGGCCGTCGGTGAAGGCCTGAGGTGAGGCGTAGGAGCCGTTTGCGCTGAACACCGATGCGAGCACGGCGACGCCGATCACTCCCCCGAGCTCGCGGATCGCGTTGGTCGCGCCCGATGCCTGTCCGGCATCCTCGGGGCGCACCGAGCTGAGCACCGCGTTGGCCGACGGGGCGAACACCAGCGCCATGCCGGTTCCCGCGAGCACGAACGGGATTATCAGCCGCCCGTAGGCGATCTCAGGTGTGATGATCAGGGCGAGCCAGCCGATCGCCACGGCCTGGAGCGCGAGTCCCGTCATCAGCAGCGGCCTCGGGCCGATCCTGTCGCTCAGGATCCCTGCGATCGGCGCAACGATCATCGGCATGCCGGTCCAGGGAAGCGTTCGCAGCCCGGCTTCGAAGGCCGAGTATCCCTGGGTCGTCTGGAAGAACTGGGCCAGCAGGAAGATGCCCCCGAAGACGCCGAAGAACATCGCGAAGGACAGCACGTTGGTTGCCGCGAATGACCGCGAGCGGAAGAACCGCATCGGCAGCATCGGCTCGGGGGCCCGCCGCTCCCACATGACGAACGCGACCAGGAATGCCACGCCCAGCGTCAGCGAGGCCACGATCGTGGCGCTGGTCCACCCCAGGGCCTGACCGCGGATCGCGCCGTAGGTGATGCCCAGCAGGCCGGGGCCGGCCAGCGCGAGGCCGCGGAGGTCGAGGCTCTGCGACGGCCCGTATGACTCGGTCAGCCGGGTCAGGGCGAATGGGATCAGGACGAGGCCCACCGGCACGTTGATCCAGAAGATCCAGTGCCATGAGATGCCGCTCACGACGGCACCTCCGACCAGCGGGCCGATGGCCACTCCAAGCCCGCTGACACCACCCCAGATGCCCAGTGCCATGCCGCGCCGCTCGGGCGCGACAGCCTCGGAGAGGAGGGTCAGGGTCAGAGGCAGGATGATCGCGGCTCCGAACCCCTGCAGGGCCCGAGCGGCGATCAGCGCGTCGGTGCTCGCGGACAGGGCCGCAGCGGCGCTCGCCGCGGTGAAGACCGACAGGCCCACCACGAACATCCGCTTCCGTCCGAAGCGGTCACCCAGTGCGGCCCCGGTCAGCAGCAGGACGGCGAACGTCAGGGTGTATGCGTTGACCGTCCACTCGAGCGACTGGATCGAGCTCCCGAGGCTGGCTCGGATCGAGGGCAGGGCGGTGGTGACGAC
>CAZFGJ010000029.1:0-22519 GCA_964518445.1 uncultured Solirubrobacteraceae bacterium
CGAGCAGGTAGATGACGCGAGAGACCCTGCTGAGGCTGAGCCCCATCGCCTGAGCCAGCGCCGTCTGGCGAAGCGTGTGCTCCGGCGCGAGTGAGAGGCGGCCGATGATGCCGAGCATGCTGACGCTCAGGTCGTACTCCTCGATCAGCATCTCCTCAAGCCCGCGATGCAGCCGCCTGGAAACCTCGACGAGGCCCTCCCAGGCCATCGGCTCGTGCTCAGCCCAGGCTCGCTCGACATCGGCCCCCATCATGTGGCGGGCTCTGGCCGCCACGCGGGCTGTGTCCCCGGAGATCTGCGTCACAGGATCAGGCACCGCCGAAGCATCCACGAGGAGGCGGTCGTTCATCGGCCCAACTCGCTCACGGTGACCACGTTGCCGGCCGGATCTCTCAGCTGAACGGACTCTCCTTCGGCGTGGCTCGGCGAGGCGTCCGCCTGCCGTGCACGCTCGGCGAGGCGGCTGAGCTCGCCCTCGTCGCGCAACAAGAGCTCGTAATGCCTCATCCCGGCGGTGCCCTCGGAGGGCTGAACAGCAGCCGGACCATGCCAGTTGTTGACGGCCACCCGGTGAGGGAACAATCCGCCGGCGCTCAGATCGGCCATCCCGATCGTTCCCATGTAGGCATGCTCTCGAAAGCCGATCACATCGCGGTAGAAGTCGTTCGCCGCCTGCAGGTCCGGGACATGAAGGTGAACGTGGCCGATGTAGCTGCCGTCGGATAGCCGGCCACCGGCGTCCCCGTCGCCCAGCGGCGCGATCGCAGCTGCGACATCGAGCGCCTCGGTGGGCGCCCGCCGCTGCCCCTCGCTGTCGACCATGTAGGGCGTGCCCGAATCCGTCTTGATCGAGCGGAAGCGCTCGGGCGTCTCGAGGGTCACCTCGAGCAGGATGCCGTCGGGGTCGTTCAGGTAGGTCGCCTTCGAGAAGATGTGATCGGTCGGGGACTGAGGCACGCGTGCCTCGCCGATACGGACCAGCGTCCGAGCGAACTCGTAGGCGTCCGGGACGTGGATCGCAAGGTGGTACAGCCCCGCCCGTCCTCGCTCGACGGGACCGCGGGCCCCCGGGTGCAGGACCACCATCGCGCGGCCGCCCGCGCCGAGTCGTGACTCACTGCCCGGAGAGGGCAGCTCCTGCAGGCCGATCAGGTCGCGCCAGAAGCCGAGCGAGCGCTCGAGGTCCACGACGTCCAGGTGGACCGCGCCGTAGGTGATGTTGTCCCCCGCCAGGGCTTCGATCGACTGAGGCGTTGCGGTGTCCGGCTGGGCGCTCATCTGGGGCTCCTTCTTCCGAGGTGATCAGCACCTCATCGACTGTTGCGTGCTAGGGCAAGTATACCGCCAAACGCGGGAAATGCCAGTTATCGACGGGCAACACGGGATCACCTGCGGTCATTTGCTTGCTAGCGCAAGTATCTGCTATGCTTGCTCTAGCAATCAAATTCCCCAGTGAAGGAGTCACAATGAGTGCCACCGCAGCCCCCACTCTCGTCCCCGTCGGCACATGGTCGGTCGACCCGGCCCACTCGAAGGTCGGATTCGCCGTCAAGCACATGGGCATCGCGACGGTGCGCGGTGAGTTCGGCGAGTTCGAGGGCACCCTCGAGATCAGCGAGGACCTCTCGAGCGCCAAGGCCTACGGAACTGTCAAGACGGCCTCCGTGGACACCAACCAGCCGCAGCGCGACGAGCACCTGCGTTCGCCGGACTTCTTCGATGCTCCCGGCAACCCGGAGATCAGCTTCGAGTCGACCGAGATCACGCTGGCAGATGAGGACACCTACAACATCGCCGGCAATCTGACGCTCCACGGCGTCACGAGGCCGATCGTCCTCAACGCGGAGATCCAGGGCACCGAGATCGACCCGCAGACCGGCAACGAGCGCGTTGGCCTCGAGGTCAGCGGACAGCTCTCTCGCAGCGACTACGGCATGGAGTTCAACATGGCCCTCGGCAGCGGCAACATGCTGGTGGCCGACAAGGTCAAGCTGGTCCTCGACATCGCCGCCGTCAAGAGCTAGAAGCTCCCGCTCCGGCCGGGTGGCACTCCCCCGGCCGGAGCCCCCTGAAAACCACCCTGCCGGCACGGGACAGGGAGGCGCGCCTGCTTTCGTGGGGGACGAGCGATCTCAGAGCCCAGGAGAAAGGTGACCCAATGCGAGCAACCGTGATGCACAGCGCCGGCGACGTGAGGATCGAGAACGTCCCGGACGCGAGCCTGCTCGCGCCGACCGATGCCCTGGTGAGGGTCACACGTGCATGCATCTGCGGCAGCGACCTGTGGCCCTACAAAACCCTTGAGCCGACCGAAGCCGGACGGCGGATGGGACACGAGTTCATCGGCGTGGTCGATGCGGTCGGAGCGGAGGTCGCGACGGTCAAACCCGGCGACCTGGTGGTGGCTCCGTTCGCCTACTCCGATGGCACCTGCGTCTTCTGCCACGAAGGACTGCACACCTCCTGCATCGCAGGAGGCTTCTGGGGCAGGGACGGCGTCGACGGCGGGCAGGGCGAGGCCGTGCGGGTACCCCTGGCGGACGGAACCCTGGTCGTTCTTCCGGTCAGCCCCGATGACGCACTGATGCCCTCGCTCCTCACGCTCTCCGATGTCATGGGAACGGGCCACCACGCCGCCGTGAGCGCCCGCGTCGGCCCGGGCAGGACAGCGGCGGTCGTTGGTGACGGCGCGGTCGGTCTGTGCGGCGTCATCGCCGCCCGCCGCCTCGGAGCCGAGCGGATCATCCTGCTCGGGCGCCACCCCGACCGGATCGCCCTGGCGAAGGACTTCGGCGCCACGGATATCGTCAGCGAGCGGGGGGACGAGGCGATCGAGCGCGTCCGTGAGCTCACCGGCGGCCTGGGGGCCCACTCCGTGCTTGAGTGCGTCGGCCTCGGGCAATCGACCCTCACCGCCCTGGGCATCGCCCGCCCCGGCGGGACCATCGGGCGAGTGGGCCTGCCGCAGGAGCCGTCGATTCCACATGCCGCTCCCAGCTTCTACGAGAACGTCACCATCGGAGGCGGGGTCGCCCCGGCCCGCGCCTATATCGAGGAGCTCCTACCGGACGTGCTCAGCGGCGCCATTGAACCGGGCCGGGTGCTCGACCGCACCGTCGACCTCGACGGGGTGCCGGACGGCTACCGCGCCATGGATGAGCGGGATTCGATCAAGGTGATGGTCAAGCCCTGAGAACGAAGGTGACGCAGGCAGCCGTCAAGAGCCCACACGACCACGGAGGCGAAATGGAGATCACGAGAAACTCACTTGACACGACACCCGGCCCGAGCGAATGGTTCACAGGAACCGTCCAGATCGACACGGTGGCGGCGCCATCAGGCTCCTCTCACCTGGCGGCTGCCAGTGTCCACTTCAACCCCGGCGCCCGCACCGCCTGGCACACCCACCCGAACGGTCAGACGATCTTTGTGACCGAGGGACTGGGCCTGTGCCAGCGCAGCGGCGGCCCCGTCGAGGTGATCCGCCCGGGAGACCGGGTCTTCTTCGAGCCCGGCGAGAACCACTGGCACGGTGCCGCTCCAAACCGCTTCATGACACATATCGCGATGCATCAGGTCGATGAGCAGGGGAGCGCCGTCACCTGGGGCGAGCATGTAAGTGACGAGGAGTACTCCGCCCCGCAGGGGTCCTGAGCAGGTAGTGCGAGTCCAACCAATAGACTTCTGGGTCGCAGCATCGAGACGAGTTGCGCTAGCGGGGAGTTTGGGTATGCGGCGGTTGGCGGTGGCACTGGGGACGCTCTTAGTGATGGCGGCCGGAGCATCCGCGGCACAGGCTGCTGAATGCGACGTCACCTACACGGCGCTCGGAGGCAGGTGGTCCGAAGCCGGTAACTGGCAGGGAGGCAACGTGCCCACAGCCGCCCAGAACGTCTGCATTCCCGCGGGGCACGGCACCGTCGAAGTGCCGTTCGACTACGCGGCGCAGGCCCGAAGCGTCATGGCGGAATCCCAGTTGTTCATAGGCCTCTCCGCGGAGCTGACCCTGAGCGACCCGTCGGGAGGCGAGCCCGACGCCAGCCACTTCACCGACCTCCATATTCAGGGTGGCAGACTGAGCTCGGCCGGGAGCTGGATGGATTTCGCGGGAAGCACCAACATCGGCGGCTCGGTCGGCGTCGTCAAACTGCCGCTTACATCGCAACTGGCACGACTCACAACTGGCACGGTGAGCGGCAACGCCACGTTCGGGATACCCGTTCTGAACGAAGGCGCCGACGTTGAGCCCGGTGGGGCGGAAACGCTCGGATTCGCGGGCTTCTACGCCGGCTATACCCAAACCGAAGGAGGCACGCTCACCGTGGACCTCCGGGGTCCAAAGGAAAGCGACCGCCTCCAGACCGGGGCTGAAACGCAGATCGGTGGAGCTGTCGACGTGAGGCCGATCCCCCCGTTCAGCCCGAAACTCGGCGAAACCTGGACGCTCAACACAACAACTGCAATGACCTTCCAGGACCCCCTGTTGAGCCCGCCCGGATACAGGGTCTTCTCGCCGGGGCCCAAAGAAACCGTCCTTGAACTCATCGAAGCGGAAGGACCACCCCCGGCCGTGACCCGCCTATCAGCCAAGACCGGGCCCGCCACGGGGGGAACGATCGTGACGATCACCGGAACGAACTTCACCCGCTCGAGCATCGTCCGATTCGGCCCCACGGCGGCATCGTCGGTAGTGGTCAACAGCACGACCTCGATCACCGCGACCTCTCCACCCGGAACGACCGGCGCGACGGAAGTGTCGGTGCAGACGCCAAACGGCCAGAGCGCGGTCACCAAAAAGGCGAGGTTCACCTACGAAGCCCCGACGGTCACGGGCGTCACGCCCGCGACGGGGCCGGTCAGCGGCGGGACATCGCTGACGGTGACGGGCAGCGGGTTCGCCGTCGGTACGAGCACGATCTTCAAGTTCGGCAAGCACCCGGGGACGGGCGTGACCTGCGCCTCAACGACCGAATGCACCGTGGTCTCGCCCCCCGCCTCGGTCCCCGGGACGGTCGACGTCAGGGCGACCGTCGCCAAAAAGACGAGCGGGACCGGCGCGGCCGACCGCTTCACCTACACCGGCTGACAGGCCCGCCGACAAGCCACTTGAGGCTCAAGTAGCCCAAGCCGGGCTTCCATATAGTGGCGCCGGGATGGGGGCGCCAATCGAGGTACGAGGACTCAGGAAGAGCTTCGGGGACACGTGCGCGCTCGACGGCGTCGATCTGACCGTCGGGGAGGGCCAGGTACGAGGCCTGCTCGGACCCAACGGCGCCGGCAAGACGACTCTGCTGCGGATCCTGATGGGGCTGGTGCGCCCTGACGGCGGCACGGTCGAATTGCTGGGGCGAGCGCCCGGCGAGACGGGCGAGCGGGCCCGCGACGGGGTGGCGGGCTTTGTCGAGGACCCACGCTTCTACCCCTACCTCTCGGCCAGAGCAAACCTCGAGGTGCTCGCCGAGCTCGACGGCCGGGGGGCAGCAGCCCGGATCGACGACGTCCTTTCACAGGTCGAGCTGAGTGCCCGCGCCGAGGACCGCCTCAGCGGCTACTCCTCGGGCATGCGCCAACGACTGGGGATCGCGGCGGCACTGATGCGATCGCCACGGATTCTGCTGCTGGACGAGCCGACCACGGGGCTCGACCCGGCCGGGATCCGCTTCGTGGGCGCGCTGATGCGCACCCTCTCCGGGGAAGGCGTCACCGTGCTTCTCTCGAGCCACCAGATCGGCGAGGTCGAGGAGCTGTGCGACAGCTTCGAGGTGCTGGCAGAAGGGCGGGTCGTCTGGTCGGGGAGCGCCGCCGAGATGCGCGCCCAGGCTCCGTCCTCGGCGTTTTGGCTCACCACGAGCGATGACGCCCGCGCTCGGGTGCTCGCGCAGGGCCGATCGGGCGTGACGGTCGAGTCAGATGCGCCACACGGCCTCCGGATCATCGCGCCGGCGGATTCGATGGACGACCTGGTCGTGGCGCTCGGGGTGGCCGGCATTGCGATTCGCGGACTGGAGCAGTCAATGAGCCCGCTCGAGTCGATGTTCTTCGCTCTGACCGGACAGGAGCCCGGCCGGTGACCGGCGTCTACCGTGCCGAGACCCGGAAGCTTCTCGCCCAGGTTCCCTTTCGTGTGCTGCTCCTCACCTGTCTGCTGGGGCCGGCAGCCTTCGGCATCGTCCTGAAGGTCCAGGGCGGGCTGCCCTCTGATGCCCTGCTTGGGGTCTGGGTGCATACCTCCGGCTATGCGCTGCCCTATGTGATCCTCGGATTCGCCTACCTCGGCTTCGCCCTGATCGCCGGCGTTCTGGCCGGTGACCTGTTCGCCTCCGAGGATCGCTATGGAACCTGGAGCACGGTCCTGGCCCGCTCGAGCAGCCGCAGGGACCTGTTTGCGGGCAAGGTCATCGCTGCAGGCGTGCTCGCCCTTTGCCTCGCCGCACTGGCATGGTTCTCCAGCCTGATCTCGGGGCTGCTGCTGATCGGAGATCAGCCGCTGGTGGGCCTGGGCGGGACACTCATCTCCTCGGGTGAGAGCCTGTGGCTCGTCTCCGTCAGCTGGCTGGCGATAGTGCCACCACTGCTTGCCTTCACAAGCCTGGCCGTCCTGTTCTCAGTGGCGACGCGCAACGGGATCATGGGGGTCCTCGGGCCCGTCCTGGTGGCACTGGCGATGCAGCTGCTCGCACTGATCGGAAATGGCACCTGGGTTCACACGCTGCTGGTCGCCTCCGGCTTCGACGCCTGGCACGGGCTGCTCGGCGCTCCCCGGTTCTACGGGCCAATGATCACAGGAACTCTCGTGTCCGTCCTCTGGATAGTCCTGAGCCTCTGGGCGGCATGGCTGATTCTGCTCAGGCGCGACTTCACCGGCCCTCCGGTCTCCCGCCGGGCGAGCTGGGGTCGTTTGGGTATCGCCGTCGGGACCCTGCTGGTGCTCCTCGCCCTGCTCGGAGCGGCTACGAATCTGGGCCCCGCCGCGATCACGAAAGGCCGTCTCGAAACCTCGCTGGGAACGAACTTCAATCGTCTTACGGTCCTTCAGCAGCACGAGGCCGGTCGCCACGTCCCCCGGGGAGCCGGCCTCCAGCTGCGAACCAGGTGCCTGCGCCGCGGCGGGAAGGTGCAGGGGCCTGGTGACGACTGGAACTGCACCATCACGGTTCTCGCTCCGCAGACCGGCGCCGAACCTTTCACCCGCACCGAAATCACATACGACGTCAGCGCGAGATCGAACGGCTGCTACAAGGCGACATCGCCGTCCCCCCTGGTGGGACAGCAGCTCATGACCACAGCGAACGGGAGCACCACCATCAACCCGCTCTACACGATCTATGGATGCTTCGACCCGTCAGGGCCGAGGAACCCCTGTGCGACGAGCACCGTCTGCGCCCGGTCGCCGAGCGTGGCCGCACCGAGCAGGAAGGCCCCCACCGGGACGACTCCGAGCAGGACGACCCGCGAAGCCGAAACTGAAGCCGGCGGCTCTGTGATCAACGAAATCAACCAGGCCGAAAAAGAACTCGAACAGGAAAAGACGCCGCGGGCCGGCGAAGGCTCCCGCCAGAAATAGGCAGACCGTTAGCTGCCGGTGCGCTCGCGGTGGCTGCAGCCGGGCCAGCAGCAGGGTCGCCGCTGGCCTTCCTCGAGCTCCTCGAGGGTCCGCCGAATGCGGCGCTCCCGGGTCGGCTTCTGCTTGGCATCCCCGACCCAGCAGATGAACTCGTTGCGAGCCAGAGGCGTGATGTCCCTCCACGCATCAAGCGCGGCGGCGTTGACCAGCAGGGCCCCACGCAGATCCGCTGGAAGCCGGTGCACAACCCCGCCGGGAACTCTGACACTGCTCACAGGCCGATCCTAGCCCCCGGCATCGGATTCAGCGCGGGAGACACTCAGCGGGCGTTCAGTCAGCCACCGGTGAGCGTCATCACCCGCGTACAGCTCTCGATCACCTCGGGGTCGCTGCTGGCGATGATCACGATCGCGCCTGCCTGGGCGGCATCGAGAAGGCGATCGACCACAACTTTGCGCGACGCAGAGTCGAGACCGGCGACGGGCTCGTCGGCGAGGATCAGATCGGGATCCCCGGCCAGCGCCCTGGCGACCGCCACCCTCTGGCGCTGTCCGCCGGAGAGCTCCCAGATCAACTGACCGGACTGCTCGCCCAGACCCAGAGCCTCGAGTATGCGGTCGCTGCGCTCGGCGACCTCCGAGCGGTCGATGCCTCGGGCCTGCAACGGCAGGCTGACGACCTCGTGGGCGCTCAGCATCCCTGGAAGATGGTGGTGCTGGAGGATCAGGCCTCGCGCCGCGTCGCCGCGCGGCCCCACCGGACGCTCGTCGTGGAGCACACGACCCGCGTAGGGCGCGGCCAGACCGGCGAGGACATGGATCAGGCTCGACTTGCCGGTGCCTGACGGCCCTGTGATCGCAAACACCTCGCCCGGCCCGACGCTGAGCGTCAGATCGCCGACGAGCACCGTATCGGCGTTTCGCACGGTCACTCCCTCGATGACGAAGCTCGGCGCCTCAACCATCGCCGGCCTCCTCGGGGCTGTCGTCTCGTGCCCGCAGAACGATCCCGCCGTCGTCGAGATGGACGCCCAGAAGCGTCCCACTCGGGTAGAGCGCGAGGATCTCCGGGGGCAGTTGGATCGTCCCCGAGCCTCCCACGACCGCAAAGCGCTCCGCGCCACGGCCCTCAGCGGCTATCGCCCCGTTCTCGATCGCCAGCGAGCGTGGGAGCGCCTCGGAGACAGCCTGGTCGTGGGTCACGACGATGACCGTGGCGCCGCTCAGCTCACGGGCGTCGCGCAGCGCCTCGATCACCATGTCGCGGCTGTGAGGATCGAGGTGGCCCGTCGGCTCGTCGGCCAACAGCACGCGCGGCGATGTCGCCAGCGCGGCGGCGATCGCCGCGCGGTTCTGCTGCCCCCCCGAGAGTCGGTGCACCGGCCGGTCGGCGAGCTCAGCCAGACCCATCCGCTCAACCAGCTCCTCGCTCGACCAGCGCAGAGCCCAGCCGCGCCGACGGGCGCCGCGCGAGGCGAAGCTCACATTCTGGATTACGGTGGCATGCGGCAGCAGGTTTCGCAGGGGGTCCTGCAGCAGCAGCGAGAGCTCGGTGGCCCGCAGTCGGCTGAGGCTGGTCGCGTCGAGCTTTGTGATGTCCTGGCCGCCGATCAGCACGGCACCGGCTGTCGGCTGGAGCAGGCCGCTGAGCAGCATCATCAGAGTGGTCTTGCCCGACCCGGAGGGACCGACGATCGCGAGCATCTCGCCGGCCTTGACGACGAGGTCTGCGTTGCGCAGGGCGGCGACCGACCCCCGCTCGCTCGGATAGACGTGCACCAGTCCAGCGCACACCACGTCCGCCCCGGTCGAGATCTGTGTCTCAGTCGACATCATCGGCGGCATTGCGAAGGAGGGCAGGAGACATGCTGGACAGGATGCCGCGCGCCGCCAATGCCGTGGCGGCCATGACCACCAGCACGGCGACCACCGCCACTGCCAGGAGCAGCCCAGTCGGCAGCGCATAGGACAGGGGCGCATCGGTGGACACGGCGAGCTGCGGCAGCGACGGCAGGGCGACGGCGGCGCTCACCGCACCGGCCGCCACCCCGAAAAGCGCGGTCAGCGCGAGGATCACGGCCTCGATCCTCAGGGAGCCCGCGAGGATTCCCCGCCGCACCCCGGTGACCTCGAGCGCGACCATCTCGGTGGCGCGTTGACGACCACCGGCTGCCAGCACGCTGAAGGTGCCGACCGCCGCGACGAGCAGGGCTACGAGCGTGGCCAACAGCATGAAGTCGTAGGCGAGAGCCGGGCCCGTGTGCTTGGCCTCGTCGACGAGCGTCGATGAGCGCTGGACCTGAGCGACCTGCAGTCCGGCCGCCCGTAGGCGACTGACGACGTTCGCCGGTGCCTGCGGCCCCAGCCACACCTGCTCGCTGGTCTCGGGGGAGGTCGGACCCGTCTGAGCGCGTTCGAGCGTGTTCAGGTCGACGATCGCGCCGCCGGTCCCGATGCGCGGCAGCGAGGTGGCCGAAACGGCCGGGGTCACGTCGATGGTGTAGCCGTCGAGACCCTGGACAGGGAGAGCGCCGTTCCGGCCACTGCCCACGGCGAGCGACTCGGCGACACTGCCGGCGACGGCGGGGATGACCGAGGGCTGGCCCGGGAGGGATGCCATAACAGAGGGAATGCCCCCGTAGCCGGCCACGGCCGCAACGGGAATGTCGATGCCGACATCCGAGCCCGTCGCTGTGACGCGTACGCCGGTTAAGCTCGAGCGCCAATCCGTCGCGGCCGGCCCCGCACGGGCGCTATCCGGCACTCCCGTCGCAGAGCGGTAGGTGAGCGCTTTGACGACGAGGTGAATCTGGCCGGAGCTCGGCACCTGCTTGGCGGCGGGCTGCACCCCCAAACCGACCAGGCGGCAGGGGCAGTGCGTCTGTGCAACGCCGTGATAGGTGGACGTGCCGGAACGCAGTTGGCCGAGATCGGAGGGGAAAGTGCCGTCAACCGGATCGAACAGCCAGGCCGCCAGGTGTAGTTGCGAAAGTTCCCGGCTCGCCGCCCCCGAAGCCGATGCGCCGGCCAAGACCGTCATCGCGCCATTGGCGAGCCTGACCTCGGAGGCGGCCTTGGGAGTCAGCGCGCGGCTTACCGCGGCAGGGCTCTCGTGCGTCGTTCCGCCGGGCCAGGCCGCGACACGAGCCAGACGCGAGCTGTCGAGCGCAAGAACCGACGTGCCGGGTCCGGAGATCTGGGCCGCCGCCATGGCGAAGCGCCCATGCGGATCGACCGCATCGACGGCGTGACGGACCAGCCGCCCGTCCCCATCGGCGGTGACGACAGTGCGCGCTCCGATCGAGAAGGTCGCGGCGGTGAGCCGATTGGCCTTCGCGATCGACCAAGCGGAGACCGCGAAGCAGGCCAGGGCAACCGCGATGACCAGGGTCCGCCCTTCTCTCAGCGCCGTTGGGCGGCGGGCCACCTGGCGGGCTGCCAGGAAGAGGGCAACGGAGGAGGAGTCGAGAGTCGCGACGCTGAGCCGTCGGCAGATGTATTCAACGATGCGGATCGCGATGACGGCCGTGCCGAGGGCAATGACCGCGGGGGCGGCCGCGGCGACTGGATTCGTGCCGGAGCTGAGCGCTCCGCTCGTGGACGCGCCGACGAGCGCAACGACGGACAGGGCGAGAATCGAGACGTCCACCACGACTCGGGTGCGGCTGCCGGCGGATTGCGGGGACGAGGAGGCCAGCCCGAAGCCGCGCATCTGTCGCACCGAACTGAGGCCCAGAACTGCGCAGATCGTGAGCAGCACCGCTCCGAAGCCGACGAGCGTCCAGACGTCGAGCCCCACGACGGTTCCCGGCGTGAACAGGATCGACGCCGCGATGCGCACGCCGGCCCATGCGCCGACGATGCCCAGCACGATCCCGATCGCGCACAGAGCTGCCGGCTCGGTGATCGACACGGCGAGCAGGGTTCGGGGCGGGAATCCGCGCAGGCGCGCGACTCGCAGTTCGGCACGGCGCAGGTCGGCGCTGCGCATCAGCGCCGAGGTCAGCACCCAGATCGCAAGCAGAGCAAGTTGCACGGCGGCGACCACGACGATCGTGCTCATCAGCCTCTGCTGATGGAGGGGGCCCGAGAGCACTTCCGGAAGACCTGTTTCGACCGCGAAGCCGGTGAGCGCCGCACGCCGCTTCACGTCGAGCACGTCCCGCCTCACGGCCGAGGCGTTCCCGATGCCCAGCGTCCCGGGCCGAAGGGGACTCTGAGTGGTCAGCGAGCGCACGTACGCAGGGGGAAGCGCAAGGGCTGCGGGGCTTGCCACAAAGAGATCGTCAACCTCATCGAGTTCGAGGGGCTTTTCGCTGTTCTGCCCGAACGAGAAGAAGGCACCCCCGTCCCGGAGCCAGTAGGGGCTCTGAAGATCCGGGAGACGAAACACCCCTGTGATCCGTATCGGGACGGGATATTCGCGCTTGCGGTCGTTGCCGATGATCGTCGACCCGACCGAGACGCCGAGTGCGCGGGCGGTCCGGTCGCTGACGACTGCATCACGGGGCCCCGTGCGACAGCCGCCGCTGCTGAAGTGGAGAACCGAGCAGATGCCCGTGCGGTAGGTCAGTCTCCCTGCCCAGACTTCGTCGCTCTTGCTGGTGACGAGAACGGTGCTGAGAAGCGTCTTCACCACGGCGGGCCCGTAGAGACCTGTCAGGTGCCCGCTTGCAAGCAGCGAGCGCTGCTCGGCTGCAAGCCCGTCCAACGTCGTCGTGTGAGTCGGCGGCGTGAGCTTGAAGCTTGTCCTGGACAGGCTGGCATCCGCTACGGCCTGCCGGACCAGGGAATCACCGCCGGCTCGCAGGTAGAGAGGCCCGACGATCGCAGCGCCGACCGCGATCGCGGCGGTGATCACGACGAGTAGCGAGCCCGTCAGGCGCCAGCGGATGCCACGGACCAGCGCGGAGCTCGCAGCACCTTTCACGCCGCTTCGCCGCTTTCTCCTCGATGCCGGGGTCCCGTCAAGCCGAATGATGCTAACCGACGCCCTAGCCGGATTCGGCACCTCCACGGGATGTCTTCTGGGCGCGCCCTTCGCCGTTGCTCGTGGCTGGTTCCGGGCGCGCCCGCCGGCTCCTCAGGCCGGGATGCCGGGAGGGCCGAGGATCTCGATGCCGTGGTCTGCGGCGGCCTGAAGCACGGGCGCCATGTCAGGCGGCGCGGTAGGCGCGGGGGGAATCTCCGCAACCGGCGCGGAGGTCCCGAGCGTGCGAACGAAGCCCTCGAACCCGGCCGCCTGTGTGACCAGCAGGAAGCGAGCCTTCTCGGAGCTGACCACGAATGTGTGCGGGATGTCGCGTGGGCCGAACACGAAGGAGCCGGCAGGAGCCAGGATCGTCTGGCCCGCAACCCAGATCGTGAGCTCTCCCTCCAGGACGTAGAACCACTCGTCCTCGTTGTGGTGGACATGAAGCGGGGAACCGCTGCCGCGCGGAGCAGTCTGCTCGGTCAGCATCATGCGGCCGCCCGTGCCGGCGCCGTCAGCCTTGATCGTCGTCAGGCCGCCAAAGAACCAGAAGTGCTCTCCCTCGCCGGGACCCAAAGCGATGGGTGCGAGGACGCCGTCCGATGTGATGGTGGGGGTGTCTACTGCGTTGATTGAGGTCATGGGCACAGTCTGCGCTCCGGGACCCCTGTCAACCACCCCCGGCGTGGGGGGATCTTTCTTGCAGGCCGTGCGAAACTGAGCGGCATGGGATCGACGGTCGAGAGCCTCGTCAAGGAGATCGACCTGCTCGGCTCAAGGGGGCTGCCGCGTGAGGAGTTCTTCGCCGAGCTCTCCCCGCGGCTGCGCAAGGTCATCGACAACGACGCAAGCTGCTGGCACACGCTCGACCCCAGCACGCGCCTGTTGACCAGCGACGCGCCCAGGGAGCTCGTCGAGCGCGGCGTGTTCACGCTGCAGGAGGCCCCGGCCGCCGGTGAGCTGATCATCCGCAGCGAGTACATGGTGGACGACCTCAACACGTTCGCCGGCCTCGCGAAACGGCGGGTGCCCGTCGGCATCCTCGGTCAGGCCACCCGCGGCGAGCCTCAACGCAGCGCCCGCTACCGCGACCTGCTCCTGCCGGCCGATATCCCCCACGAGCTGCGCGGTGCGTTTGTGATCCGCGGTCGCGTATGGGGCGCCGTGCATATTGCGCGCCGGGGTAAGAGCGGCGCGTTCCAACAACGCGACGCTGACAAGCTCGCTGCCCTGACGGGGTCAATCGCCCGAGGGATCCGCGCGTCCCTGCGGTTCGACGCGGCACGGCGAACCACCGGCGTGGAGGCGCCGGGGATGGTCGTTCTGGGACCGCGCGATGAAGTCGAGCTGATCACCCCTCCGGCACGAGAGCTGCTGACCTCGCTGCATCCCGCCGACTCGGGCTACAACCACGAGACGATTGCGTCGCCGGTGCTTGCGCTCGCGTCGTTCGTCCGCTCCGCGCCCGACGGAGCCCAGGGTGCCGGCAACGTTGTCACCGTGCCCGGCCGCGACTGCTGGGTGACGCTGCATGCTTCGCAACCCGGACCCCCCGGCGATGGGCGGGTGGCTGTCGTACTCGAGCCGGCGACGGGTGCCCGCTCGGCAACGGTCCGCCTCGAGGCGTTCGGCGCAACGGCGCGCGAGCGTGAGGTCGCGACGCTGCTCGCCCGCGGGCTGTCCCGCGCAGAGATCGCCGAGACCCTCGTCATCTCCCCGCACACGGTCGAGGACCACGTCAAGAGCCTCTACGAGAAGCTCGGGGTCGCCTCGCGACAGCAGCTGGTCGCGCAGGTCTTCCTCGACGAGTACCTCCCCGAGGTGGTCCGTCAGACACCGCTGACGTCACGGGGGCACTTCGACCGCGTCCAACGGCCCGAGTGACCGCGTCCGCGGCTACCGCCTGTGTTTGACGCCTCGACCGAGGCGGATTCGTAGGAGAAGGCGTCCAGGCGAACACGTCGATGTTCTGACCGGTGCGACTGGGTTCGCTCTTGTAGGATCGGCGCGTGGTCCGGCCCGGGGGGCACCTGTCACGGTTCATATCCGCGAGCGCCCTGGCGCTCGTTCTCCTCGTGGTGCCCAGCTCAGCAGCGCTGGCCAATCCGGGCGAACTCGACGCGTCCTTCAACGGCACCGGCAAGCTGCTGGTCGACTTCGGGGGCAACGATCGCGCAACGCAGGCGGCGATCACTCCCGACGGTCGGATCGTCGTGGTCGGCTCGACGGATGCAAGCGGTGGCGGCGACTACGCGCTGGCGCGGGTGAACGCGAACGGGGCGCTCGACAAAACCTTCAGCGAAGACGGCTTGCAGCGCGTCGGGAGCCAATCCGGGGTGAACGACATCGGAGGCAGCGTCGTCGTGCTTCCCGACGAGTCGATCGTCGTGACCGGACAGGGAAACTCGACGAAGGACTTCTTCACCGAGCAGCTCAACCCCGACGGCAGCCAGAACAAAGCGTTCGCCAAAGCCACCGGCGGGGCGTCGACCGTGGACTTCGGCGGCGAAGAGGCGGCCAACGACATGGTCCGCCAGCCCGACGGCAAGCTCGTGATCGTCGGCTCGACGAGCACTGATGGCGGCGATTTCGCGATCGCGCGACTGAACGCCGACGGCAGCCTGGACACCAGCTTCGGAAGTGGCGGCAAGCAGACCGTCAACTTCGGCGGCGTCGACGTTGCCGAGAAGGTCGCGCTGACGGCCGAAGGCAAGATCGTCGTCGTCGGCGAGGGCGGGGGGGTCAACGACATGGTCATCACGAGGCTGAACAGCAACGGCAGCATCGATAAATCGTTTGGGACGTTCGGGGAAGAGGAAGTCAACTTTGGCGGCACCGAGACCGCCAGGGGCCTGGCGATCCAGGCCGACGGGAAGATCCTCGTCGAGGGGTCCACCGATGCCGTCGGCGGGGGTGACCTTGCCATCGCGAGGCTGAATCCGAACGGCGGACTCGACTCGAGCTTCAGCGGCGACGGCAAGCTCACGCTCGGATATGGCGCGCCGGAAGAGTTCGGCACCGGCGTGGCGGTCCAGCAGAACGGCCGCATCCTTGTGATGGGCAGCTACGCGGACGTGCAGCGGGACTTCGTCGTCAGCCGCCTGAACGCCGACGGCACGGTCGACACGAGCTTCGGCGCCAATGGCACGGCAACAGTGGAGATGGGCGGCAACGAGTTTGACGGCGATCTGATCCTTCAGCCTGACGGGAACATCGTCCTGGTCGGTTCGACCGAAATCGGCGGTGGGCCCTACGACATGGCCGTCTCACGCGTGATCGGCGATCCCCCGACGAGCACACCGCCGCCGGGCGGCGGGTCACCCGGGCCGGGATCGCAGCCGTCCGCCGTGTTCGGCACGGCGACTTCGGGACGAATTCCCTTCGGAACGATCTTCGACGGGCGGAAATCGTCGGCGCCGTTCGGGGGGAAAATCGTCGACTGGCACTGGATCCTCGAAGGGCCGGGCCCCGCAATCGACACCGACTGCGGAACGGCTTCCAGCTACTCGACCGTGCTTCAGCCCTCCGCGCTTTACAAAGTAAACCTGATCGTCACCAGCAACCTCGGCTTGAAAGCCTCGAACATCGCCTACGTGACGGGCCCAAGACTCAACACCGGGCTCAAGGGCGGCCTGGCCACAACGCTGCTGAAACAACACCCGTTCAGCTGCGAAAACCCCGCCGCAGGCAACCAGGCGAGCACCGCAAACTGCGTCAAGTCCTTCGGCTTCGGGATCCTCGACGTCAACAGCCGCGGATCTGGGGACTGCTTCGAACTCGCATCGGTCGCAGAAATCAACAAGGCGGGCTACTTCACCGGCAAGGTCAAAGGCCCGGTCGCGATCAACGGCCTGTACGTACCGGTTCCCGAGAGCATCAAGACGGAATACGACTCGAACGGCAACATTGCGGCCGCGAATCTCTCCCAGGTCTCGGTGCGGGTGGGACCGTTCCTGACGAAGACGATCCCCCTGAAATTCAAAGTCACCCCGAACAAGGAAGGCGTCTACCACCTAATCAACGTCGAACCGGCCACGAACACGCCCAAGTTCCTCGGGGATTTGCCGATCAGCGGGTCGTTGGCGATCGACCTGATCAAACACGCCAGCAGGGTCAAAGTCGGACTGGGGTTGCCCTCCCCCTTCAGCTTCGGGGGCAAACGCACGGCTTCGGGGCAGGTGTTCCTGATCTCCGACAACGTCAACGGCCTGCACTACGACGGCTTGTCGCTCACGGTCCCCGACCTGTGGCTCGGCCCACTCTTCGTCTCCGGGCTTCACTTCGAGTACACCAAGAGCACCGACAGCTGGGGCGGTGCCGCAAAGGTGACCCTGCCCGGCAGCGGGCTGGCGATCGACGCGTCCGGGCCGCCGACCCAGCCACCCGATTTCGGCTTCGGGATCAACAGAGGCAAATTCGACCACGCCGGCTTCGGAGTCAACTTCACGCCCCCCACGCAGCCGGACCTGTTTCCCCCGTTCCACACCGCTCTGCTGAGCCACATCGGTGCGTCGATCGGAGTGAGGCCCCTGCGCCTCACGGGCACGATCGGGATCAGCGCGGCCAACCTCGTCGACGAGGACGGCGCCCTGTTCGGGCTGTTTGCCTCAGCCGGGGAAAAGTACACGCTGCCAGCTGACTCGGGGCCCGAACTCGCTCCGCTCGCCAACCGCACCTTCGACCGATTCAGCCTGGCGATCGGCGGCACCGCGAAGCTCAAGGTGCCGCTCTTCGGCGACGTGCCGCTGCTCAAAGCCTACGGGCTGTATGAGTACCCCGATTACTTCGAGTTCGGGGGCGGCTTCGAATTCGGCGTCAGCTTCCTGTCGCTCAAAGGCGGCGCGCACGGGTTCGTCTATCCCTCCGATGGGAGCTTCAACCTCGCAGCGGGCCTCGAAGCGTGCGCCCGCAAAATCAAGATCGGCTACAAGTTCGTGAAAGTCACCGTGAGCCCGTGCCTCAGCGTCGGTGGCGTCGTCTCGAGCAAAGGCATTGGCTTCTGTGGGGTTGTCGGTATCCCCTTCCCGGTCTTCGGCACGATCCCGGTCACCTTCGGGGCGGGCTACAACTGGGGAGGCAAGGTGAGCCTGATGATCTTCTCGTGCGATTACGGCCCCTACGAAGCCAAGTCGAGGTTTGCGCGGGTTGCCGCCGCACCGGCCGGGGGTGAGTCCGTGACGCTGGGAAGCGGGCTCCCGGCGGCGATGATCAAGCTCGTCGGCCAGGGCGGAGCTCCGCAGGTCACTGTCACCGATCCCCAGGGCAACGACATCGGGAAGAGTCCCGACGCCATGATCGTCGAAGGGACCGAACCGGACACCACGCTCATTGCCCTCCGCCACCCGCCGGCCGGCGCCTACACGGTCACTCCGCAGCCAGGGTCACCGCCAATCGCCGAAGTCACAGCGGCCAAGGGCCTCCCCGCCCTCGGCCTCAAGGCTCGGGTCACGGCCAGCGGGCAGGCCCGCGTCCTCCACTACAAGCTCGCTGCGGCGCAGGGACGAGTGGTCAAGTTCGTCGAACAGGGTTCGGGCGTGGCAAGAAGGATCGGCTCCGCCAAGGGCGGACACGGAACGATCCGTTTCACCCCGGCCGCGGGCGCTCGCGGCCAGCGAACGATCGTCGCTCTGATCGAAGAGGCCGGCGCGCCGGCCGGCGAAGTGAAGGCGGCGAGCTACAAGTGGAGTGGGACCCCACGACCGGCGCGGCCCCGCTTCGTGAACGGCCGGCGCCAGAAGGGGAAGATCGGCATCACCTGGTCTCGGGTACGAGGTGCGAGCCGCTACGAGGTGCTCGTGAAGCTGGCCGACGGCTCGCAGACCTTCCGCGTCGTACGGGGGACGCGCATCACGCTGCCGGATTCGTTCCCGGCCAAGCGCGGAGCCGTGTCGGTGGACGCCCTCGGGCTTGAAGGCACCCGAGGCCCCGCGGGCACCGCGCGGCTTGCGGCCCTTCGGGTCCGCCGCCGCTGACGGGAGGGCCAAGACTCCGCCGCGCGAGTCGCGTCGGTGCGTGGGGCGTGCCCCCAAGGGGACGCCGCGCCAACATGCTGGCTACGGGCTGACGACATCTCCGATGCAAAGTGGAGAGTCAGGCAGTCGTCCGCTTGGCAGAACGGGCAAACACCGACGCCGTTGTCCGGGGCCGGGGTCTACACGTCGAATCTAAGGTGGAGACGGTGGGTTCGACCGCTGCGAAATGCTGCCCGCAGAATGGCTCTGGAATGCGGGATCGCCGGGTCAGGTCGAGGTTGCCCTGCGTACGTTCTGCGTACGCGGAGGTTGGGAATGGGCCATCTTCAGGCGGTCGCGAATCGCGTCCTCGCCTGGGTGTCCGTAGAGCGTCATTACTAGCCGACCGCCATCCTGATGCCCGAGCTGGAACGCGACATCCCCGACGTTGAGACCTCGTTCGACGAGCATCGTGGCGCACGCGTGCCGTAGCTCGTAGAGGTCGATCGCGCGACCGCCGCGAGCGACCCATCCTGCGCGAATGTTGCGCCACATGTAGGCGAGACTACCCTTGGTCAGACGGTGGCCACGGACCGTGTGAAATAGGTACGGCGAGCCGAGCCGCTCGGGCACCTGGGTGATCGCCTCAGCTGCGATCGCGGGGAGGATGATCTTCCGTGCCAGTCCGTTCTTGGGCGCCTTCTCTCGTCCGGTGCCGTCCAGACTTCGCTGAACGACGACCTCGAGGCCTCCCAGGTCGACGTCGGAGCGGTAAAGGGCGCACAGCTCGCCGGGCCTCATGCCCGTGTACCCGAGCGTGAGGATGATCGCTCGCGCCTCGACGCCGTAGTCACCGGAGAGCTCGCGGGCGAGGTCTGCGAGCGCTGCGATTTCCGGCTCCGTGAGGGCGTCGATGTCCTTGCGGCCCTTCGGGGTCTCGAGGCGCAGGTTCGTCCACGGATTAACCTCGCACACGCCATCGCGAACCGCGTCTGCCCACATCGTCCGCGCGACCCGTGCAGTGGTTCGCGGCCAGCTGTTGGCGATGCGCCGTGCCTCGGGCCGGCTCAGCTCGGAGAGACGGCGCCCGCCGAGCCTTGACGTGATCTGCTTAACCGCGTAGCGATAGGAGCGCTGCGTCGCGGGGGCCTCGCGTGCGTAATCCGACAGCCACACGCGCGCCCACTCCGCGATCGTCAGCGTGCTTGCCTCTGGGATCAACGCGACGTCCTGTTCAGCGCGGACAGCCTCGGCCTCGGTGTCGTAGCTGCCGATCCACCTGTACCGCTTCATGCCACGGTCCCACACCTTGACGCCGTACTTGCCGTTTCTAGGGATGATCGTCATGGGCGAATCTGCGATATATCATGGCCGTGCGATGGGACTCGCGTGCTGTGCCGTGCGGGCTGAAGCAGCCTAACGCTCAGCCCGTCCGACGTAGCTCGGCTACTTGGGCGGCAAGGTCCGCAACCGTCTCTTCGAGCATCGTGATGCGGTCTCGGGGCTTGTTACGAGTTGGCCCCCCGTCTCTGAGCCACTGCTCCACAAGTCGGAGGTTGTAACGGCGCCTGCCGTATCGATCGTTCGCGGGCTCGACGGGCATCCCATCCCTCACCCGCATCTCGACCCAGCGCTCAGACCGACCGAGATGGGCGGCGAGCTGCTTCTTCGTCAGGAATAGCTGTCCCCTCGCTGGGAGCTGGACAAGCTGACCTCCCATCAGACTGCGCTACCCGTCTGAGACGGCGAGCGTTGACCCCATCGAGCAAGTTGAAGGTGGGCTGCCACGTGATTGAAGACCGCGAAGTGTCGAAAATGGCCAAGAAGCGCAAACTGCGACACCCCTGGGGAGACACGCGTCCCGCGCCGCCGAGACGCCAAGTCGCTGAAAGGTCGGTGGGGCGCAGTGACAGAGGCCGACGGTAAGCCGCGAACCTGATGTTCATGCTCGTGTCCCGCCGCTAGGAGCGCGCCAGCCTGATCATAACCAGCGGCAAGCGCTTCAGCGCCTGGGGCGAGATCTTCGGCGACGAGACGACCGCCGTCGGGCCGGCAGCGCGCTCCAGCTCGCTTTCGGCTCACCTCCGCGCACGACCTGGTTGGAAGCCGCCGGCCATCAAGCAACCTTGCGCCCCTACCGATGTTTATGGGGTATGCGTTCCTTCGGCCTCCTTGTCGCTCTCGCGGCCTGCTGTGCAGGTGCCACGCCGAGCATGGCTGCCGCATCCAGAGCGTCGCGCTGCCCGGCGCGTGGCGCCCACGTCCTGCTCCATGAGTCCCGCGGCGCGGTCTACTGGTTCCCACACCGCGGCGAAGAAGGTCGCGAGGAAGGCTCTGCGGTCTATGCGTGCACGCGCGGCCACCGCGCCGTGGCGCTCCAGGAAGTGATCGAACACGGAGAAGGTGCCGGGCCCTGCGCCGGCTACACCGCGGGCTGCCTGCCCAGCAACTGGCGGCACACGATCGCGCTCGCGGGCACGATCCTCGCCTACGCAACCTATTCCCCCGAACCGAGTCGCTACTACATCTGTGACTGCAGGCATTGGGGCATCACAGTGCTCGACCTGAGCACCGGACGAGTCATCCACCGTGTCCCGACCGGTCCGCATCATGGGATCGTCGAACCGGAAGAGTCTCTGGACAAGCCGGATCACGGCGACCGCTACGTCGGCGTCGGACCCGCCGAACAGGTCATCGTCAAGGCGAACGGTTCCGTGGCGTGGACCGATAAAGACTTCATCGCCTGGCTCGAAGCCTTCAGGGTCGGTCGGGAACATGAACCCCCCACCTACGAACTGCGGGCGATCGACCGGGACGGCGAACGACTGATCGCCTCAGGCCCCACGCTCGACCCTCACTCGCTCGTCTTCCACGGCAATCGCCTCGAATACGAGCTCCGATCCTCCACCGTCATCAGCTAGCGCGGCGACGCACTGAAGCACGTCCCACCCAGCGCAAGGGGCACAACCCAGCCGGCGTTAGCGGGTCAACTCTCGACCGAGCTTGACAAAGTGGCGCATCTGGAGGGAGTGAACGCGGCTGCTGCGAGTTGGTGCCATGACGGGTTCAACGTCGTGGACGCCGATGGGTGACTGACCGCAGGCTTTGGACGCCACGAGTCCGGACTGGCCGCGGGCTACCGAGCTGAAGGCCTTGCCCCAACCGACGCACGGGCGGCCTCAAAAGGCTAGCCCTCCAGATTTGCCCCGCATACGCCGGAGACCGACGACACTCTTGCGCCGGGCTCGACCGCGGGTTGACCTGACGGGCCCACCCGCGGTCGAGCCGACGTTCTCGTGGCCCTCGCCTACTTACAGACCTTGCAGAGCGGCCGGTCATCCGTGCCCTCCCGCCAGTCCTCCTTGCTTATTTCCTTCCCTCGCGGGCACTCGTCGTCGTTGTGGTAGACGTTCCGCTCGCCGTCGGTCTCTGGGCGTGCCGTGTGGTACGGGTCCACTCGGGCCATATGGCCATCTCCTAGCGCGTTGTCAACTGTCGACAGCGTGCAACGAACCCCGCCAGGCTCGTTGATTTCATTCGTACTGATCTGCGATGTGAGGCGGATGCCCCACGGGGTAGATCCACGACACCCCGGTTCGTGACCGCCAGGACCGGCTAGCCCGATGCTGGACGATGGACGACCAGACTCAGAGGCCACGTGAGTCGTTACGCCTCCACCCTCGCCTCCTCACAGGCCGGCCTTCCAACCCCCAGGCCGAAGCGAACAGAGCACAGCAACTGCTGTGTCCCAGCACTGGCGTGCATCTAGTCTGGACTGCTGTTGCAGTTGGCGGAGCGACGCAGCACTGTCACGGTCGCCGCGGCTCGGTGGCTGATCGGACGACGGCAGCCGGGACACGACTTCGAGGCGGGCTCGCGGGGCCCGAGCGCCGGTTGAGCTGTGCGCCGCGGTCGAGGGATGGAGGTTCGCTCGTCACGGAATCGGTAGGGCGGACACTTAACGCAGCGATGGCCGACCCAGACCTGTTCATTCCGTTCTACCGGCAGGAGGCTCGAGCTGTGCTCCTCTTTC
>CAZFGJ010000030.1:0-22182 GCA_964518445.1 uncultured Solirubrobacteraceae bacterium
CAATAGCACTGCGACGACCCTGCCGGGGCCGCCGGCGACCGCTCCGCCGGCAAGGTGCGGCGCCAGGGGGGTCCAGGGGGTCGGGTGATCGACGGCCGGCCAGTTCGGCTGGCTCGTGACCGCGTGAAGGGTGGCTCCCCAGTTGGCTGCTGCGGCAACGCCCAGCAGCGCGGCGGCGGGAGCGGCCGCCCGTCCCAGGAAGCCGGCCAGCCGCCGCGCCTGAAGTGTCGCCAGCATGATCGGAACCGCCAACAGCACAAGTGGCTGAACAGCGATCGCCAATCCTGTCAGCCAGCCTGCCCGGACGTGGCGTCCCCCCGACAGGCCGAGGATGGCGAACAGCAGCAGCCCCACGGCAATCGCATCCTCCGGGTGGCCCCATTCGACCGCCACGCTCCACAGCAGGAGCGCGCCGGCGCCCGCGAGGAATGCGCGCTTCACCCGGCTCGCCTCCATGCGCTCCGCGAGCGCGTCCGCGGCCAGGAGAGCCACCGCGGAGATGGCGATCGTGTAGGGCCCCGCCACCAGCCAGACGACGGGCTGGCCGTTGCCGGGGGACTGATGGGCGAGCGACAGCCCGGCGGCGTCCGTCAGGGCAACGAGGGGCGCGAGGACGACGGCTGCTCCGGGGAAGGTGATCAACGCCGTCGGCTGCGTGTAGAGCCCGCCCGGATGCAGATGCACCAGTCGCTGCGCGGCGACCATCGTGCCCCACAGATCGTCTGGCAGCGACCATGCGGCCGTGCCGAGCATCTTCGGCTCGGCGAGCGTCGTTGTCGCCATCCCGATCAGGATCAGTCCCGCCGCCGCGAGCAGCGGGAACAGCCTTCTCGTGCACCACCTCGCCCCGCGCGCTTTCAACTCACTGATCATGCCTGGCCCAGTATGAACCGGCCCGCTGGTAGCTTGAGCTTCCAGTGCGCGTCATGGTGAGCACCGAGAACTTCGATGCCTTCGGCGGGATGGAGACCTATACCCGGACGGTCGCGCACGAGCTCGATCGGCTCGGACACCAGACGGCGATCTACTCACCGCGGCCCGGCGCGATGGCCGCACTGGCTCGCCGTGAGGGGTTGCAGGTGTTCGGCCGGGATGACCTTCCCGAGCACTGCGACGCGATCCTTGCCCAGGACGCAGCGACCTGCCTGGAGCTCACGGCCTCCTATCCGGATGCTGTGCGCCTGTTCGTCGCCCATTCGCGCGACCATGTCCTGCACGAGCCGCCGCAGCTGACAGGAGTATGCGACGGGGTCGTCGCGCTCAACGACCGTGTCGGGGACTGGGTTCGCGCGCGAGCCTGGCACCCGCCCGTGACCCGGCTGCGCCAGCCCGTCGAGCTGTCCCGCTATCGCGACCTTGCTCAACCCGGCTCGCTGGCGAAGCGCGTCCTCGTGACGACTAACTACGTCGGCGGGGCGCGCGGGCGCATGCTCGAGGAGGCATGTGCCCGAGCCGGATACGACGTGACCTGGATCGGCACGACCACAGAGCCGCACGCATCTCCAGAGGATGCGATCGGCGCTTCGGACATCGTCGTCGGGCTCGGACGCAGTGCCGTCGAGGCGATGGCCGCCGGCAGGGCTGTCTACGTCTTCGGTGTCCTCGGCGCAGGGGGTTGGATAACAGTCGGCTCCTACCCAGATCTGGAGGCCGACGGGTTTGCCGGCCTGAGCGAATCCCCCGCCGCGACCGTGGAGGGACTGGCCGAGGAGCTCGCCGGCTGGGAGCCCGGTATGGGCGAGGCCAACCGAGACCTGGCCAGCGCCCACAGCGCCCGGACGCACGCCGTTGAGCTGGTGCAGTTGATACGGCGGTTCGGCGAGGGCAGGGACGCCAACGCCGACTCGGCGGGGGACACGTGCGCTCCCGCGCCTCCCGCGCAGCTCGAGGAGCTCGCCCGTCTGATGCGCCTGGAGTGGCGGATGTATGACCAGGCGATGAGGAAGTCGCTCGAGGCCGATCGGGCCCGAGCGGAGCGCGATCGCTATCTGACGGAGGCGGAGGATGCGATCGATCGCGTGAAGGTCCTGGACGCCGAACTCGACCGCGCGTTCGCGCGGGTCGCCGAGCTCGAAGGAGACGTGAGGAAGCTCGAGGAGGGTCTCGCCACCCGCCGCTATCGCTGGGCGCAGGGGCTGGCGATGCCCCTGGACCGTCTTCGCGGACGCCGACGAGCCACCCGGCCTCCGCGCTAGGCGCCTCGCCGGAGCAGCTCGCGCACGACCTCGCGATCGTCGAAGTGCTCCACGCCGCCCTTGTTGCTGAGCGCCAGCGTCTTGATCGGGCCGCGCCCGATGATCGCCACCACGTCGCCCGGGCGGGCGAGCGAGAGCGCCCGCGCGATCGCGGCACGCCGCTGGATCACGACCTCCAGTTCGCCTCCCTCTGCCGCTCTGGCGCCGGCGAGGACCCATTCGAGGGACAACAGTTGCGGCTCTCCCCTGATCGACCAGGCGCTGAGCAGGAGATGATCGGCGCGGGCGCGGGCGATCCGCCCGCAGGCCTCGCGGGTCAGCCGCTCGCCCGTCGGTGCCATCGCGAGGACCGTGATCAGGCGGCCGGCATTCTCCTTGGCGATCGAGCCGAGGAGCTCGAGGACCCGGTCGATGCTGTCGGGCGAGTGCGCGAAGTCGACGATCACCTCGAAGGGCTGGCTCGCATCCACACGTTCGAGGCGTCCCTCGAGCAGGCGGGTGTGCGAGAGCGACTGGAGCGTCTCGGAGCGGCTGAGGCCCAGTCCGTCCGCCAGCGCGAGCACCGCGGCCACGTTCGCTGCGTTGTGCGATCCGGGCATTCCTGTCGGGAGCGCGATCGGACCCGCCGGCGTCCGGAGCTCGATGAGGCTCCCCCGGGCATGTGACCTGCAGCTCACGAGCCGGTAGTCGGCTCCCGGGGAGCTGCCGTAGGTCAGTGTGCGCCCGCCGCGGGCCCTGACCTCCTCGTCCAGTCTTCGACCGAGCGGATCGTCAACGTTCAGCACCCCCAGCTCGACGGCACGTCCGCCGTTGACGAACAGGCGCCGCTTGGCCTCGGCGTAGGCCTCCATCGTCCCGTGGCGTTGAAGGTGATCGGGGGTCAGGTTCGTGAAGATCGCGGCCTGAGGCAGGAGCTCGACGAGGGACTCCGCCTGGAAGCTGGACACCTCGGCCACGACATAGCCCGAACCGGCCGTGAGAGCTGAGAGGGGCCCGCCCTGAATCGATTCGACGTTGCCGGCGACCGAGGCGTCGAGCCCGTGTGCCCCCAGAACATCAGCGAGCAGGGCGACGGTCGTCGACTTGCCGTTGGTTCCGGTCACGGCGAGCATCGGCGCGGTTGTCAGCTGCCAGCCGAGCTCCAGCTCGTCGAGGACGGGCAGGCTCAGACGCCGCGCCTCGAGGAGCAGGGGGTGCTCGGGGGCGATTCCGGGGCTCTTGACGACCGACCCGATCCCGCGAAGGTCCTGGTCGCTGTCCACGACCCTGTAGCCCTCGCCCAGCACGCCGCTCACCCTCGATCGAACGCTGGGGGAGTCATCCCAGAGCGCGACATCGGCGCCGTCGGCACGGCCGGCGAGCGCTTCGGCCGCTGCCACGCCTGCTCTGCGCAGGCCGAGCACCAGGAACGGACCGTCAGGGAGCGGGGGCCGCGTCAGCGGCTCGGTGCTCGTTCTCTGCGGCGTGAATGCCGCTGCCCCTGTATCCGTCGATGCCATTTTTCGAGGATGCCAACTCCTCTCGCTCAACCGATACCCGCAAACGCGGCTCGGCATGCGGATGGGATGCAGAGCTGTTTCAGACTACCCGCTCGACATCGCGTTTGACGGCGGTCTCGAGCCGGTGCAGGCGTCGCAGGCGCGGGGACTTGAGCGTGCGTCCCGTCCAGAGCGTCGCCAGGGCGCAGGCCAGGAAGCATGCCGCCCCCAGCGCCGTGTTTCCGTTGGCGGCAGCCAGATCGACTATCGAGCCGGTGGAGGGAACGACGTAGCCGGCGATGGCCGAGATCCCGAAGAAGATGCATCCCAGAAGGTTCACCGAGGGCTCCCACCACCCGGCGGCGCCTTTGACGGGAAGCCAGCCGCGCCGCTCGGAGGCCCGATAGGCGATCACGCCCGAGACGAGGAAACAGATCGAGCCGAGCGCGTCGGGCCGCCAGACGAGCCGGTCGTATCCGGGATCGGAGAGCGCGTGATGCATCGCCTGGTAGGTCGTCACGTTGAAGAACAGGGTCCCCGCAGATTGGATCGTCGCCGCCAGCCATGGGGCACGGCCCTCCGGCGTGAGGCGCTCGCCCGCGGCCAGCGAGGTCTGCAGGGCGCCACCGATGGTGAACAGGATCGAGCCGGCAAAGAAGGTGATCGCGTCCGCCCGTTCGCCGACAAGCGACATGTAGCCGGGGAACGGGCCGAGGAGGAAGCAGGTCGATCCGACCGCGAAGAAGGCAGCCATCCATCGCTCGCGGCTCATGCGTGGATCTTCCCGCATGTGGCCGAGGGCGGCATCGTGAGATGATCCGGCGGCGAGGCCATGTTGGCCATCAACAACAGGGGAGGAGCAGGTATGGCGCTGCACAAGCAGTCATCCACTGAAGAGGCGATACCGGTCAGCATCCAGCCGCAGTTCTGCCGTTCGGGCGAGATGGGCCAGGTCCCTCGACTTGACATCCCCGACGTGGAGATGGATGCCGACACCGCCTACCAGGTCGTCCACGACGAGTTGATGCTTGACGGCAACGCGCGCCTGAACCTCGCGACGTTCGTGAGCACCTGGATGGAGCCGCAGGCCGCGAAGCTGATGGCCGAGGCCGTCGACAAGAACATGATCGACAAGGACGAGTACCCGCGCACCGCCGAGCTCGAGATGCGCTGCGTCAACATGCTTTCGCGGCTCTGGAATTCGCCCTCGCACGAGCAGGCGACCGGCTGCTCGACGACCGGGTCCAGCGAGGCATGCATGCTTGCCGGGCTGGCGCTGAAGTGGCTCTGGCGCGACCGCCAGAAGGCCGCCGGCAAGCCCAGCGACAAGCCGAACATCGTGATGGGCTCGAATGTCCAGATCTGCTGGGAGAAGTTCGCCCGCTACTGGGATGTCGAGATGCGCCTGGTGCCTGTCAGCGCCGATGCCACCTACATGACCCCCGAGGGCGCGGTTGCCGCGTGCGACGAGAACACCATCGGTGTGGTGGCGATCCTCGGCTCGACCTACGACGGGGTCTACGAGCCGGTCGCCCAGATCGCGGATGCCCTGGACAAGCTCCAGGCGGAGAAGGGCCTCGACATCCCCATGCACGTCGACGGTGCCTCTGGTGGTTTTGTCGCGCCCTTCATCGACCCGCACCTCGAGTGGGACTTCCGCGTGCCGCGCGTGAAGTCGATCAACACCTCGGGACACAAGTACGGCCTCGTCTACCCCGGTGTGGGCTGGATCGTCTGGCGCAATCCCGAGTCGCTTCCCGAGGATCTCGTGTTCCACGTGGACTACCTTGGCGGTGACATGCCGACGTTCGCCCTGAACTTCTCCCGCCCGGGAGCCCAGGTCGTCGCCCAGTACTACAACTTCCTGCGCCTCGGCCGCGATGGCTACCGCCGTGTGCAGCAGGCCGGGCGGGACATCGCCATGGGCATGGCTGAGCGCGTTGAGCAGCTCGGGCCGTTTGAGCTCGTCTCGCGTGGCGAGGGTCTCCCGCTGTTCGCCTTCAAACTGAAGCCCGAGGTCGATCGGTACACCGTCTACGACGTCTCGGAGGTGCTGCGAGGGAGCGGATGGCTGGTTCCCGCCTACCGCATGCCCGAGAACATCCACGACATGGCGGTTCTGCGGGTCGTGGTTCGCAACGGCTTCAGCTACGACCTTGGACAGCTGCTACTGGGCGATCTGGCCCGCGCAACCGAGCGCCTCGAGAAGCACGGTGGCACCCCGGTCGAGGAGGAGACGCGGTCGGGCTTCCACCACTAGGTCCGCAATCGGCGGACGGCGCGAACGGAGGCTCTTGATGCCTGAGCAGCCGGCGCCGTCACGCCGACTGTCGAACCTTGAAGTCGTCCGCCGGGTGAACGAGGCGTTCAACCAGGGAGACATCGAGGGGACGCTGCTGTTCATCCACCCCGAGTTCGTGGTGACTGTGCCGGCCGACTTCTCGGCCGAGCCGGACACGTATCGAGGTCACGATGGGATGCGTCGTTACTTCGACTCGTTCCAGGAGGCGATGAGCGAGATCCGCTTCGAGCAGTCGGACGTGAGGGAGGTCGGTCCGCTGGTCGTCGCGGCGGTCACGCTCACCGCTGTCGGGAGGACGACCGGGATCCCCGTCGAGCAGCGCCTCGCCCAGGTCTGGGTCGTGCGCGACGGCCTGGCCCTGGAGGTTCGCAGCTACTCCTCCTTCGACGCGGCGCTCGCGGCGGCCGAGAGCGACTCATGACGCTGAGTTGTCTGCATCTGCTCAGCTCGCCAAGTCCTAATATGTGAGATAGAGGAAACGTCTCGAGGGGATGTTTTCGAGATCGTCCACGAGGGACAAGGGAGGCTTCAGATGGCCAGTCGTATGCACGGCTTCAAAGTTGCGGGGGCACTTGCACTCGGTCTCCTCGGAGCGCTCTCCTGGGCCGGCGAGGCCGGGGCCGCCACGTCGCCGGCGTTCGAATGCTTCAAGCGTCCGACGACGACCAGCCAAGGCGCGCCGAGCGCTGCAATCCTCAGGACCCTGGGCGTCCTCAGGCGTCCTGCGACGGCCGCCGACACGCTCCCGCCGAGCTTCCTCTCCGCCCCGTTCGGGCGTGGAGAAGGTGTCTTCGTCAACTACGTGAGACTGGCCCGGGTGGTGGGGGACACGAGCTACTACCTGGTGCCGGTGGCCAAAGGGTGCAACCGGACCCTGAGCGAAGAAGTGGGTTTGGACGAAGTCGCCCCGGGCGGGTTCGGTGGATACGGCGGGAGCAGCCTGAATGACATCCGACGGGGTCGAACCCTCGAGACGCTGGGCAAGGACGAACTCTCGACCGCATCCGGGGTGGTCCCCGACAAGGTCGCCAGGGTGGTGCTCGTCTACGGAGCCAAGGAGCCGAACAACCCGAGCCCCAAGAAGCACCACGCCGTGCGGGTCGTTGCGACCGTGGTCAACAACGTCTTTGTGGTGAGCGTTCCACGCGACCCCGGTGACGCAATCCAGCCCTCCAAGACCATCTGGCGCTCAGCCAAAGGGCGTGTTCTCAAGGAAATCCGCAGCCACGGCTAGGTCGCCGTCGGTTGGCGGGTCGGCTCAGTTGCGTCCGCCGAAGATCCTCAGGAAGAAGAGGAAGATGTTGATCACGTCGAGGAAGATCCCCGCGGCGAGCGGAACCGCTTCTTCCATGCCGGCCCGGCGCATCCGGTTGAAGTCGAGGACCGTATAGCCGCCGAAGATCACCAGACCGGCCACTGAGTAGATGAGGCTGCTCGCCGGGATCGAGACGAACACTGCGATCAGCCCAAAGACGATCAGGGCAAGCAACGCGAAGAACAGGAAGCGGTAACCCGCCGAGAGATCCTTGCGAATCGCGTAGCCGACGGTGCCGAGTCCTCCGACGAACAGGGCCGTCGCCGACGCCGCCTGCCAGACGACATCGGGCTGCGTTTCGGCATAGCTGTTCAGAACGCCGCCCATGCCCATGCCGAGCAGCAGCCCGGCGGCGAAGAGGAGGGTGATCGAGAGAGCCTCGGAGCGCCTGGCGAAATTGAGCCCGATGATGCAGACGAAGCCGCCGATGAAACAGACGATCGATGCGACGCTGGAGATTTCGCGGCCCAGGTAGGCGCCCAGCGTGAAGAAGACGAGGGTCACCGCGACGAGGCCCATGACCTGGCCGAAGACGCCCGCAGCGCCGACCGTCGCGACGGAGCCGAACATCTTTTCGTCTTTGTATCCGGCTGTCTGGTTCAACGTCTGTCTCCTCTTGTGGACTTCCCGGGGCCCCACAGGGTACCCCGCCGGGAATCCACTCCGGGCGCGCCTACCACGCCGCGGTTGACCCTCCGGCCTTGCACTGGACAAATGCACTACTCAAGTAACGGCGCCGAGGATTCGATGAGGCCGGAGAAATGGCTGACGAGACCCCTCCCGAGAACCCCGCCGAGAACCCCGTCCCCTCCGGCGCCGCCCCGAGCGAACCGGCTTCGACGTGGCAGCCCGGCCAGGGTGTCGACCCGGCCGTGACCGTTCCCGCCCGCCCCGCCGCCCGTGCTCCGCGCGGTCTGCCGTCGGGGCGAACCCTCTGGGCGCTGATCGCCATTGCATGCGTCGTAGCGGGTGTGATCGTCTCCTTCGTCGTGGCCCGCTCAACGGCCCGCTCGGACGCGACTACCGCACGGCACTCGTTTGCCCACTCAACGACGACCGCCGCGGCCACCCTGAAGCCGGCCCTTCAGCACGGTGAAGACCTGCTGACGAGTGCGGCCACCTACTTCGCCCACAACGCGATCGGCTCGCCCGCGGAATTCCAGGCCTGGGCGAAATGGGCCAAGGCCGTCCGCTCGCACCCCGAGCTCCAGTCGCTCGGACTGATCGCACTGGTCCGGGCCCCCGAACTGACCGAATTCAAGGCACGTGTGCTGGAAGTCCCCAAGCGGGCGCGCCTGCACATCTCGGCCGCCACGCTGAGCTCCTTCAAGATCACTCCTCCCGGTGGCTCCTACCACTGCCTGGCGCTCGCCGCGGTCGCCCGGCGCCCGGCCCTCAAGCCGCGTGCCGGCAACGACTACTGCGCGCTCAACGCCGCCCTGCTCCCGACTCGTGACAACACCGCCACTATCTACGGGACCGTCCACCTGGCGCACGGCAGCGGCCTGGAAGTCCTGACACCCGTCTACCGAGGGAACGTCCCGCCGAAAACCGCCTTTGGCCGGCGCGCCGCCTTCGTCGGCTGGCTGCGCGAGATCCTCGACCCGTCGGCCCTCCTCGCTGGAGCCCGCCAGGCCGAACCGGCGCTGGCGATCCGCCTCCGCCACCACACGCCCGACTCGACGGCAATCTTCGCCAGCGGCACCCAGCCCCACACGGCGCTCACCTCGAGCACCAACCTGCACAACGGCTGGACGCTCCGGACCTTCGCCCCCGTGCCCTCGGCCTCCGTCTCGGACAACGGCGACGCCAAGGCGATCCTGATCGGCGGGACCATCCTCAGCCTCCTCTTCGGCGGCATTGTCTTCCTGCTTGGCGCCGGGAACCGTGGCCCGCGGGTGGGAAAGCCCACCGGTCCCCAGAAGCGCGAAGAGCTCTACGACCAGCTCACCGGGCTGCCCAACCGTGGCCTGACGCTGGACCGCGCGGAGCGGATGCTCGCTCGCGCCGGCCGCCAGTCGGGCCTGATGGTCGGCGCCCTGTTCGTGGACATCGACTGGTTCAAGGACGTCAACGACAAGCTCGGCCAGGAGGCCGGCGATCAGTTGCTGAAGACCGTGGGAGAGCGGCTCAACACCGTCATCCGGACGCACGACACGGTAGGACGCTACGGCGGCGACGAGTTCGTCGTGCTCGTCGAATCGAAGGCCCGGGGCATGCGCCTGGACTCGCTTGCACGGCGGATCATCGAGTCTCTCCACAAGCCCATCGAGCTGGAGGGCTTCGGTCCGAGCTTCTGTGTCACGGCCAGCATCGGCGTCGCCTTCGGCCGCTACGCCACTCCTGAAGACCTGCTCCGCGACGCGCACATGGCGCTGTTTGCAGCCAAGGCCGCAGGCAAGGATCGCTACACCCTCTTCAACGCCAACATGCGCTCGGTCATCGAGGGCCGCGGCGTGCTCGAGAACGATCTGAACCGGGGACTGGAAGAAGAGCAGTTCTCACTTCTCTATCAGCCGATCTTCGACCTGAACTCGCAGGGTGTCGTCGCGGTCGAGTCGCTGCTGCGCTGGCAGCACCCGACCAAGGGCGAGATCTCGCCCGACGACTTCATTCCCCTCGCTGAGGAGAGCGGCCTGATCGTCCCGATCGGCCGGTGGGTGCTCGAGCGGGCATGCGCCGACGCCGCCGCCTGGAACGTGGACGGCAACCGCGTCGCCGTCGCGGTCAAGGTCTCGGCCAACCAGCTCAACAGGGACGGATTCGCAACCGATGTGCGGCGTGCCCTGCAACAGTCCGGTCTGGACGCTTCGCTGTTGATCCTCGAGATCGCCGAGACCACCGTGATGCTCGACGCGACCGGAGCCGCCCGGCGGCTCACCGACCTGCGCCAGCTCGGCGTGCGGATCGCAATCGACGATTTTGGCAGCGGCTACGCCTACCGCTCCGACCTGCAGCGGATGCCGATCGACTTCCTGAAGGTGGACCGCAGCTCGCTGGCCGCCTCCGAAGACGAGGACTACCGGAGCTGGCTGCTCGAGGCGATCCTGGTCTTCGGCCGCGATCTCGCTCTGACCGTCATCGCCAAGGGCGTCGAATCCCAAGAGCAGGTCTGGGAACTGAAGGAGATGGGTTGCTCGATGGCCCAGGGCTACTTCATGGGCCAGCCGGCGCCCGCCGGGGCCGTCGAGGAGCTCCTGGGCATCTCGATTCCCGCTCCCGCATCGACCGAGCCGGTCCCACCTGCCGCGCCGGCTCCGGCCCCCGCGTCCGCTCCGCCTCTCGCGGCTGTTCCCGCCACCTACGACGCGCAGGTCAAACTGGTCGAGCCGACCCCCGCGGCACCCCCGGCTGTCGCGACCGTCGAGCCCGGCGCCCCGGCGCAGGGCGCACCCGTTTCGCCGGTCAACGTCACGCCCGCGCCGCAGCCGGCCCCGCCGCCGCAGCACCCCGAGCAGAACTAGCCGCCCGCCGGCTCAGCGCAGCCTGGCGACCCAGATGATGTGGGCGACCTGGTGGGGGAATTCGCCGATCTCGTATCGCTCGAGCACCTCGGCCACGCGGCCGAGCAGGCTCTCCCGTTCGGCCTCCGTGAGCGAGCCGATCCAGCTGAACGACGCAAGGTAGGCGAGCACGCGCGCCGGATTGGTCACCTCCTCGCTGTGCACCGTGATCTTCCTGACGGGCCCGTAGCCGTTCACCTCGCTCAGGGCTGAATCAGCGAGACCCTCGAAGACTGGATAGGCGGGGTGGGTGGGCCGCGCCTCGTTCAGCAGCGTGCCGATCTCCGTGATCCAGGGGCCGTCCCACAGCGGCAGCGAGTGAAGGATCGCGAGGCCTCCTCCCGGCTTCAGTACCCGGTGGATCTCCGGCAAGGCTCTGCTCTGGTCGAACCAGTGGAAGGAGTCCGCCGCCAGGACCGCCTCGACCGACTGGGCGGGCAGGGGGATGTCCTCGGCGACGCCCGCCCGCACCCGCTCCGGGCCGATCGCCCTCCCCAGCAGGACCCGTGTCTCCTCGAGCGGCTCCACGGCCGTCAACTCGAGGCCGCCCGCCACGAGCGCCTGTGAGAGCTGGCCGGTGCCGGCGCCGAGCTCGAGGACAGGAGAGCCCGCGCGAAGATCGAGAGCGTTCTTCAGCGCGTCCACGACATCGGCTCCGTAACGCGGACGCGCATAGTCGTAGTTCTCGGCATCCGCGAAGCCGCCGACCAGGGGGTGAAGGCTCTGCTCGGAAGGGTCGCTCACCCGTCCAAATATGCCATGCGATGCCGCCGTCTCCACCGCTCGGGGCGACCTCGTGATCCGACATTCCCCCTCGCCCGTAGAAGTTCGCGAGATTGGCCCGAGGGCTCATCTTGCGGAGGGACTCCTCGAGGAGGGGCACCCCGCGGCGGCGCTGCCGTCGATTCCTCGTGGGGGCACGACGGGTGTCTGCCCCTGCGGCAAACCGCGGAAAGAACAACGCAAGGAGACACCGATGCAAGACGCAGAGAACACACTCGAGATCCAGGACGAGGCGGATCGCTGGAACTCGCCCACGACACGCAAGGGATTCCTCCGGGGAGCCGCTGTCGCGGGTGCCGGCGCCGCGGGCCTGGGTGCAATTGGGCCCGTGGCGGCGTTCGCCAAGCCCCGCAAGCACGGTCTCACCCGAACCGATCTGTCGATCCTCAAAGCCGCGCAGATCGCCGAGGCGCTGGCGGTGACGACGTACACCAACATCATCAACACGGCGCCCTTCTTCAAGAACCTCGCGCCGGACGATCAGGGCTATCTGAAGGCCGCGGTGCAGGAGGAGATGTCCCACTACCTGCTGGAGGAAAGCCTCACCCGCAAGCCGTCCGCGTTCACGACGTTCTATTACCCGCAGAAGATGTTCGCCGATGCGCAGACGACCCTGAACACGCTCGTCACACTCGAGGACGCGTTCATCGCGGCCTACCTGGTCGGTGTGCGCCAGTTCAGCACGCCCGACCTGCGGGTGACAGCCGCACGGATCATGGGAATCGAGTCCGATCACCGGACGCTGGCGCGCGTTGTCGCTCCCGGCGTGGCGGGGGCCGACGGGGGCCCGATCGAGCAGATCACCGGCATCCAGAAGTCCGCAGAGTCGGTCGACCCGCCCAACAACAACGGCTACGAGAGGACCCTGGGCCTGAAGAACATCGGCCAGGCCGTAGAAGCGCTGCTCCCGTTCGCGGACAAGACGGCGGCCGAAAAGGCCGGCTTCGACGCGACCAAGCCGTACAAGTTCGAACCGTTCACCCCCAAGCTGCCGGGCGCGCTCGGCGAATTCCACACGCTGAAGGGCTGATCGGAGCGGGGCGCCGCCCGGACCCGGCGGCGCCCCGGATCGGCCGGTCGTCCCAGGCCGCTAGGGTTGCGCGATCCTCGATGTCCCTCGGCGTGGATTCGCCCGGGGTCGTCCTCACCACCAACCAGGGGAACTTATGACCCGAAGGCGATACCCGATGCTTCTCGCCGCCCTGTCCTGCGCGGCGCTCCTCGCCGGATGCGGGAGCAGCAGCTCCTCCTCGACGACCAGCAACAGCACCTCGACGCCTGCGGCGACATCGAGCACGTCGAGCAGCCCCTCAGGCTCCACCAGCTCCTCGAACCCGCAGATCCAGGCGGCCGTCGAAGAGTGCAAATCGATCATCGCCTCAGAGTCGAAGCTGCCTCAGGGCGCCAAAGAAAAACTCGAGGCCGCCTGCTCGAAGGCAGCCAAAGGCGACACCAACGCGGTCAAGGCCGCCGCGCGCGAAGTCTGCGAAGAAGTGATCGACCAGTCACCGCTGCCCTCCTCGGCGAAGGAAGCGGCGAAGGCCAACTGCAAGAAATAGGCCCCCCGGGCCGAGAGCCCACCCTCCGGCGTCGCCTGACCTGCGCGACGCCGGAGCGATGGGTCTCAGATGGAGCGGCTCAGCCGGCTGGCCGGCTCAGCTGACACCTTCCAGGAACGGAATCAGTTCCTTGTAGAAGATGTTCCCTTCGATTTCGCCGTTCGGCTCGGCCGCCGCCGGGTCGTTGTGCGCGTATTCGTGTTCGCGGTTGATCAGCGTCAGGTTGCCCGAGGGGATGCCCGACTGTTCGGCCAGCACTTCGGCTGCCGAGAGCGCGAACTGTTTGCCGAGTTCGGAGTTGATCGCGAGGATCTTCAGCGAGGTCGGCAGTTCGTGACCGTGGATCGCGTGCTCCCCGAGGACTTCCTGGGCGGGGTTGTTGTTTCCGTCGGCAACCGCCCCCGTGTCGATCGTGAGCCTTTCGGGGAAGTACCACTCCGACCCGTCAGCGCCGTGGAGTCCGGCTCCGGCGAGCATTTCGGCGTAGCGGTGGATCGGCGAGATCGCTCCCGTGCCGTCCCAGCCGACGAGGCCGTCTTCTTTGGCCGTTTCCTCGAGGCCTTTGCCCGCGTGGACCTGTGCAGCGACCAGCGATGGAGGCGAGGTGCCGACGTTCACGCCGAAGCCGAACTCGGCTTCGTTTGTGACGGGGATCAGTTCACCTTTTTCGTTGTGCGGCTTCAGGTAGGAGGGAAGCAGCGGGAAGCCCTCGGCGAGCGAGGCTGCTTCGGGTGCCTGCAGCGAGGACATGGCGCCCAGCGAGGAGAACAGGCCGAGGTACGGTGCGCCGATGCCGCCGAAGGCCAGCCAGGGCGAGCCTTTGGTCGAGAGTTTCGTCAGCGCTTCTTCGGCTTTTTCTTTGCTGATCGCCGTCGGGCCACTGCCGCCGTCGTCATAGACGAGCGCTGACAGGCCTTCCGCTCCGACTTTGCCGGCGAAGTCCCAGGTCGCGTAGGCGGTCACGACGGACCCGCCGAGCGAGTGGCCGGCGAGGACGACCTTGCCGCCCAGGCTTTTTGCCGATTCGATGACCGTGTGCAGGTCTTCGACCGCGACGTTCATTCCCCATTTTTCGGCGAACGCGACGTCTCCCGGCAGGATGAAGTTCAGGTGCGGCTTTTTGGAGGGCGATTCCGCCAGCCAGCCGAGGTAGTAGTGGAAGACCTGTTCGGGAGTCGCTGCGCTCTTCTTGGCCTTGTTGAGCCAGGTCTGGTCCTCGAGCAGGTTCTCGCGCCGTTCGACGGCCCAGATCTGCCAACCGGGGAGCTTTTCGACGAGCGCCTTGGCCAGCGGGACGAAGTAGGCACCGCCGCCCGAGGTCCCGGGCTCGATGACCATCACGTTCTTGGCGCTGCGCTTGCCCACCTTGATGACCCCGACCTGGTTGAGGTTGAGGTTTTTCTTGATGTGCACTCCTTCGGCGTTGAAGGACGTGGGGGTGCCCGGCGCGGCGGGGGCCGGCATCCACTTCTCTTTGACGGTCACCGCCGAGGCGCCTACCGCTGTGAGGGCGCAGATCAACGCGACCCCGATCATGCTCAGCCCAAGTCGGGCCAGTCTTCCTCCGTGAGTCCGCATCTCCCGTCCCCTCCTGCTCGGTTTCCCGACGATGGCCCTCTGTTGGGCCTCGCCCCTTCTCCACCAGAAAAGGTAGCCGGTTCGTGGCTATCCGTGTGGAACCCGGATGGCCTGCCTACGGCCCGACGGGCTCGGAGGGGTCCTCTTCCTCGCCGGGCTCATCCTCGTCTCCCGCGTAGAGGGACTCGCGGGCCAGCTCGCGGCCGCGGTCGTCGAAGAGCTTGATCTCGAGCAGGTCCTGCCGGTAGGCGTCGGGTGCCAGCAGCGTGAAGCGCTCCTCGATCACCTCGCACTGGTCGACCGCCAGGTCGGCCAGCTCGGCCGTCGCGATGGCTCCGGAGGAGACCAGCGGATGCCCCCAGACCAGCGTCATCTCGGCCACCGCTCCGGCCTCGCCGCGCCAGCTGCCGACGACCTCGTCGCAGAGGTCGAGCTTCCAGTCGGGGTTCCGCTCGGCGGTCTCCTCGGTGAAATCCACCTGGGCGAAGAAGTCGCTCGGCTCGACGCCCTCGCCACCCGGCAGGAACCGGACATAGCCGAACAGTTCATAGCCGCCCGATGTCAGCGAGGTCGCGGGCACATAGGTGCGGCCGTGCCAGGTCCGGTCGGGATACCAGGTGATCGCATCGGGATCGCCCAGGTCCTCCGGCTTTCCCTCGAGCGCCAGCGCCGCGGTCAGGAACTCGTCCCGCAGCCGCTGCTCCCAACGCCCGTAGGGCAGGGGGTCCTGCGGCGGCTCGGCGGCGAAGCGGGGTAGGAAGCGTTCCTCGGGTGCCATCTGCTGGGCGCCAGACTAACCGGCCCGCCGCCCGGCGGCGCTCAGGCCTCGCGCAGCGCCGCCGCGGCATCCTCGGGCGCGACGATGTTCAGGTTGAGGTCGGTGGACAGCTCGAGGCCCGCCAGGTGCGTCAGCCGGGGCATGATGTCGATCCTCCAGCAGAAGTCCTCGGCACCGCGCGGAGCAGTCCGGACCCAGAGGTTCAGCGGCGGGCTCGATCCGAGCCGCCGCGCCAGGCGGCTGAGGCCGTCGTGGAGCAGGGCCGCGCCGGTGGCGCCCTCGTCCTCGAAGCGGGCACGGGGCCGGCGCGGCGCGAGCATCAGCTGAAACGGAAGTCGCGAGGCGAACGGGGCGATCAGGACGGCCTCGTCGTCGATCGCCACGATCCTCTCGCCGCGGCGGACCTCCTCCGCGATCAGGTCGCCGAGAAGGCTCTGGCCCATCGTCCTTGCCGTGTAGGCGCTCGCGCGCTCACGCTCGCGCGCGACGGCCGCCGGCACGAAGTCCAGCGCATAGAGCTGGGCGTGGGTGTGGGGCAGGGAAGCTCCGGCCTCGCGCCGCTCGTTGACGATCAGCTGCAGGTGGGCACTGTCGGGGTGCGCCCGCATGCGCTCGCGCCACACGTCGACCGCTGAGACGACCTGTGCCGATGAGAGCTCCGCCAGGGAGAGGACGGACTGGGGCCCGTTGATGATCACCTCATGGGCGCCGGTGGCGGGGCGTTTGATGAACAGCTCGGGCGCCCCCCGGCCGGTCCCCTGGGAGTCTTCGACGGATCCGCTGCCCTCATGCGATCCCGGCTGGGGCGGGTCGAGGGCGGGATAGAGGTTGGGCACGACGCGCACCGTCCAGCCGGGTGTGTCGGGCGCGCCGTCGCCGGGCCGGACGGCGTAGAGCTCGGGCGGAGTGCGGTCCTCGTGGCCCTCGGCGAAGGGGTCGCTCTCAGGGTCGATCGGCTGAGGCGGCTCGCAGCGGGGCTCGCCACCGGGCCTGCGGGAGCGCTCCCCCGCGACGATCGTGCGGTGACCGCTCAGGGGGTCGATTCTCAATTCCGGCATCTGCTCACCCGTCCAGTGCGTAGCGGTTGACGTCGGCTTCGAGCTTCGCGACGCTCGGGTAGGGGCCCTGGCGAACGTATTCGCCGCCCCGGCTGTTGATGAAGACTGTCACCGGGGTGAAGCTCGATTCGGTGATCGCCTCACCGGCTCGCTCGCTCGGGTCGAAGTAGCTGGGGTAGCTGACGGGGAACGACCGCAGGAACGCTTCCGGCTTGCCCCGCGAGGTGTCACCCGAGTCGATCCCGAGGAAGGCCACCTGTCTGCCGCGCGCGACCGAAACGGACTGGAAGACGCCGAACTCGGCCCGGCAGGGCGCGCACCAGGAGGCCCACCTGTTGATCACCGTCGGGTGTCCCTTCAGCGTGGCCAGCCTTGCCCGGACGGCAGGCAGGCCTCCGCCCAGCAGCTGGTTGGCCTGGGCGTGCAGAGCGGCCAGCGCCGGAGGCGAGCCGGCCAGGCGGGCCTGCATCTGCGCGGGGGTCAGACGGGAGGGTTCAGCGGCCGTGTTCCTGCTGCCCAGCTCGAGCAGGCCGACGACGAGCAGGATCAGGATCGCGAGGGCGGACCCCGCGAGCAACAGGCGCCTTGGCGACATGCCGGTAAGGGTCGCAGATGAAGCTCACTTCAATCGCGCCTCTGCGTGCTATATCCTGGGGCTACGTAGAGCCGGGGCGAACAGAGCCTCCGGCGAGAGGCGCCAACGGGGCGCCGACGCTTTTCGAGCCGTGTCGGAGTCGCATGCGACCACGGCTCTGTCTCGAAGTCCAGAGCCTCTATGGCCGAGTCCACCTCAGTGGCCCTCGCGGCCGCGACCATTCCAACTGCCGCCGACATCGCCCGTGCGGAGAAGCTCGTGCGCGAGCGTTTCGTCCATGAGGGTGAGGACCCGGCGGTCGCGCTCGCGCCCGGAACCCCCCGTCGCAGGGCCCTGGACCTCGCCCTGGCCGAGCTCGAGGAGAACCCGAAGGCGAAGCACCCGTCGACCGCCTGGCGGCGTGAGTTCTCGCTGCTGCTCGGCCTGGAGCGCCTGCTTTCCGACGAGGAGCCGAAGCTGGTCGACGGCACGGTTCTCTCGGCCCACCAGGTTGATGCCCTGTCGGGAACCCTGACCGCTCTGCTGGCCGAGGCGCAGCTGCGCAACGGGCAGGCAGGAAACGGAGCGCCCGCCACATCGGCATCGCCGGAGCTGCTCGCCTCCGCTGACATCCTCGGCCCGGACGAGGAGCCGGGTGAGCCGTCGGCGGCGCAGGCGGCCGAGCCCGAGCCTGACGAGGACGAGGACGACGAGGAGTACCAGGAGGACGAGGACGAGCCCGACGAGGAGGACGACGACCTCGGCCCCGTCCAGCGCGCCGCCCCTGAGGAGGACGACGAGGACGACGACGAGGACGACGACATCATCGAGGCCGATCCCGAGGAGGACGACGAGCCCGAGACCGAGACCGAATCGGATGAGGAGCCCCGGGACTGGGTCGACGAGGAGGACGAGGACGCGGCGATCGCCGAGCAGCCAGAAGATCCCAACGCGGCAAAGCGCTTCTGGTTCGAGCATGCGACGGGCGCTGGTAAGACAGTCGCCGCACTTGGCTTCGTCGAGGCCTCCCAGACAGGTGGGGTGCTGATCCTGACCCACCGGCGCAACCTGGTCGACCAGTTCAACGGGGAGCTCCGCGACAGGGGATACACGAGCCGCATCAGCAAACCGCTGCTGCAGGGCGAGGACTCGGTCAAGGGCCCTGTGACGGTCGAGACCTACCAGTGGTTCGTGCGCAACGCCGGCAAGATCTCGAGCGCCTACACGATCGTCATCTGCGACGAGGCCCACACCGCCCTGGGCGAGAAGACCAGCGCCGCGATCCGTAGCTGGACCGGCCCGATCTTCATCGGCATGACCGCCACGGGCGCACTGATCGCCCGCCACGTCACCGATCTCTTCCCGACCCAGACCTCGCGGTTCGACCTGGCCCTGGCAGCTCGCCGAGGGGTCATCTCCCCGCTGCGCTGCGTGCGGATCTCCCCAGGTGTGGGGGTGCGGACGATCGCCAAGGTGCCGCTGCGACGCGGCGAGGTAGACACCGAGTTCGACCAGGACGAGCTCGCCAAACTGCTCGATCAGCAGCCCTTCAACCTTGCCGTCGCGAATCTCTACAAGACCCGGTTCAACGGGGTGCCGGGCGTCGTCTACGCCGCCGGCGTGCGCCACGCCTACAACCTCGCCGAGGCCTTCCGCGCCGAGAACATGAAGGCGCAGGCCGTCTCGGGCGAGACCCCCAAGCGCGAGCTGGTGGAGATCCTGGCCCGCTACGAGCGCGGTGACATCGACGTGCTGATCAACGCCCAGCTGCTGGCGGAGGGCTGGAACAGCCCGAGGGCGACAGTCTGCGTGCACCTCGCACCGACCGCCTCCAAGCGGATCTACCAGCAGCGGGTCGGCCGCGTCACCCGTCGCCATCCCGGCAAGGAGGCCGGTCTGGTGGTCGACTTCGTCCATCCGGCGACGAAGCACGACGACCCGGTCGTGACCCTGCACTCGCTTCTCGACCGCGACGTCTACCGGGGTGGAGCGATCGTCGTCGGCCCCGTCAGGCGAGGCCGCGGGCGCAGGATGCGGGTCGAGCGGCGGGTCCTTCCCGTCTGCGCCGAGGAGGAGCGGCGGTTCGCAGTCTTCGAGCGCGAGCTCTGGCGGATCGCTGTCGAGCACCTCGACTACGGCGAGCAGCACCTCTGGGCCGCGTTGGCCGGGGCGCGGGTTGCGCCGAACGGCTGGCGCCGTGCGCGGGCGATGCTGCACTTCGACCGCACCGGGGAGCTCAAGAGCAGATTCCTGATCACGGCCGTCAAGCGCAACACGAGCGCTCAGCTCCGCCTTCGCGCCCTGGCCGACATCGCCGCGCTGAAGGACCCCGATGCTTTCGATGAGGCGATCGACATCATCGGCGGATGGCCTCGCGAGGAGCGCAAGGAGGCCTCGAAGATCATGCTCCGCGCCCTGGTGGAGCGGCGCATCGGCCGCCGCGATCAGGCCAACGCCTGGATCTGGAGGCTGGCCGAGTACACCAGAGACGTCCACGAGGAGTATGCGGTCCAACGCTGGCCCGAGACCAAGCGGCTATTGGGCCTGCTGGTCAACTCGGCCGGCGGCGCCCACGCGCGCAACGCCCGGCGCCTGATCCACGCCGCCCGCAAGCAGGACCGCCGCCTTGCGGCAGCCCTGCTTGCTGCGGCCCTGGCCCACACGCCCGAGGCGGAGGAGGCGCTCAGGGGCGCCCGCACGCGGATGGCCCGCAAGCCGCCGGCGCTGGCGCGGGAGCTGCTGCGCAACTTTCCCAAGCGTCGCGCCAGGAATACCAGGCGGAGGCGCAGCAAGGGGTCCCGCCAGTCGGGGAACGGGGCGGCGCCTCAGGCCGCAGCCAAGGGCGGAGGCGGATCGAAGGCCAGCCCGGCCCCCGATCAGGAGCTCGTCTAGCCGCCCGGCACGGCGAGGTGCACCTCGCCGGCCTCGAGCGATGTCTGCCCGCCCGCGTCGAGGGCGACGATGAGGCGACCTGTTCCATCGACGCCCCGTGCCAGGCCCTCGCTGGCGTGGCCCTCCTCGCCGGCCCGGCCCCAGCGCACCCTTCGGTCGCGCAGCGCGTCACGCTCACCCCATGCGGCGAGCATCGCCGCCGTGGGCTCGGCAAGGCGGTGCGAGAGCGCCTCGAGCAGCACTGCGAGCAGAGGCTCGACGTCCCTGGGATCTCCTCCCAGGGTGGCGGCAGTTCCCCTCAGCTCCTCGGGCAGGCTCGCGAGCTCGACTGCCACGTTGACGCCGATTCCCAGTACGGCCCACCGTTCCTGGGGGCGCCCCTCGACCAGAATGCCCGCCAGCTTGGCCAGCCCGCCGTCTGATCGGGGGACGACGATGTCGTTGGGCCACTTGATGCGCGGCTCGGCGCCGAGCGCGTCGCAGGCGGCGACGGCGGCGATCAGCGGCAGGAGCCCCGGCGAGGGAGCCGTGGCCGACCAGCGCAGAAGGACCGACATCAGCAGCGAGCTGCCGGGCGGGGATGACCAGGTGCGGCCCTGGCGCCCTCTGCCGGCGGTCTGCTCGTCCGCGGTCACGAGCGTTCCGTGCGGTGCTCCGGCCAGTGCCAGCCGGCGTGCCCGCTCGTTGGTCGAGTCGATCCGCCGGTGGTGCAGGCGAGGATGCCCGAGGGAGGACCCGCCGGGAGGTTCTTCGCTCAACGTCTGCCCAGGAGGAACTCGTCGTCGCGGTCGGCGCCGAGCAGCTCCGCGGCGGATCCTCTGTTGACCGCCAGGGCGAGCATTCCCAGGCCGTCCTGGTAGAGCAGCAGCCCGCCGGGATGCACGTCGGCGAACGTCCGGGCGAACGTGACGCTGTGCTTGCCGCCGCCGTGGCTGACCCACAGCTCGTCGCCCAGCTCGACCCCGAGCTCGGCCAGCTGGTGGGTCTCGCCGTCGAGGATCAGGTTCCCGAAGGTGTCCTGGTGGAGCACATGGAGCTCCAATCCTCCGGGGGTCATGATCGCCACGGGGATGTTCAGGCGCCGCAGGCCCTCGGGCGCGAGGTTTTCCCCCAGCGCCTCGAGCGGGACGCCGTCCGCCAGCGCGGCCGCAACGGGAGCGAAGATGTCGCGGCCGTGAAAGGTGTGGGAGACCGGTCGCAGGCACTCCTCCGAGCGCCCCACGTCGACCGCCTGGGCCACCCCTCCCAGCCGTTCGCAGACGGGCATCAGGATGCCGTTGTCAGGTCCCACCAGAAGGCGATCCTGCTCGACGGTCCTGACGGCGATCGCGCGGCGCCCTCGGGCGCCCGTGGTGCCGACCCCCGGGTCGACCACCGCCAGGATGATCGCCTCGGGCAGGTAGGGGAGGGTGGCCCGCAGGACGATTGCTCCCGTGTGAACGTCGTGACGGGGGATCGCATGGGTCAGATCGATCACCCGCGCCTGCGGGCATCGCCGCGCCATCACAGCGTGGCAGACCCCGACGAACTCGTTGCCGAGCCCGTAGTCGGAGAGGAACGTCACGAGCGGAGCGAGCTCGCTCATGCCTCTTCGGTGAGATCCTCCGCATCGGCCAGCAGCGCCTCGATCAGCCCGTCGATGTCGTGGCGCTTTGCCTCGACATGGGGCTCGAGGCCGGACTCGCGGAGAGTCTGGCTGGTCACAGGTCCGATCGAGACGAGACGGGTATCCGCCGAGATGCGCTCAGGGCCTCCGGCCGCAGCCAGCAGGAAGCGGACGGTCGAGGACGAGGTGAAGGTCAGGTAGTCGGCTGCGAGGGCCTGCTCGAGGACACGTGGCGAGGGCACCTCGGCGACGGTCTCATAGAGGGCCAGGATGTCGACCTCCGCACCGCGGGCTCGCAGGGCGTCCGGAACGATGTCGCGCGCCTCGGCGGCTCGGGCGATCAGCGCGCGCTCCACGGGGATCTCCTCGAGGGCCTCGGCCAGCGACTCGGCAACGGAGCGCTCCGGTACGACGTCGGCAACGATGCCCTGTGCGGCCAGGGCGCGCACGGTGCCGGGGCCGATCGCGGCGACCTTTGCGCCGGCAAGCGAGCGGGCGTCCCGAGGAGGGTCGCCGGCGGCGAGGCACGTGTGCTCGAGGCCGTGGAGGTGGCCGAGCTCG
>CAZFGJ010000031.1:0-21918 GCA_964518445.1 uncultured Solirubrobacteraceae bacterium
GGCCGGGCGCGGGGGGGGCCGGCGTTCGTCCGCAGCGCCGGGAGGAGCGTCAGCGCGGCGAGCAACACCATCCGGACGCTGATCGCGGCCGCGACCGCGACGCCGTAGAGGAAGCTGACGCCCAGCACCATCATCCCGAGCAGAGCGATCACGACGGTCGAGCCGGCGAACAGAACCGCCCGGCCAGCCGTGTCGAGCGCCTGAACGACCGACTCGCGGGAGTTCTCGAACGTCGGGCCGGGGGTTTTGTAGGCCTCGCGGAAGCGCGTCAGGATGAACAGGGCGTAGTCGATCCCCACACCAAGGCCGATCATCGCCGCGAGCTCCGAGGAGAATTCGGGGGTGTCCACGACATGGGTGAACAGGGCGATCAGACCGAGGCCGGTGCCCAGGCCGAACAGGGCCGTGACGATCGGCAGGCCCATGGCGACAACCGAGCCGAACGTCAGCAGCAGCACCACGATCGCCGCCAGCAGCCCGACCGCCGTCGAGACGCCGAACCCGGCCTGCTGGGTCATCTCGATCGCCTGGCCGCCCAGCTCGACCTGAAGGGTGTCCGTGCCGGCGGAGCGAGCGACCGTCACGACCTTTTCGGGAGCGCTCTTGGGGAGCAGGTTGGCTTTCTCGTCGAAGACGACCGTCGCGAAGGCGATCTGCCCGTTGGCCGAGATCGCGCGCCCACCGGCGGTCGAGTAGGGGCTGATCACTTCCTTGACGTGGGGGAGCGCCTTTACCTTGGCGAAGGTTGCCTCCATCCGCGCCTTCACGGCGGGGTTCGTGACGGTGCCGGCCTTGGTCTTGAAGACGATCGTGTCGCGGTCACCGGCCTGCGCGGGGAAGCTCTTCTGCAGCAGATCGGCGGCTCGCTGGGCATCCGAGTTGGGGATCGTGAAGTTGTTCGAGTAGCTCGTTCCGGCCGACTGGGCGATGAAGTTGACGCCGAACAGCAGCACCACCCAGGCCAGCACCACGTACTTGCGATGGGTAGTCGACCAGCGGGCTAGCTTGAGCACATGAACTCCAGGGGTCTCGGAGGGACGAGATCTCCGCGGCCGGGGGTCCGCGGGAGGGCTTCAGGAGAGGGTAGCCTCCCGGACCTGCGCCTCCGGTGAGGTTAGTTCAGTTGACGCTGGGATCCAGCGGCATGCGGGCGATCAGCGCGTATTTCCCGCCCTTGCGGGTCAGGACCTCGCTCCACAGATCGCCGGGGGCCTGGGTGAAGATGTCATCGGGCACCGGGTCATGGGTTATCCAGTCGCCCTGCTCCATCTCGGCGTCGAGCTGGCCCTCTCCCCAACCGGCGTATCCGGCGAAGACCCGCCGCCTGGCGGTGGCGTCCTGGAGGCTCTCCAGCGGCGCGTCGGGAGCGGGCAGGCCGATCCGCCCGGCGACCAGGATCCCGGCGGCATCGGGGTCGAGGAACTCGGCCAGCAGCACGATCACCCCCGGCTGGACCGGTCCGCCGATGTAGACCGGCTCCTCCTGGCCCATCATCTCCTCGAGCTCAGGGACAGCCTCGCCGACGGTCGCCGGGGAGGCCCGGTTGAGGACGAGACCCAGGGCCCCCTGCTCGCTGTGCATCCCGATCAGCACCACGGTGCGGAGGAAGTTCGGGTCCTGCAGGGTCGTCGAGGCCAGCAGGAGGCGTCCCGCAAGCGATCCGCTGCTCATCGACGACAGGCTACCCGTCCGATTGCCGTTGGGCTAGGATTCGCCGCCATTCGGCATCCGCCGGAGGCCGGCTCGGGACAGCCGGGGCGGATTCGAAGGCTTGGAGGGAGTTGCGTTGGACACTGAGGAGCTAGAAGATCGGATTGCGGCGTTTCCGCTCTGGGGCTATCAGTTTGAGTTCGAGAACGGCGTGCGCACGCCGATCGCCGACTGGCAGAGGGTCAACCGCCAGAGGCAGCGCCGCCGCCTCTTCTTCGAGCCGCTCCTGAGCCTCACGGACGGAAGCCTGAAGGGCAAGCGGGTCCTCGACCTGGGCTGCAGCTCCGGCTACTGGGCGCTCGAGGCGATCGAGGCGGGAGCCGACTTCGTGCTGGGCATCGATGGCCGGGACACCTACATAGAGCAGGCAGAGCTGGTCTTCGAGGCCAAGGGGATCGACAGGAGCCGCTACCGCTTCGAGCAGGCCAACGTCTTCGAGTACGAGCTGCGGGAGCAGTTCGACGTGGTGCTCTGCCTGGGCCTGCTCAACGTGGTCTCAAAGCCGGTGGCGCTGTTCGAGCTGATGAGCGCCTCCGGGGCGCCCCTGATCGTGCTCGACACCGGCCTCTCCAGGGCGCCGACGAAGCTCTTCGAGGTCTCGCATCTGCTCGAGTCGCGCAACAAGATCGACTACGGGATGGTGCTCGTGCCGACCCGGCGGGCTGTCTTCGAGCTGGCCGGGCAGTTCGGGTATGAGACGGTGGCGCTGGCCGTGAACATCCCCGACTACACCCGCATGGAGGACTACCGCAGCGAGGAGCGCCTGGCCTTCATCTGCGCCAAGGGCATCCCGCTGGGCGGCCTGCCCTCGGAGTCCGAGCCGCACCGCAACGCCTGGGTCGCCTCGGGGCGGCGTCTGGCCCGGCGGGTCGAGCATCGGTTCAGGGGCTGAGCGGGATGGCAATGGACCCCCAGGAGCTGCAGCGGCGGATCGACGCCTTCTCGCGCTGGCACTACCGCTTCGAGTTCGACGGCGGCGTCACCACGCCGATCGATGACAACGTCGACATGAACCGCCACGAACAGCGTCGCCGGTACTTCTTCGACGCTCTGCTGAAGGTCAACGGCGGATCGCTGAAGGGGCTCCGGATCCTCGACCTCGGCTGCAACGCGGGCTTCTGGTCGCTCCAGGCGATCGAGGCGGGAGCCGACTTCGTGCTCGGCGTCGATGGCCGCCAGATGCACGTCGAACAGGCCAACCTGGTGTTCGAGGCCAAGGGGATCGACCCGTCCCGCTACCGCTTCGAAGAAGCCAACATCTTCACCCACGACTTCGCCGAGAAGTTCGACGTGGTGCTCTGCCTTGGCCTGATGTACCACATCGCAAAGCCCATGGAGCTGTTCGAGATCATGGACCGGGTCAGCGCCGAGATGGTCGTGATCGACACGAGCGTCTCGTTCGCGCCGCACAGCTTCTTCGAGATCTCCAGGGACCGCAACATGGACGATCCGCGGAATGCCGTCGACTACGAGATCGTTCTGGTTCCGACCCGCGGAGCCCTGATCGACCTGGCCGCTGAGTTCGGCTACAAGACGGTTCCCCTGGCGCACAACATGACCGACTACACGGGTATGAACGACTACCGGATTCGCAGGCGCCTGGCCTTCATCTGCGCCCGGACGACACCCCTGGACGTGCTCGACCCGGAGCCGCCGCCGCCCGTGACGCCCTGGTGGCAGGTGCTGCTGAACCCGGCCAGGCGCGGCTGGCAGCGCGTCGAGTAGGACCACGGCCGGCGTTGCTACACGTCGCTACCGCACATTTCCGCTCGCCCCGGTGGATCGAGATCCAGACTCGCCACCTGCGCCATCACATCAGCGGCCCCTTCATGACGTGGGCTTCGCTCGAGGGCATCGATCCGGCCGAAGGCGTCCACTTCGACCGTGTGATCGAGCAGTACGGGAGCCATGCGGGCAAGCTCAACCACCTGGCCATGGAGATCGGCCGCGAGGCGGCCGATGACGACCTGCTGATGTTCCTGGACGGCGACGCCTTCCCGATCGCCGAAGTGATGCCCTTCATCGAGCGAGGCCTCGGGCAGGCGCCGCTGATCGCCGTGCGGCGGGCCGAGAACGTCGACCAGCCCCAGCCGCATCCCTGCTTCTGCGTCACCCGGGTTGCCACCTGGAGGTCGCTCCGGGGAGACTGGTCGCCCGGTCCGGTCTGGCCGGGCGGGCAGGGCTGGGAAGTGACCGACGTTGGCAGCCTGCTGATGCGAAAGCTCGAGTTGGCGGGGCTCGGCTGGGTGCAGGTGCTGCGCTCCAACAAGCGCGACCTAGACCCGCTCTACTACGCCGTCTACGGCGATGTCGTCTACCACCACGGGGCGGGTTTCCGCGCCGAGAACCTCTCCGCGACGCACCGGGCGATGGCGCCTGATCTCCCGGGGGCCGACGCCTCCGGGCTTGCCAGGCGCCCCGAGGGCCGCCTGGCGCGGCGGCGCAAGGAGCGGTGGGAGCGCTCGATGCGCCGGCGCCTGGAGGAGGAGTCCGAGTCGTTCTACGAGCGAATCGCCGCGGGCGACAGCGACTGGCTCTCGGAGCTGATCTGATGGCCGGCCGGATGCTTCACATCGCGAGCGCCCACAGCGGCTCTCCCCGCTGGCTTGCGATTCAGCATCGTCAGCTGGCGGAGCACCTCCCGGTCCCCTACGTGACATGGGGGTCGGTCGCGGGAATCGACTCCTCTCACGCGGCAGGGTTCGATCATGTGATCGAACAGAAGGGCCCCGAGGCGGGGAAGCTGAACCACCTGGCCGTAGAGGTCTGTCAGGTGGCCGCCCCGGATGACCTGCTGATGTTCCTGGCCCCGGACGCCTTCCCGGTGGCCGATCCGATGCCGGTGATCGAGGAGGCGCTTGCCCGAGCGCCGCTGGTTGCGGTCAGGCGCAGCGAGAACGACGGTGATCCTCAGCCGCACCCCTGCTTCTGCGTCACGACGGTCGGCACCTGGCAGAGCCTTCCGGGCGACTGGAGCGACGGCTACCCCTGGAGCGCGCCCGGCCTGGGTCGTGTCACGGATTTCGGCGGGAACCTCCTGCGCCGGCTCGAGCTGAGCGAGACGCCCTGGGTGAGCATCGAGAGGAGCAGTTCCAGCAAGCTCGACCCCCTGCACTTTGGGGTCTACGGCGGGATCGTCTACTTCCACAACGCCAACGAGATCGGGCGGGTTCACCGCCTCGATGCGCCCCGGCCGCTTCCGGGCGCCGGGACGCCGCTGCTGGGCCGGGCCCTGGCCGCCGCGGAAGCTCAGCGGCGCCTGGCATGGGAAAGGGGCCTGCTGAGGCGCAGCGCCAGAGACTCGGAGGAGATCTTCCGTGGCATCTCCGCCGGTGGCACTGAGTGGCTCGAGCGGATCGGCCACAACCCTTCCGCCGCCAGGCCGGCGGGCTAGACTCGGCCCGTGTCAAGGGTCCCGGACTTCTTCATCGTCGGGCACCCCAAGTGCGGGACGACGGCACTGTACGAGACGCTCAGCGTCCATCCGGAGCTGTTCCTGCCAGAGCGCAAGGAGCCCCGCTGGTTCGCCAGTGACCTGCCATCGCCCTACCAGCCGCGCCCCACGGGCGAGCCCGTGGAGACCTACGAGGACTATTTGGCCCTGTTCGAGGGCGCGACGGCCGAGCAGCTGATCGGGGAGGGCTCGACGGCTTACATATGGTCCAGGACGGCCGCCGGGCTGATCGCCGAGGCTCAGCCGAAGGCAAAGATCATCGTGATCATCCGCGAGCCGGCTGCCTACCTGCGCTCGCTTCACCTGCAGCTGCTGCAGCACAAATCCGAGGAGGTCGAGAGCTTCCGCGAAGCGCTGGCGCTCGAGGATGAGCGCCGCCAGGGAAGACATCTGACCGAGGTCAACGCCGAATCGCCGCAGGTCCTCTTCTACAGCGACAGGGTCCGTTACGTCGAACAGCTCCGCCGCTACGAGGCGGTGTTCGACCCCGAGCAGATACTGGTGCTGATCTATGACGACTTCAGGGCCGACAACGACGGTACGGTCCGGCGGGTCGAGCGGTTCCTGGGCGTGGAGGAGCGGGGCGCAGCGGCCCCCGAGGAGGCGAACCCGTCGGTGCGGCGGCGGGTGGGAGTCGACAATGCGCTGCACGAGGCGTTCTTCGGGGGCGGGGGAGTGATGAGAACGGCGCGCCGGGCGGCCAAGCTCGTGACACCCGAGCAGGCTCGCCGGAAGGCCTTCAGGACGCTCCGGGAGAAGCTGGTGTTCGCAAGCCCCGGCGAGGCCGACGACGAGCTGATGCTCGAGCTTCGCGGTCGCTTCAGGGGCGAGGTCGAGGCCCTGGGAGAGCACCTCGGCCGGGATCTTCTCGCCCAATGGGGGTATGAGGGTCTTCGATGAGCACTGCGAAGCAGATCGATGTGATCGTGATCGGCGCCGGTCCCGCGGGCGAGGTCTGCGCGGGGCGCCTGGCCGAGGGCGGGCGCAGGGTGGCGATCGTGGAGCGCGATCTGATCGGCGGTGAATGCTCGTTCTATGCGTGCATGCCCTCGAAGGCGCTTCTGCGTCCCGCCGAGGTGCTGGACGAGACCAGACGGGTGCAGGGCGCGGCGCAGGCCCTCGCCGGAGGGCTGGACGTGCAGGCAGTCCTCGATCGCCGGGACGAGATCATCCACGGCCTTGACGACTCGGGCCAGCTGCCCTGGCTCGAAAAGCGCTCGATCAGGCTCATCAGGGGACGTGGTGAACTGGTGGGCGAGCGCCGGGTGAAGGTTGGCGAGACCCTGATCGAGGCCGGCGAGGCGGTCATTCTGGCGCCCGGAAGCGTGGCGGCCCTGCCGCCGATTCCGGGGCTGGCCGAGGCGCGGCCCTGGACCAACCGGGAGGCGACGACTGCCAGGGCGATCCCCGAGTCGCTGCTGATCCTCGGCGGTGGCGTGGTGGGGGTCGAGATGGCCTCGGCCTACGCGTCGCTTGGAGCGGCCGTGACCGTCGTGGAGGCGCTTCCCCGGCTGATCGCCGGTGAGGAGGAGTTCGCCTCGAAGCTCGTCGAGGAGGGCCTGGAGGGCCGTGGCGTGACGGTCATCACGGGCGTGAAGGCTGTTTCGGTAAGCCGCGAGACGCCGGGCGGACCAGTGGAGGTCGCCCTCGAGGACGGTGTCTCGCTGCGGGCGGCCGAGATGCTGGTTGCGACGGGCCGGCGCCCCTTGAGCGACGGCCTGGGCCTCGAGTCGGTGGGTGTCGAGGGTGGCGGATACATCGAGGTTGACGACACCCTGCGGGTGCCCGGGAGGGACTGGCTCTACGCGATCGGCGATGTGAACGGCCGGGCGCTCCTGACCCACATGGGCAAGCAACAGGCGAGACAGGTGGCCGACCGGATCCTTGGCAAGCGGTCGCCCTCAGCCCCCGCCGGGCAGGTGATCCCCAGAGTGATCTTCACCGAGCCCCAGGTGGCGGCCGTGGGCGAGACGCTCGAGAGCGCGCTGAAAGCGGGGGTGAAGGCCTCGGCGCGGCAGATCTCGCTGCAGGCGAACGCGGGGGCCAGCTTCGTGGGGCACGACGCGGGCGGCTGCGCCCAGATCGTGATCGACGAGGACCGTGGTGTGATGATCGGCGCCTGCTTCGTTGGCGTCGAGGTCGCCGAGTCGCTCCACGCAGCGACCGTGGCGATCGTCGCTCAGGTGCCTCTGGAGCTGCTGGCCCAGGCGGTCCCCTGCTTTCCGACGCGCAGCGAGGCCTGGCTCGGGCTGCTGGTCGACTTCAGCTGACGGTCGCGGCGCCTCAGGGCGCGGAGAGGATCTCGAGGGTCCCGCTCTGGGAATGGTCGTTGCCGTTGCCCTCCGGCTCGATGACGTGCCCGTCGACGACGATCGGGCTGTTCCAATGCCCCGGCCGGCCGGCAAGTTTGGCGATCGGCCGGGGCGAGCCGGGCCGGTAGACGTAGATGCCGCCGCCCGACAGGTCGTAGACGTAGAGCAGGCCACCGGCCATCACAGGGCTGGTGCCGGGGTTCGAGTTGATCCAGGCGCGCCCCAGCCGGCCGCGCTGCAGGACGTAGGCGGCCGTGCCGTTTTCGTCCGCCACGAAGGCCGTCGTGTGGCCTGCGTGCTGCCAGACGGCAGGTGCGCTGAACAGCTCGCCGCCGCCGGGGATGCCTAGCCGCTGGACTTCTCCGCCGAGCCTGTGCAGGCCGCTCCCGGCCGGGTGGCCGTTCATGCGCGAGAGGGCAAGGACGCGCATGATGCCGTCCTTGCCTGCCAGGACGACCCTGTCGTGGCCCAGCAGCGCCGGGGCGCTCGAGCCGAGGTCGGTGTCGCTGCTGTTCAGCTGAGCCTGGTTCACCGGGGTGAAGGCCTGGCGGATCTGAAGGCCCGGGAAGGTCAGCTCGAGTGCGCTGTCGCCAAAGTCGGTGCGCCCGTTCCAGGGCGCGTTGCCCGTGTCGATCAGGATCCGCCCCGTCCCCGGCTCGACCACGGCGCCGGCCCGCGAGAGGATGGCGGAGTCGCTCGAGCCGCAACTGGACGGAACGATCAGGCTGCGACGGTTGGCGCACAGCGTGTTGAGGACTCCGGCGAGGTGGCCGCCGGAGCGGGGAATCAACGCGACATGGCCCTGGTAGGGAGGTGCATCGCCGATATAGCCCCCGGTCGTGGCGATCACATCGGGGCCCTCGATGTTCAGGGCGGCCGCGAGCTTCTCGTGGCGCGGTTCGCGGGTCACCGAGACCGGCCAGCCGGTCTGCTCGGACCCATTGGCGACGGAGAGCTTGTGGATCAGGCCGTTGGGGGAGGCTGAATAGATCGCCTGGCGATCGGGGTCGGCGATCGGGCTGGCCGTGGTGATCTGCGCACTCCCGGCCCAGCGGCTGTATCCGGGCGGCGTGAAGGTCCAGAGGATCCGGCCGCTGGAGGCATCGAGAGCAAGTGTCCTGCCGTAGGTGGTCGTGACGAATATGGCGTCGTGAACGGAGCCGCCGACGGTGACGCCGTGCAGGTAGATCGGCGAGGAGTCGACCGTGCCTCCCAGCGAGACGCTCCTGATCTGGAGATGGGCGACGTTGGAGGCGTTGATGCCGGTTGACCGCTCGCTCACGTTGCTGCGGGCCGGGTCGAGGCCGAACTCAGGCCAGTCCAGAAGCCGGGCGGCGCCGGCGGCTGTGCTCGCGGGGAGGGGGATCGCGCCGGGGGCAGCCGTCGGCGTGGGGACGTCGGCTGCCGTGCTGCCACAGGCGGCGATCACCGAGCAGGCGGACAGCAGGGCGGCGAGGCTGAGGCTGTGGCGGAGCCGCATCGCCGTGGTTTTAGCGCATCGTCGCGGCGCATCCATCGGTTTCAGCCGCCGTAGGGCGGGCGTTATGCTGGTCTCCTCCGGCTCCGAGCCGGGAAACGACAGGAGGCTTCAGAGCATGGCGAAGACCCCGCAGGTCGGCGAGCAGGCACCCGATTTCGAGCTGCCCGGAACAGACGGGAGCTTCAAGCTCTCCGAGCACCGAGGCGAGCGTGTCGTGCTGCTGTTCTATCCGGGCGACAACACGCCCGTCTGTACAAAACAGTTCTGCTCCTACCGCGACCGGGCCGACGACTTCGCCTCGCTGAACGCCACGGCCGTCGGGATCTCGGCTCAGGATCTCGGCTCGCATGAGGCGTTCGTCGCCAAGAACTCCCTGAACGTCCCGCTGCTGGCCGATGTCGGCGGTGAGGTGGCCGCGAAATACAGCGCCTACGGGCGCCTGGGCGTGAAGCGGGCGGTGATCGTCATCGACGAGGACGGGGTCGTCCGTCACCGCCACGATCACCGCTTGGGCCTGGACTTCCAGACGGTCGACGAACTGAAGGCCGTGCTCGACTCGTTGCCGCTGGCGGCCGCCTGAGGTTCGCCTAGGCGGGGCCCTCTGCGTCGGGGCGGTCGAGGTTGGCCCGGGCGGCGTGGATGTCCGAGAGCTCGAGCTGCATGTTCCGGGCAGGCTCGCCCTCGGCGGGGGCGCGCCTGTGCCAGCGCCCGTCGCCATCCAGTTCCCACGAGGACTGGTTGTCGGCGAAGGCTCGCTCGAGCGTGTCGAGCAGCTCAGCCTGAAGCTCGGGGTCGGAGACCGGGGCGGCCAGCTCGACCCTGTGGTCGAGGTTGCGGGGCATCAGGTCGGCCGAGGCGATGTAGATCGTGTTCTGGCCGTGACGTTCGAAGGTGTAGATCCGGGAGTGCTCGAGCAGGCGCCCGACGATCGAGACGACCCGGATGTTCTCGGAGATCCCGGGCATCCCCGGTTTCAGGCAGCAGATTCCCCTCACGTTGAGGTCGACCTGGACACCGGCCTGCGAGGCGGCATAGAGGGCCCGGATGCAGCGGCCGTCCACGAGTGAGTTCATCTTCATCCTGATCCGGGCTGGGTCCTCATCGGAGTGGGCCGCGATGGTCTGCTCGATCTGATGCAGGATCCCCTCACGCAGATGGGCCGGGGCGGTTAGGACGCGGCGGTAGTGGAGCGGGCGCCCATAGCCGGTCAGGTAGTTGAACATGTCGGCGACGTCGGCGCCGATCTGCTCGTCGATCGTGAACAGCCCGAAGTCCGTGTAGAGCCGGGCCGTGGCGGAGTGGTAGTTGCCGGTCCCGATGTGGACGTAGTTGCGCACCCCGTCGCCCTCGCGGCGGACGACCAGCACGCACTTGGCATGGGTCTTCAGGGCGGGCTGCCCGTAGACGACATGGACGCCTGCCTCCTCCATGGCCTTGGCCCAGTGGATGTTCATGCGCTCGTCGAAGCGCGCCTGCAACTCGACCAGGGCGACCGCCTGCTTGCCGCGCTCGGTGGCGTCGATCAGGGCGGGGACGAGGGGAGAGTCGTCGCTGGTCCGGTAGACGGTCTGCTTGATCGCCAGCACGTTGGGGTCGGCCACCGCCTGTTCGACGAACCGCTCGACTGAGGTGGCGAACGAGTCGTAGGGGTGGTGAACCAGGATGTCCCCTTCGCGCATCGCGGCGAGGACGTCCGGGCGGCCGCCCTCGTGGCGGAGCAGACGGGGGTTGGTGATCGAGGCGAGCGGCTCCTCGCGCAGCTCGCCGTGGCCGGGCAGTTTGACGATCTGCCAGAGGGCCCCCATGTCGAGCAGGCCGCTGACCGGGTACACCTCGTCGTCCTGCACGCCGAGCAGGCCGGTCAGTGACGCACGAAGCTCCTCGGAGCAGTTCGCGCCGACCTCGACTCTCACGACCTCGCCGAAGCGCCGGCGCCGTAGCTCGTCCTCCACGGCCTGCAGCAGGTCGGCCGCGTCGTCCGAGACCTCCAGGTCGGCGTCCCTGGTGACACGGAACACGTCGCAGTCCGCGATTTCCATCCCAGGGAACAGTGCGTCGAGGTGGTGGGCGATGACGTCCTCGAGCGGGACCAGCAGAGCCGGTTCGGGGGCGGGCTGCTTGAGCGTCACGAACCGGGGCAGGATCTCGGTCGGCACCTTCACGCGGGCGAAGACCGTCTGGTTGGTGACGGGATCGCGGACGTTGACGGCCAGGCTCAGCGAGAGGTTCGAGATGTAGGGGAAGGGTCGCCCCGGGGCGACGGCCAGTGGCGTCAGAGCCGGGAAGATGGCCTTCTGGAAGTGGCGGGCCAGATCGCCTCGGCGCTCTTCGTCGAGCTCGTCGACGCTCACGATCCGGATGTCCTGATCGCTCAGGGCGGGGCGGAGGATCCGTTCGAAACAGTCGGTCAGGCGACGGCCCTGTCCGAGAACCCGCTCGCGGATGAGCCCGATCGTCTCCGATGGCGTGCGACCGTCCTGCGTGGGGGTCTCGACGCCGGCGTCGATCTGGTCGCGAAGCCCTGCGACACGGACCATGTAGTACTCGTCCAGGTTGGTCGTGTAGATCGCGCAGAACTTGACCCGCTCGAGCAGCGGCACGCTCTCGTCCTCGGCCAGCTGCAGGACGCGATCGTTGAACTCAAGCCAGGAGAGCTCGCGGTTGAGGAACAGCGATGGATCGTCCCTGCTCTCAGCGCCGATGGCGAAGGCGTTCTGGGGCTCTGAGGGCAACTGCTGATCGGCGTCGAGCATGGCCCTCACGCTACACCTTCACCCGTCCTGAGATCAAAGCAACGGGAAAATACTGACCGTTGTAAACGCACGGGCTGTAGGCTTTTGCTCAAGGTATGGCTCGTCAGCTCTGGCTACTTCGTCACGCAGACGCCGAGCCGCACGGGAGCCGCGAGGACTCGCAGCGGCGCTTGACCGAGCGGGGCGAACGGCAGGCCAGGACGGCCGGCCTGGCTCTCGCGCGCCTCGGGCTTGGTTTCGAGGCGATTCTCTTCAGCCCGAAGGTCCGTGCGCGTCAGACCGCCGAGCTGGCCGCCGAGGCGTGGGATGAGGCGGAGCGCTCCCGGCTCAGCGTCCTGCAGGCGCTCGCCAGCGGGTTCGATGGAGTCCAGGCGCTCGACGCGATGGCTGGCGTCGGTGACGAGGGCCGGCTGATGCTCGTCGGTCACGAGCCTGACCTGTCGAACGTCGTCGCGCAGCTGACAGGCGGGCGGATCGACTTGAAGAAGGGCGGTCTGGCGGTGCTGCGGCTAGACGGGGCGGGGGGAGAGCTCTCCGCCCTGATGCGGCCCCGGGAGCTCGCCCTGATCGCCGAGGAGGGCCTCCGCGCTCTGGGGGTCCCAGTCGGCGGGGAGTGAGGAAGGCACGTCGCCGGGGTCGACGACCTCGAGCGATTCGGCGGCGAAGCGGTAGCCGATACCGAAATGCGTGTGGATGTAGCGCCAGCTGGGGGAGGCCTTCTCGAGCTTCTGGCGGAGCTTGCGGACGAAGACGTCGACCGAGCGGTCTCCGCGGACCATCGTGTAGCCCCACAGGCGCGAGTAGATCTCCTCGCGCTCGAGAACACGTCCCTCGGCTGCGGCGAGGAGCTCGATCAGCTCGAACTCCCGACGGGTCAGGTCGATGCTCTGCTCGCCCACGAAGGCCTGGAAGCGGTCGGAGCGGATCTCGACCTCACCGGCGCTGACGGGAGCGACCTCGGCCCGGCCGCTGGTCCGCCGGCGGCGTCGCACGACGCTCTGGACGCGGGCGATGACCTCCTCGGGGTGGCAGGGCTTGGTGATCCAGTCATCGGCTCCGAGGCGCAGGCCGCGAACGCGCTGGGCGACCGTTGAGGGGCCGGTGCAGACGACGATGCCAAGGTCGGGGAGCGCCTCGCAGAGCCGCTCGAGCCACGTCCAGGCCTGGGGGCCCAGGACGGCCAGGTCCACCACGAGGGCGCTCAGGCGCATCGATACGACGGCGTCCGGCGGGACCGGGCTCGCGAGCACGCGATGCTCCCAGCCGAGGCGGTCCAGGCGCTTGCTGAGGACCTGGATGAATCCGCTGTCGCGGTCCAGGACGGCAATCCTCATGGAGCCGGAGGAGGAGGGGGAGGCAGGGCCTTCGGGGCTTCCTGACGGGCCCCCCTGGCCCTCGGCGCGAACGCTTACCGTCATTGAGCGGGAGTGTAGGGGATGAAGAGGGCCCAGAAACGTTCCGCAATGCGATGTAACAGGATGTTCACAGGCCCACCCGGTGTTTCCGGGGGCCTCGCCGTACGGATTATCTACTGAGACGCGCCGAGCGGCCGCGAGGAGTCCGAGAACTCCCGGAAGAGACCCGTCACGACGAAGGCGACCTGCTCCCCGACATCGACGGCGTTGTCGCCGATCCGCTCGAGCGCGCGAGCCACCAGGGTCATGTGCATCGCCCACTCGCGGGTGTCGGGATCATCCCCGATCTCGATGGCAAGTCTGAAGATATCCCGGTTCAGGCGGTTGATTTCCCGGTCCTGACGAACCAGGTCCTCGGCGAGGGCCACATCGCGCCCGGCGAAGGCCGCCTTGCACTGAACGACCTCGGAGCGTGCAAATGCCCCCATCTTCGCGAGGGCTTCGAGCATTTCTCCATGCACAGGCGGCTCATAGCCCGAGAGCGGGATCATCTTCGCGATGTTCACGCACTGATCGCCCATGCGCTCGATGTGCTTGATGATGTGCAGCAGGGCCGCCACGAGTCGTAGATCGCCCGCCACAGGCGCCTGCAGGGCGAGCAGCGAGAGGATTCCCTGATGGACCTCGAGGTAGCGGCCGTCGACGCGATCGTCATCGGCGATGACCATCTGGGCGAGCTCAACGTCCTGGTGGTTGAGAGCCTCGAGGACGCGGTCGAGCTGCTCGACGATCAGGTCAAGGCCGCCGAGCGCGTGAAACTCGAGCTCGCGCAGCTGTTCCTGAAAGTGCGACCGCCCGTGGCCACCCTCCGCAGTCGCAGCCGGGTCGAGGCGGTCGAAGGCTTCAGCCGAGAGCCCCCGGGGCTGCCCGCCCCCGTCGCTAGCCGAACTTGCCGGTGACATATTCCTCGGTTCTCGAGTCTTTCGGTTTGGTGAAGATCTCATGGGTGGGGCCGACCTCGACCATCTGGCCGTCGAGCATGAAGGCCGTCCTGTCGGCGACGCGGGCGGCCTGCTGCATGTTGTGCGTGACGATCACGATCGTCACCCGCTGCTTGAGCTCCTCGATCAGCTCCTCGATTTTCAGCGTCGCGACAGGGTCGAGCGCCGAGCAGGGCTCGTCCATCAGGATCACCTCGGGGTCGACGGCCAGCGAGCGGGCGATGCACAGGCGCTGCTGCTGTCCGCCCGAGAGTCCCGCTCCGGCGTCGGTCAGACGATCGGAGACCTCGTTCCAGAGCCCCGCGCCACGAAGGGCCGACTCGACCCTCGCGTCGAGGTCCTTGCCTCGGCGTCCCGTCAGGCGCAGCCCTGAGGCGACGTTGTCGTAGATCGACATGGTGGGGAAGGGGTTGGGCTTCTGAAAGACCATTCCGACGGCACGGCGGACCGCGACGACGTCCACGGACGAGCCGTAGATGTCCATCCCCTCAAGCAGCACCCGTCCCTCGGCGTGGGCGCCGGGGATCTCCTCGTGCATGCGATTGATGCAACGGACCATCGTCGACTTGCCGCAGCCGGAGGGCCCGATGATCGCGGTGACCTCGTTCGCCCGGAATTCGAGGTCGACCCCCTTGACCTGTTCGGCGTCGCCGTAGAAGGCGCGGAGCTGCTCGAGCTTGACCGAGAAGCCGGCTTTGACGATTCCGGGCCTGGGCGCCGGCGGCTGCTCGGTGCTCTCGGGCGTCAGTCGCTGGCGCCCGGCGAAGCCCTCGGGGCGTCCGCCGGCCACCTCGGGCTCCGAGCGCTCGAGTTCGGAACTCCGGTCAGGGTCCACGTCAGTCACCTCTTCGGTCCGTCCAGTGGATGTCATGCAAGGCGACTCCTTCGCGAGATCAAACGGGCGATGAGGTTGAGGATCAGGATCATTGTGACGAGCGTCAGTGCGGCGCCCCAGGCCCTGTTCACGACCTCTGTGCTCGGTGAGTTGACGTCGTTGTAGATTTGCACAGGCAGCGAGTTCATGAATTCGCTCAGGTTGTAGGTGGTCGTTTTGGGCGAGCCGGCCGTGAACAGCAGCGGCGCCGTCTCGCCGGCCGCGCGCGCGACAGCCAGCAGAACGCCGGTGACCATTCCGGGCAGCGCCGTCGGCAGGACGATCTTCATGATCACCTTCCAGCGCGGCGCCCCCAGAGCCAGGGCCGATTCCCGCAGGCCCGCGGGAACCAGGTTCAGGATCACCTCGGCCGAGCGGATCACGACGGGGAGCATCAGCAGGGATAGGGCCAGCGACCCCTTGTACCCGGCGAACGAGCTGCCCGTCCCGATGATCAGCACGATGTAGATGAACAGGCCGAAGACGATCGACGGGACGCCCGTCAGAACGTCGACGAAGAAGCGCACCACTCGGGCGAACCAGCTGTTCCGGCCGTACTCGACCAGCCACAGTGCGACGCCGACGCCGATCGGAATCGAGATGAGCGAGGCGAGCGCGACCATCTCGATGGTGCCGAGGATCGCGCTCTTGATGCCTCCGATGTCGGAGTTTTTGAAGAACGTGTTTCCCGTGGGGTCGGTCGTGAAGAAGCTCGAGCTCCAAGCTCCCAGGCCCTTTTTCAGCAGGTAGTAGATGATCAGCACGAGTGGTACGAGCGCGAGGATCGTCGCCGCCAGGATCACGCCGCGGGCGAATTTGTCCTTGCGCCGGCGCCCCGCGGTCAGGCCGAAGCGGGCGGAGAGATCGGCTGTGGGTGCCGGCGTGCTCATGCTCCGGCCGCCACTCCGGCCACCATCGACGTCCCGCCCGTGCTCGCCTCGGCGCCTGTCTGCCCGGTTCTGCGAGCGGCCCGCACGACGAGGGCGCGAGCAAACCCGTTGACGAACAGAGTCAGGACGAACAGCAGCAGGGCTGCAGCGAACAGCGCTGAGCGGTGGAGGCCCTGGGCCTCGCCGAACTCGTTTGCGATGACTGCCGCGAGGGTGTAGCCCTGGCCGAACAGCTGGTGCCCGAGTTTGGGCGCATCACCGATCAGGATCGTCACCGCGATGGTCTCGCCGATCGCGCGGCCGAGGCCGAGCATTGCGCCCCCGACGATGCCGGAGCGGCAATAGGGGAGCACGGCAAGCCGGATCATCTCCCAGCGGGTTGCTCCGAGTCCGAGTGCCGCCTCCTTGTGGTCCGCCGGGACGGTGGCCATCACCTCGCGGCTGATGGCACTGACGATCGGCAGGATCATGATCGCCAGGACGAGGCCGGCCACGAAATAGTTGGGGATCGTGACGAGGCCGCCGCCGATAAAGGGGACGAAGGAGAGCTTGTCGGCGACCCACTGCTCGGCGGGCTGTAGCTTGGGGGCCAGGAAGAAGATGCCCCAGAGGCCGTAGACGACCGAGGGGACCGCTGCGAGCAGCTCGACGAGGATGCTCAGGGGCGTGCGAAGGCGCAGCGGACAGAGCTCCGTTGCATAGACCGCCGCGGCTACAGCCACGGGTACGCCGATCACGAGCGCCAGAGCCGAGGTGATAAGCGTTCCGACGACCAGAGGCCAGGCGCCGAAGTCTTCCGCGCTCGGGTTCCAGTTGTTGTGGAAGACGAATCCGAGGACGTCCTTTTCGAAGGCCGGCCGGGCTTCCCCGACCAGTTCGAAGAAGAAGAACACGATCAGCACCAGGATCAGTGCCGCGAGGACCGTCAGCCCGTACTTGAGGACCCGGTCCGGAAGTCGAGCCAGCGGCGACCGCGCGAGTAGTGCGCGGCCGCCGCCGGGTGCAGATGCTGCCTCCACGGTTCTCTGTTTACCTGATCCGTGGAGGGGTTGTCATGTCCTTAGGAGATCGGCGAGCCGTTGCACAGAAGCGCCGCGGTTGCGGCCTTCGACTTCGCCAGGACCGGCGCGGGAAGCGCCGCGTAGTCGGCCTGCCCGAGGACTTTCTGCCCTTCGTTCAGACCGTATTCGATGAATTTCTTCACGTTCTTGGCGGCTTCTTCGCCACCGGGCGTTCCGGCCTTGCAGAGGTCCTTGTTGACGACGATGAACGTCTGCGAGGTGATCGGGTAGCTCCCCGCGCCAGGCGGGTTGCTGATCTTGATGCCCAGCGTCGCCGGAATCTTCACGTTCTGCGCCGCCGCTGTCGCGGAGGCGAGGGTCGGAAGGACGAACACGCCGGCCTTGTTCTTGATCGCCGCGTAGGTGAAGTTGTTCTGCAGGGCATATGCCTGCTCGACGTAGCCGACGGCGCCGACCGTCTGCTTCACCGCGCCGGCAACGCCGGAGTTGCCCTTGGCGCCGGTGCCGGTGGGCCAGGGGACTTCCTTGCCTTCGCCGACCTTGCTCTTGAATTCGGGGTTGACGGCGGCGAGGAAGCTGGTGAAGCCGGCGGTCGTGCCGGAGGAATCCGAGCGGTGGATGATCGTGATCGGGGTGCTCGGCAGCGTGACCCCCGGGTTCAGCGCCTTTATCTCTTCGTCGTTCCAGGTCTTCACGTTCCCGAGGAAGATGTCGCCCAGAGCCTTGCCGTCGAGCTTGAGCCCGGTCTTGACGCCGGGGAGGTTGTAGGAGACGGTGATCGCGCCCAGGAACATTGGAATCTGGACGGCCGGGCTGCCGTTCTTGGCGATCGCTTCTTCGTCTTCGGGCTTCAGCGGCGGGTCGCTGGCGCCGAAGTTGACGATCTTGCTCTCGATTGCCGTGATGCCGGCGCCGGAGCCAACCGCCTGATAGTTGACGGTCAGGCCGGACTGTGAGGAGGCCCACTGTTCATAGACGGGCGCGGCGAACGTCGAGCCGGCGCCGGAGATCGTTCCCGAGCCCGAGGGGGGCGTCGTGGCTGTCTTCGCCGGGGCGCTGCTGGTCGAGCTCGAGGTGCTTGAAGTGCTGGAAGAGCTCGAACTACCGCAGGCTGCGAGGCCCAAACCGAGCAGCGCACAACTGGCGAGCGCGCCCATCTTGTTTCTGATCACTGGATCTCCTTGAATGGTTGTCGTATGCGCCGCGTCGGGCGGGGAGGGGTGGCGGTCGTGTTTCCGGGCGTGAACGGGGCGCCTCGGGTCACGAGGTGCCTGCCAAACCAATGCTTTCCGCCCTGCCGCCGGGATAAGCGACCTTTACATCCCGGCAACAGTGTCTTCAACCGCCGGTGTCCTCCATGTGAACATTTCGTGAAGGCTGGGGTTGAAAGCGATAGCCGAAGCCTGGGTGGGTGTGGATGAATCGGCGGTCCGGGAGGGCTTCCTCGAGCTTGTTTCGCAGCTTCGAGACGTATACGTCGACCGAACGATCGCCATGTCGGAGCTCCCCGCCCCAGACCGCTTCGTAGAGGGCCTCACGCGTGATGATCGCTCCCTGCCGGCGTGCCATCGCGGCCAGGAGTTCGAACTCGCGCACCGACAGGGTCAGTGCCTGTCCGGTAGCCAGGACGAGGCCCTCGTCCGGGCGTATCTCGAGCTCCCCCGCATAGAGGATCTCCGGTGAGCCAGCACTCTCCTGAAAGACCGCCACGACGCGGAAGCGTCGCAGCCCCCTGGAGCGAAGGCGTTGCAAAGTCGTGATCTATCGGTGAAAAAACGGTGAAAGCTCCCCGGCGTCCTCCGTCGATCAATATTCTCGCTGAATGAGCTTCCTGCGCCGCTCCTACGACCCCGAGCTGATGGGTCTCGTGGAGGAGTCCGGGCGCAACGTCCAGCGCTGCGGCCTGCTGCTTCGAGACCTGCTGGTCGACTACCCCGAGCATGCCACCCTCGCGCAGGACCTGAAGGTGTGCGAGCAGGAAGGCGACCGGATCACCCACGACATCATCCACCGCCTGGCCGGCCGTGGCAGGGTGCACGCGCCCTTCGAGCCGAGCGATGGATACGTTCTCGCCAGTACCCTCGATGACATCGTCGACCACTCCGAGCAGGTGGGGGCGCAACTGGGTCTGTACGGCGTCGAGGCGCCGATGGAGCAGGCGGTCGAGTTCACGGAGGTCCTCGTCGGGGCCGGGGAGCAGATCGCCCAGGCGCTCAGATGTCTGCGGACCGGCACCGAGATGGGGCCGCACCTCGTCGAGATCCACCGGCTCGAGAACGAGGGGGACAGGCTGCAGCGGGATGCGGTCGCCTCGCTGTTCGCGGGGGGGATCGACCCGATGGTCGTGATCCGCTGGAAGGACCTCTTCGAGTCTCTCGAGGCGGCGGTTGACGCCTGCGAGAAAGTCGCACACGTGCTTGAGGGGATCACCCTCAAGCAGCGCCGCCGCTGAGCTCCGCCGCCTCGCCGCGAAGCCCCGCGCCTCTCCTCTGGCGGACGCCGGGATGTCCCTCCATTGCAGGAGGTTTTCACATTTCCTTCACAATCCTCATAAAGATCACCTAGATAGTGCACTTTGTGGTACAACTCGTCTCCAAGTCTCAGAAAGGACGAAGGGGGCCATGGAAGATCATCGGATTGCGCAGGGGCGGACGGGTGGCGCGCTGCTCGAGAGCGAGGAGGTCCAGGGCGGGCTGTCAGCCGTGGTGGGGGTGTCGCCCGTCGGTCGACGCGCGGCGATCCTCGACAGCGACTCGGGCCTTCTCCTGGTGCTCGGCAACAGGCTGGAGCGAGCAGGTTGGAGCTATGAGGTGTTGCCGCGGAAGGTTTCCCACAAGACGATCTCGGAGCTTGAGATCGACGCTCTGGTCGTCGATGTGGAGCTGCTCGGGGCCGGACGGCTGAAGTGGATCGAACGCGTGTGCCGGGAGCGTCCCGAACTGAGCGTGATCGTCTGCACCTCCTCGTCGACAGTCGCGGAGCGGGTTCGCGCGCTGCGTCTGGGCGTGGATGACTGGCTCGCGAAGCCCTGTCACCCGGAGGAGCTGCTGGCGCGTATGGAGTCGGCTGTCCAGCGCCGCAGGGCGCGGGCGCGCGACCTGACCCCCTCCTTGATCGGCGAGGTCGAAATCCGCCCTGATCGGTACCAGGCCTTCGCCGGCGAGCTCAACCTCGGCCTGACCCGCCGCGAGTACCAGCTGATCGAACTCTTCAACGCAGCCCAGGGGGAGGTCCTTCCCCGCGAGCGCATCTACGAATGCCTGTGGGGCTACGAGATGGTCAGGAACGACCGCTCGGTCGACGTCTTCGTTCACAAGCTCCGACGCAAGCTCGAGCGTGGATCGCCGGAGTGGGCCTACATCCACACACACTTCGGCATCGGCTACCGCCTCGCGCCCGAGCGCGCTGTGCCATCGGAGAAGGTTCTCGAGCCGCTGGCTGCCTGAGGCCCGCTCAGCTGAAGGTCGAGGGCGAGGCGCTCACTTCGAGCTTTCCACCGCGAGGGTTGCCGACGAAGAACAGCTGGAAGCGGGTCGACGTCCCGGCGGCCGCTTCGGGAACGACGGCCCGCCCGACGGCGATGATTTCCCTGCCGTGGCTCACGACGGCGTTCACGACGAGCTCCGACTGGCTGATGCTCGAATGGTTGACGACAGAGCCTTCGGCGCCCGCTCCGCTTGAGACGTCTTCGATGAGGTGGGCGCCCGCGACTGTGATCTTCGGCACCTGTCCGGTGACGGCGGGGGCTTCGCCGACCTTCGCGGTTGCTTTGAGGCCCGTTCCCGAGCCCTGGATCTGATCATCGATCCAGGTGACCCGGCTGTGTGCCGGGATCAGCGAAACCGAGCCGAGGCCGGGCGCCTGGCCGGGTGCCGCGTTTGAGTAGAGGAGTGCGCCATTGGTGCTCCGGACGCTCAGTGAGATCGGTACTTCCCGCAGGGTTGTGGAGGAGGTGTTCTGGAGGGCGACGACGGCGGCGAGCCCTTCGCTGCCTTTCAGTATCGAGACCTGGCCGACCTTGACCTTCGTGCTTGGGTGCGTCACCGCGGCGTCGGGGGAGGGGCCGGATGGTGCCACCTTCGCCGCGGCGAGCTTGGCGGCCTTTTCCCGCCGGGCGCTCTTTTCCTGAGATGACTCGCACCCGCTGAGCGCCAGCGCCGCCAGCGCCAGAATCGCCCACCTCACCCAAAGGCCCCGCTTACGTAGTCGCGCGTCCGCTGCTGGGCGGGGCGCCCGAACACCTGCTCGCTCGGCCCGTACTCGACCAGCTCGCCGAGATGCATGAAGGCGACGTGATCGGCGACCCGGAATGCCTGCTGCAGATTGTGCGTGACGATCACAACCGCCACGCTCTCGCGCAGCTCGACGATCAGGTCCTCGATGATCGAGGTGGAGATCGGATCGAGTGCCGAGCAGGGCTCGTCGAGCAGCAGCACCTCGGGGTTGGCGGCAAGCGAGCGGGCTATGCAAAGGCGCTGCTGCTGGCCACCGGAGAGCGTGAGAGCCGAGCGGCCGAGATCGTCTGAGACCTCGTCGTACAGGCCCGCCCTTCGCAGTGCGTCCACGACCGCTTCCTTGAGCTCCGGTGTGCGGCGCCGGCGGCGCCCTCCCCGTCCTGGGTGCTCAACCAGTGCGTAGGCCACGTTGTCGAAGATGCTCATGGGGAAGGGGTTGGGCTGCTGGAAGACCATCGTCACGCGCCGGCGCAGCTGGTTGACCTCGAGCTGGTGGATCTCCTCCCCGTCCAGGGTGATCTGGCCGCTTCGGGCGGCCCCGGCGGTCACCTCCGTCAGACGGTTGAGCGAGCGCAGGAGGGTCGTCTTGCCCGACCCGGACGCGCCGATCATCGAAAGGACCTCGCCCTGGCGGACCGGCAGGCTCACGTCGCGGACGACCCAGTTCTCTCCGTATGCGAGCCAGACCGATTCGATTCGCATCCGCTCGCGGACCACTCCGGCGGCGGGACGGGGGCTGTGCAGGGTGAGTGGTCCCGCGGCGGGCGCCGTGCCGTTGCCGTTGCCGTTGGCGCAGGGAGGAGCGACATAGGGCTCCCGGTCGATCGCGATG
>CAZFGJ010000032.1:0-21615 GCA_964518445.1 uncultured Solirubrobacteraceae bacterium
AGGGCTGATGTGCACCGCGTCGCACAACCCGAAGGCATACACCGGCGCGAAGCTCGTCCGCGAGGGCGCCCTGGCCCTGTCGGGCGACTCCGGGATCGGCGACATCCGCCGGGTGATCGAAGAGGGCCGCGCTGATGGGCCGGGCCCGTCGCGGGGATCACTCGAGGAGACAGAGATCTACGGCGAATTTCAGGAGGCGGCCCTGGCGTTCATCGACGGCGACGCCCTCAGCGGATCTCCGAGGCCCCTGAAGGTGGTCCTGGACGGCGGCAACGGCATGGCCGGACCGATGGTCGGCCCGCTGCTGGAGCGCTTCGCGAACCTCGAGCTGATCGAGACCTACTGGACTCCCGACGGGAACTTCCCCGACCACGAGCCCAATCCGCTGCTCCCGGAGAACCGGGAGTTCATCATCCAGAAGGTGCGCGAGAGCGGCGCCGACCTGGGCATCGCCTGGGACGGGGATGGCGACCGCTGCTTCTTCATCGACGACACGGGAGCCTTCGTGGACGGCGACTTCCTCACGGCCCTGCTTGCCGAGTCGCTGTTGTCGAAGAACCCCGGCCAGGCGATCCTGTATGACGTCCGCGCCTCGCGGGCCGTGGCGGACACGGTCGAGCGAGCCGGCGGGACGGCCCATGTGAACCGGGTGGGCCATGCCTTCTTCAAGACACGGATGCGCAAGGAGGGCTCGCTGTTCGGCGGCGAGGTCTCGGGCCACTATTACTTCAGGGACTTCTACTGCGCCGACTCGGGGACGATCCCGGCGCTGCTGGTCCTCGAGATGCTGGCGGCCGGCGGCAAGCGGATGTCCGAGCTGCTGGCGCCCTACCACGAGCGCTATTTCATCTCTGGTGAGATCAACTCGGAGGTCTCCGACGCCCCGGCCAAGATGGCCGAGATCGCAGAGCGCTGGTCCGATGCCCGCCAGGACCGGCTCGACGGAATCTCGATCGATTACGAGGACTGGCACTTCAACGTGCGCTCCTCGAACACCGAGCCGCTGCTGCGCCTGTGCCTGGAGTCCCTCGTCTCGAGCGAGGACATGGAGCGCCGCCGCGACGAGGTGCTCGCCGTGATCCGCTCGTGAGCGAGGAGGAGCAGGCCGAGCGCGAGGCACTGGCGGTGGCTGCCGAGGCGGGCATCCACCGCCTCGCGATACCGACGCCCTTCATGGTCGGGCGGGTCAACGCCTATCTGATCGAGGACTCACCCCTGACGCTGATCGATTCCGGGCCGAACTCCGCCAAGGCGCTGGACGAGCTCGAACAGCTGCTCGCCGCACGGGGGCACAGGATCGAGGACATCGAGCTGCTGGTCGTGAGCCACCAGCACATGGACCACTTCGGCCTGGCCTCGATACTGGCCAGACGCTCCGGCGCCGAGGTCGCTTCACTGGGCATCCTGGCCCCCTACCTGGCTGCCTACGGGCGCGAGACGGATCTCGAAGACGGCTTCGCCAGGGCGCTGATGCTGCGCCATGGAATCCCCACCGAGATCATGGATGCGCTGCGGGCCGTCTCGGCCGGCTTCCGCGCCTGGGGATCGGCCGTGGAGGTGACCCGGACACTCGAGGACGGCGAGGAGCTGCAACTGCGGGACCGTTCGCTGCGGATCCTCCATCGCCCCGGGCACAGTCCCTCGGACACCGTCTTCCACGACGAGGAGCGCTCGATCCTGCTCTCGGCGGACCACCTGATCGCCCACATCTCCTCGAATCCCCTGATCGCACGCCCGCTGGGGAGCGCGGCCGGCGAGGAGGGCCCCCGCCCGCAGGCCCTGATCACCTACATGCACTCGCTCGAACAGACGCGGGCGATGGATCTGAAGCTGGTGCTTCCGGGCCATGGCAGGCCGATAACCGAGCATGCGCCCCTGATCGACGAGCGTTTCCGGATGCATGCCCGCCGTGCAGAGAAGATCCACGGCCTGATCGCCGGTGAACCCCGGACGGCTCACGAGATCGCCCACGAGCTGTGGGGCAACGTGGCGGTGACCCAGGCCTACCTGACGCTGTCGGAGGTCCTGGGCCACGTCGACCTGCTGCTCCGCGACGGCCGCGTCGAGGAACGAGAGGCCAAGGGCGTCGTCAGCTTCGTGGCGATCTAGTCTCGATTCTCCCCGGACCGGGCAGCGTGATCGGCCGGCGGGGCGTATGAGCCGAGCGCCTGACCCCAAAGGCTGTCCAGGCAGGCGCGTAGAGCGTTGATGCCGGTCGGATCCACCTGATAGATCCGGCGGCTCCCGGAGGCTCGATCGGTGAGCAGACCGGCACCCTTCAGGACCCTCAGGTGCTGCGACACTGCAGGACGGCTGACGGGCAGCCCCGCGGCAAGCTCCCCGACGGCCTGGGGCCTGACGGATAGCCGCTCGAAGATCTCCCTGCGGGTGGGATCCCCCAGCGCGTCGAAGGCTGCGGCTTGGTAAGTGTCCACTAACCGTAAGTTAGCACTTACCTGCTACCCCATCAACCCCCGTATGACGGGACTCCGGACTCGACCGATCGCTCGATGAGACCCAAAAAGAACCTATGCAGCCGATCGTCCTGGCCCAGCTCGGCGTGAAAGGCGACCGCCAGAATCGCTCCCTGGCGGGCTGCGACGGCCCTGCCGTCGACATCCCCCACGATCCTCACGCCCGGCCCGTGCTCGGCGATCCAGGGGGCCCTGATGAAGATCCCCCGAATCGGCCCTCCCTCCACCCCATCCAGCTCCACGTCGGCCTCAAAGCTTCGTATCTGCCGCCCGAAGGCGTTGCGCTCCGCCCGCATGTCCATCACACCCAGGTGATCGCGGTCGAGCATGATGAGCCCCGCGCAGGTGCCAAGCACGGGGTTGCCGGCCCCCGCGAAGGCGCGCAGCGGCTCCGCAAGCCCCTCCCTCTCCAAACCGAGGGTCATCGTCGTCGACTCGCCGCCGGGAATCACCAGCGCATCCAGGCCATCGAGGTCCCGCGGAACGCGTACCTCGACCGTCTCGGCGCCCAGCGGCTGGAGCATCCGCTCGTGAGCCTCGAAGCCGCCCTGAAGCGCAAGAACGCCGATCAGCGGCACCGTGCACTCCCGCACGTGAGTGACCGAGGACGCCGCGGAGCGAAGGTCATCGGACGGCTGGTGGTTACCAGCCGCGCTGGGCGAGGAGCTGATCCCCCTCGAGCTTGGAGCTCTCAAGGCTGGCCATCGCCGGCCCGAGGCCCCGCGAGGCATCTGCCACGCGCTCGGGATCCTGCCAGTGGGTCGTGGCCGCGACCACGGCCCGTGCGCGGCTGGGCGGATCGTCGGACTTGAAGATCCCCGAGCCGACGAACACGCCCTCGGCCCCCAGAGCCATCATCAGAGCCGCATCGGCCGGCGTCGCGATGCCGCCGGCACAGAAGAGCACGACCGGCAGCTTCCCGGCGCGCGAGACCGAGCGGACGATGTCCAGCGGCGCCTGGAGGTTCTTGGCGGCCGTCGGCAGCTCGTCGTCGCCCAGCGTGGAGAGCCTGCGCAGTTCGCCGTTGATCTGGCGCATGTGGCGGACGGCCTCGACGATGTCGCCCGTCCCTGCCTCCCCCTTGGAGCGAATCATCGCGGCGCCCTCGCCGATCCGGCGCAGAGCCTCGCCGAGGTTCGTGGCACCGCAGACGAAGGGAACCTTGAAGTCCCACTTGTCGATGTGGTTGGCCTCGTCGGCAGGGGTCAGGACCTCGGACTCGTCGATGTAGTCGACCTCGAGCGCCTCGAGCACACGGGCCTCCATGAAATGCCCGATCCTGGCCTTGGCCATAACGGGAATCGAGACCGTTTCCTGGATCCCCGAGATCATCTCGGGGTCGGACATCCTGGCGACGCCGCCGTCGCGGCGGATGTCGGCGGGGACGCGCTCGAGCGCCATCACGGCGGCCGCACCGGCGTCCTCGGCGACCTTCGCCTGCTCGGGGTCGACGACGTCCATGATGACGCCGCCCTTGAGCATCTCGGCCAGGCCCGTCTTGACTCTGAAGGTTGACTCGTCTCGCATTGCCAGCAGTTTATCCGGGGCCGACGCGGCGCCTGGCTCGGCCCCTACGATGAGGCCATGCGCCGGGGCCGTTGGTTCACACTCGCAGCAACCGTGGCGGGCCTGCTCGCCTCCTGTCCCGGCACCGCCGCCGCCCGAGGAGCCATGCCGCCGACCCTGACTCCCGGACAGTCGACAGCGGCGCTCGGCCTGGACCTGCTGCGCAAGCTTCCCTCGGGGAACCTGGTCGTCTCCCCCGACAGCGTGGCCGCCGCCGTCGCGATGGCCGGAACGGGCGCCGCCGGCACCACGGCCAGGCAGATCGCCCATGTGCTCCACCTCCGCTCGCCCTCGGCATTCGGCTCGATCGGCAGGCTTCAGGCGAAGATCGCAGCCGAGCAGTCCGCGGCCGCCCACGGCGACAGCGAAGCGCCGCAGCTGAATCTCGCCGACGGACTGTTCCTGCAGGAAGGCTTTGCCGCGTCCGCCCCCTTCCTCACCTCTCTCTCACAGAACTTCGCGGCGGCGCCCCAGACGGTCAACTTCGCACGCGACCCCGACGGGGCCGTCGGGAGGGTCAACGAATGGGTCTCCAAGAACACGGGAGGACTGATCCCGTCGATCCTCTCGAAGGTCTCGGAAAATGCCCGTCTGATCCTTGCCAACGCCGTCTATCTACACGCCTTCTGGGCCTCGCAGTTCAAGAAGAACGCAGTCAGGCCGGGTGCCTTCCACAGCCCCGCCGGCGCCACGCCGGTCCCGTTCATGCACCAGACCCAGACCCTCCCCTACAGCCAGGGCAGGGGCTACAGGGCCCTCAAGCTGCCCTACCGCTCCTCGACGCTCTCGCTGATGGTCATGCTTCCAATGGGCAAGAGCATCTCGGCACTCCAGCGCGATCTGACGGCCACGACCCTCAGCCGGATCGCCGCCGCTATGAAGCCGGCCGAAGTGGAGCTCTCGCTGCCGAAGTTCCACATCAAACTGGAAGCCGAGCTCGCCGGCACCCTCTCCTCTCTGGGGATGCCGGCCGCCTTCAGCGGAGCGGCGGACTTCTCCCGTATCAATCCCACCGAACACCTGGAAATCTCGCGGGTCATCCATGCCGCCGACATCGAAGTTCAGGAAGAGGGCACGATCGCAGCGGCTGCGACGATCGTCGAAATCGTGGCGACCTCCGAGCAGGTTCCCCTGCATCCGAAGGTGTTCGATGCCAATCGGCCCTTCCTCTACTTCCTGCGGGACGACCGAACGGGCGCCGTCCTGTTCGAGGGTCGCCTCGTCGACGCGGCCGCCGCTCAGGGCTGAGCGCTCAGGGCGCGCCGGAAGACGATCCGCCCTCCGCCTGACGGCGAGTAGCCCTCGACGAGCTCCTCGCTGAAGCCCAGGGCCGCGTGGAAGGCACGCGACTCGCTGTTCTCAGGCGCCGTGATCGCCTTCAGGCTGTGGGCGCCCCGCTCGGCGAGGAGCTCCGCGAAGCGCTCGTACATGAGCCTCGCGATCCCCACTCCCCGCGCCTCGCCGCGCACGGCGACGGCGTGGACGTAGCCATAGCCCCCGGGGGCCTGGAAACCCAGCAGATAGCCCAGGATCCGCTCGTCTCGCTCGGCCAGCACGGAGGTCTCCCCGAACTCGTGCACGTAGAGGGCCTGGTGCAGGAAGCCCATGTCCCGCCCCTCCTGCCAGAAGTCGCTGAGCTGCTCGAGGATCACCGCCAGGTCGGCGATCCTGACCGAGCGCAGGCGGGGTTCCCCCCGGGGTCGGCTCATCCGCCCGCGAGCCGGGCCGAGACGTTCAGGCGAACGTAGTCCAGCGGCAACTCGACCCGGTCGAGGACCGCCCGCGCGAACGGCTCTCGACGGGCCGGGTCAAGCTCAGCGAAGTGCGCAGCGAGGATCGAGGTGCGCACGAACGCCTCCGGGTCCTCGGGGAGGGTCGGGCGCTCCTGCAGCCAGCAGCTGATCTGCTCGAACCCGCACCCCGCCAGCCGCCGCTCGGTCTCCTCCGCGCCGGCGAAGGTCCAGGGTGAGAAGCCGGCGAGCTCCGGGAAGTCCTCGGCGGCGTCTTCGATCGCCTCCTGAACCCGGGCGATGTTCCCGCGTCCTCCGCACTGCACCTCAAGGCGTCCTCCCGGGCGAAGCGCCCGCGCCAGCGCCCGCCACATCCGCTCGTGATCGGCGACCCAGTGGAGCGTGGCGGTGGAGACGACCGCGTCGAGGACTCCGTCCAGATCGAGCTCGAGGACGTCCAGACAGCGAACCTCGACCCGCCCCTCGAGGCGCTTCGCGGCCAGCTCGGCCATCTCGGCCGAAGCGTCGATCGCGAGCAGGCGCCCCTGCGGAACCATCTCGGCGAGGAGCTCTGTGACACGCCCCGTTCCGCAACCGACGTCGAGCACCGTCGCGTCCGGGCTGATCGGCTCCAGGCGGGCGAGCACGTCGGAGGCCCAGGCCTGCTGGGGAGCGCTGGTGCGGTCATAGCTCTGCGCATCCCAAGGCGTGCCCATCTCCTCAGGCTAGCCATGCCGTCCCCCGGCATCGTCGCGGCGCCGGGTAGATTTGCCCGATGGCGGCCACCGACCCCCTGCAGGAGCTCCGGCGCTGGCTCGATGAGGCGCAGAGCGCAGGCGTCCCCGCGCCATGGTCCGTGGCGTTCGTGACGGTCGGGGAGCACGGCCGCCCGTCGGCTCGAACGGTGACCCTCAAGCGTCTGGAGAAGGACGCGCTTCTCTTCACGACCGCCCTCTGGACGCGCAAAGCCGCCGAGCTCTCCGAGAACCCCGAGGTCGCGCTGCTGTTCCACTGGCCCGCCCTGGGCCGCCAGGTGCACATCACCGGCCGCGCCCGGCAGGCCGAGCGCCCACTCTCCGAGGAGCTCTTCGCGGAGCGCGATCTCCCGAACCGGCTGCAGGCGATCGTCTCGCGCCAGGGACAGACGATCGAGTCCCTGGACGAGATACGCGCGCGGCTGGACCATCTGACAGCCACGATGGAGTCCCCGCCCGCCTGCCCGGAGGACTGGGGGGCGGTTCGCGTCATGCCCAGGACCGTCGAGCTGTGGAGCGAAGCGGATGACCGCCTGCACGACCGCCTGCTCTACGAGCGCGGCGAGAAGGGCTGGAACCTAACCCGCCTGGCGCCGTAGGGCCGGAGCTCAACCCCGAACCATCTCTAAAACTGCGCAGGCCCCTGGGCCAAGCGGAGTCGCGGGAAATTGGCGCGCCTGCCGCGCAGCGGCACGCGCGCCGAGAGCCCGCGACGCAGCGCTACTTCAACCGGAAGGCCTTGATGCGGTCGTCGTAGGACGCCGTGTCCTGTGCGTAGACGCCGTAGGCAAGGGCCTGGATGATGCTCAGCAGCGCCGCGTGCGAGCGCACGTAGGCGGGGCTGTTGGATGAGTAGTAGAGCTTGATCTGTGCCAGCTTGGCGACCTCCGAGAGGGTCGCGTCGGTGATCGCGGCGGTCTTGGCCTGGCGGTGGCGGGCGAGCTTCATGGCGCGCACGACAAGCGGGTGGGGCCGGCCGGCCGAGAGCCCGATGACCAGAGTGCCGGCGTCGATCCGCCCGAGCCGGCTCAATGCCTCCTGCGAGGGGCTGGCCACGACGTCGACCCGCAGGTCGAGCAGCATCAGCAGGTGGCGCAGGTAGCTGGCGAAGAAGGCCATCTGGTCGGTGCCCGCCACGAGCACCTTGTCGGCTTCGACGATCGCCGTGATCAGAGCTTCGACGGCACTGCGGGAGACCTTGCGGGCGGTCTCCTCCACGTTGAGGTGATCGGCGGCCAGCGCAGACTCGAACTCGTTCTGATCGAGCGAGAACAGCGGCGTGGAGCTCGAGGGAGTTCCCTCCTGCCCCGCCTTGGCGTTCACCCGGCGATATTCCTCGCGGGCGGCTGCCTGAAGCTCGGGGAAGCCCTCGAAGCCCAGGGCCTGCGAGAAGCGGACGACGGTGGAGCTCGAAGTGTTGGCGCGGCGGGCCAGCTCCTCGGCCGTCTGGAAGGCGGCCTCGTCGAGGTGATCGACGATGTACTGGGCCACATCCTTCTGCGAACGGGAGCACTCATCGAAGCGCGCCTGGATGTACTTGGACAGGCTCTGGTGCTCTGAGGTGCCGTTCACGGGGGGTGCCTCGGGGGTCTTGGTCGCCGTGCGCTTCATCGGCGGTGTTGTTCGACGTTGGCAGGCCGCACTCCTCCCCGGCGGCGAATTGTCTTGATGAACCGTTTGCGCCTTCGGCTCGTATAAACGTCTGCGATGCTGCTCAACATGCCGTTCAAACCCGGCCCGCCCGGGGCCGAACTCCCTCGACGGCGCCCGAACGCGGCCTGATGCGGATCGCGATCGTCGGCGGCGGGATCTCCGGGTTGGTGGCCGCCCACCTGCTGCATCCCGACCACGAGATCGTCCTCTATGAGTCCGGCTCATACGCGGGCGGGCACACCAACACGATCCGGGTCGACACCGAGCGTGGCACGCAGGACGTGGACACCGGGTTCATCGTGATGAACGACCGCAACTACCCCAACTTCACCCGCATCCTCGATCGCCTTGGGGTCGCCCGCCAGCCGACCCACATGAGCTTCTCCGTCAAGTCCGAGCGGGAGGACTTCGAGTACGCCGGCACCCCCAGGGGCCTCTACTGCCAGCCCCGCAACCTCCTCTCTCTCCCCTTCCAGCGGATGATCGCCGACCTGCTGCGCTTCAACCGCGAGCTGAGGGCGATCCTCGAGGGCGCCGAGCCGCAACTCGACGCGAAGGAGTCGCTGGCCGAGTTCCTGCACAGACGCCGCTTCTCCGACTACTTCGTCGAGCGGCTGATCGTCCCGCAGGCCGCCGCGGTCTGGTCGGCTGAGCCGGGTCAGATGCAGAGCTTCCCCGTTCGCTTCCTGGCCGAGTTCTTTGCCAACCACGGCATGCTCGGCTTCCGGGACAGGCCCCGGTGGTCGACGATCACCGGCGGGTCGGCGCGCTACGTCGAAGCGATCACGGCGCCCTTCCGGGACCGCATCCGGCTCAACACGGCGGTCCGAGGTGTCGAGCGCCACGGCGACAGGGTCGAGGTGAGCGCCCAGCGCGGCTCGGGCGTGCATGACACCGAATCCTTCGACCAGGTCGTGATCGCCACCCATTCAGACCAGGCGCTCCAGATGCTGCGAGACCCCAGCCAGGCGGAGGGCGAACTGCTCGGGTCAATCCCCTACCAGCACAACGAGGCCGTCCTTCACACGGACGCGCGGCTGCTGCCGCGCCGGCGGGCCGCGCGGGCAGCCTGGAACTACCACCTGCCGGCGGAGCCACAGTCGAGGAGCACCGTCACCTACTGGATGAACCACCTCCAGCGATTGCAGGGAACCGACAGGGACTACTGCGTCACGCTGAACCGCACCGCCGCGATCGATCCGGAGAAGATCATCCGGCGGATCGACTACTCCCACCCCGTCTTCACACCCTCGGCGGTTCTCACCCAGACCCGTCACGGCGAGATCAGCGGGACGGCATCGCGGACCCACTACTGCGGCGCCTACTGGGGCTGGGGCTTCCACGAGGACGGCGTGCGAAGCGCCCTGCAGGCCTGCGCCCCATTCGGGGTGGGCCTGTGAGGAGCGCCCTCTACGTCGGCTCGGTGCGTCACCGGCGCCTCGGCGCGCCGCTGAACGAGTTCCGCCACCGGCTGTTCATGGTCTACCTCGACCTGGCCGAGCTTCCCGCATCGCTGGACGCCGGCAGGTTCTGGTCGGCCCGCCGCCCGGCCCTGGCCTGGTTCAGGCGCAGCGATCACCTGGGCGACCCGCAGGTTCCCCTGGAGGAGTCCGTCCGCGGCCTCGTCGCCGAACGGACGGGGCACCGTCCCGAGGGCCCGATCGGCCTGCTGACCCACCTGCGCTACTTCGGGCACTGCTTCAACCCCGTCAGCTTCTACTACTGCTGGAAACCCGGCGGCGAAGAGCTCGAGGCAGTCATCGCCTACGTCACCAACACGCCCTGGGGAGAGAGTCACGCCTATGTCATGCCCGTCGGGACCTCGACCGACCATGGGACGGCCAACGTCTCAAGTGGCAACTTCGAAAAGCTGCTTCATGTCTCCCCGCTGATGGGCATGGAGCATCTCTACGAGCTCCGGGTGACCGACCCGGCGGAGCGCCTGGCGGTCCACATCTCCTCCGCCGACAGGGCGGGAAAGCCCGTCTTTGACGCGACGCTGTCCCTGAAGCGGCGCGAGCTGACGGCTCACCACATGTCCCGGGCGCTGGCCCGCGACCCCTTCCTGACGCTTCGGATCATGGCCCGGATCTACAGCCATGCACTGCGTCTGCGCCTGCGTGGCGCGCGCTACTTCCCCCACCCCGGAGCCACGACCGTGCCGGCAAATCCCATCGCGGGGCACCCTCCCGTCCGGGGGGCAGCAGGTTGAGCGTCCAGGAGCTTCGGCGGGAGCTGCCCGCCCGCATCGAGCAGCCGGCCGGCGCTCCTCGCGTCCGGCCGAGCTGGCGCCTGTCGCGGCGAATCGTCATCAGGATGCTCGCCGGGATTCAGGGCGGGCGCCTCGAACTCGTCGAGGGGGACGGCAACGTGCTCGTCTTCGGCGAGATCGATGAGCAACGGCCCATCCAGGCGCAGATCCAGGTCCGCTCGCCCCGCTTCTACCGCGACCTTCTGCGTGGGAGCGTGGGCCTTTGCGAGTCCTATCTGCAGGGCCTCTGGGAGTGCGACGACCTCGTTTCGATGACCCGCATCGCGGCGCTCAACGTCGCGGGCCTGGATCGGCTGCGGCGCATCTTCACGCCGATCCTGATCCCCGTGCAGCGGTGGGCGCGCTGGATCGCGCGCAACACGCCCGGGCGCTCACGCAAGCAGATCGAAGCCCACTACGACCTGGGTAACGACCTCTTCGAGCTGTTCCTGGACCCGACGATGATGTACTCCTGCGCCGTCTTCGAGACGCCCGAGGCGACGCTCGAAGAGGCCTCGCTCACCAAGCTCCGCCGGATCTGCGAGCGCCTCGACCTGAAGCCCGAGGATCACGTGCTCGAGATCGGCACCGGCTGGGGCGGCTTCGCCCTCTTTGCCGCCCAGAACTACGGCTGCCGCGTGACGACCACGACGATCTCGCGCGAACAGCATGCCTTCGCCGTCGAGCGCATCCGCGCGGCGGGCCTTCAGGACCGCGTGACGATCCTGCTCGAGGATTACCGCGATCTGACTGGCACATACGACAAGCTCGTCTCGATCGAGATGATCGAGGCCGTCGGCTGGCAGTACTTCCCGCGGTTCTTCCAATGCTGCTCGGAGAGGCTGCGTCCGGACGGCGCGATGCTGCTGCAGGCGATCACGATCGACGACCGGGCCTTCCATGTCGAGAAGGCGGGACGGAGCTTCATCAACACCTACATCTTCCCCGGCGGCTGCCTGCCCTCGATGGAGATCATCTCGCGGACCGTCGCCAAGGTGACCGACCTGCGGCCGGTCCACCTCGAGGACATCACCGGGCACTACGAGACGACCCTGGCGCACTGGCGCCAACGCTTCCATGAGGCCGGCGAGCATGTCAGCGCGCTCGGCTATGACGAGCGATTCCGGCGCCTGTGGGATCTCTACCTGGCCTACTGCGAGGGCGGCTTCGCCGAGCGGCGGATCCAGGACGTGCAGCTGCTGCTCGCGAAGCCCGCCTACCGCGCCGAGCCGCTGTCATCGACAGCGCCGTCGCTGTAGGGTCCGGCGCGTGAAGCGCACTCTCTTCGAAGACCTCCACGAAGACTTCCGGGCCAGCTTCCGCACCTTCCTGGAACGGGAGGTGGTGGGAGAGGAGGGCCGCTACGGGCAGTGGGAGCGTGAGGGGATCGTCCCGCGCGAGGTATTCGCGGCCGCCGGCGCCGGCGGCTTCCTGGGCATGGCCGTGGGCGAGTCCCACGGCGGTGCGGGCGCCGAGGACTTCCGGCTCAACCTGGTGATCGGCGAAGAGTGCCAGCGCGCCGCCGTCGGGAGCTTCGGGCTCGGCATCACCCTCCACAACGACATCTGCCTGCCCTACTTCCTGACCTATTGCGACGAGGGGCAGTCCGATCGCTGGCTCCCCGGGGTGGCCACCGGCGAGCTGATCACCGCACTGGCGATGACCGAGCCGGGAATCGGCTCGGACCTCGCGGCGATGTCGACCACGGCCCGCCGCGACGGCGACCACTACATCGTCAACGGCTCGAAGACTTTCATCACCAACGGCATCAACGCGGACCTGGTGATCCTGGCGGTGAAGACCGACCCCTCCGAGCGCCACCGCGGCATCAGCCTGATGATCGTGGAGCGGGGCATGGAGGGCTTCGAGCGCGGCCGAAATCTCGAGAAGATCGGCCAGCACGCCCAGGACACCGCCGAGCTGTCCTTTACGGACGTTCGCGTGCCGGTCGAGAACCTGCTCGGCGAAGAGGGCCGCGGCTTCCTCTATCTCGTCTCCAATCTCCCTCAGGAGCGCCTCTCGATTGCGGCCTCGGCGGTGGCCGCGGCGGAGGCCGCCCTCGGCTGGACGCTCGACTACGTCCGCGAGCGCAAGGCGTTCGGGCAGGCCATCGGCTCGTTCCAGAACACCCGTTTCACCCTCGCCGAGCTGCAGGGCGAAATTCAGATCGCCCGCACGTTCGTGGACCAATGCGCGATGGCCCTCAACGACGGTCAGCTGACGCCCGAGGAGGCGGCCACGGCGAAGTGGTGGTGCACCGATCTCCAGGGACGCGTCGTGGACCGCTGCCTGCAGCTCTTCGGCGGCTACGGCTTCATGCTCGAGTACCCGATCGCCCGTGCCTTCGCCGACGCGCGCGTCACCAGGATCTACGGTGGCGCCAACGAGATCATGAAGGAGATCGTCGGGCGCTCGATGGGGCTCTGACGGCTACCCGGAGGGCTGCTGGAGCGAGAGGGTGTTCCCGTCGGGGTCCGAGAACCAGGCGATACGGGCGCCGGAGGGCGACTCCCACACGCCGTCCTCGTCCTGGATCATCGATTCGTAGGTCTTGAACTCGACGCCGGCGGCGCGGAGCTCGCGGATCTCGGCCGCGACGTCTGGAACGCGCCAGCCCAGAACGGTGTGGGACACGCGGGGGAGCTCGCCGACACGCGTCACCCGAAGCTGGGTGCCGTTCGCGTCATAGGCGTTTGCGAACGCGGTCGATTCAACCCTTCGGAGCCCCAGCACGCCGCTGTAGAAGCGGTCTGAGGCATCGAGGTCCAGGCTGGGCAGGAACGCGACAAGATCAGCTCTCGCGACCATCGGGCTCAGGTGGCCGGAGCCTGCCCCAACTCCTCGGCCAGCGCCGTGAAGTAGTCCAGAGCATGCGGGTCGGCCAGCGACTCGATGCTTGCCGCCTGCTCAGGCGGAACCCCCATCAGGATTCGCTTCACCGGCACCTCGAGCACCTTGCCGGAGAGCGTGCGGGGAACCTGAGCGATCTGGCGCACCTCGTTGGGGACGTGGCGGGGAGAGCAGTCCTCCCGGATCCGGGTCCTGATCTGCTTCGTCAGCGCCTCGTCGAGGGTGGCGCCGTCGCGCAGGACGACGAACAGGATCATCCGCAGCTCACCGCCCAGCTCCGGCGCGGGGATGTCGACGACCAGCGTGTCGAGCACCTCCGGGACGGTGCCCGCCGCCCGGTAGATCTCACTCGTCCCCATCCGAACCCCCTGGCGGTTGATCGTCGAATCCGAGCGGCCGTAGATCACGGCTCCCCCGCGTGGCGTGATCCGGATCCAGTCCCCGTGGCGCCAGATCCCGGGGTACATCTCGAAGTAGCTCTCGCGCAGGCGCTGCCCACTCTCATCGCCCCAGAGGAAGAGGGGCATCGAGGGCATCGGCTCCGTCACGACCAACTCGCCGACCTCGTCGGTCAGCGGCCGGCCCTCTTCATCCCAGGACTCGACCGCGCAGCCGAGCGCCCGGCACTGCAGTTCCCCCTCGTAGACGGGCAGCAGCGGGCAGCCCGCGACGAAGGCCGTGCAGACGTCCGTGCCGCCGCTGGTCGAGAACAGCCAGACGTCATCGCCCACGGCCTCATAGACCCATCGGAAGCTCTCTGGAGAGAGCGGAGAGCCCGTTGATCCCACCGCCCTGAGGCTGCTCAGGTCGTATTCGCTTCCGGGGCTGATGCCCTCCTTCTCGCAGCTTGCCAGCAGGCCGGCGCTGGTGCCCATGCAGGTGATCCCCGCCCGCTCGGCCAGACGCCACAGGGCGCCCAGGTCGGGATGGGCCGGACTGCCGTCGTAGAGGACTATCGCCGCCTCGCTCAGCAGGCAGCCCACAAGGAAGTTCCACATCATCCAGCCGGTGGTCGTGAACCAGAACATCCGGTCGCCCCGGCGCAGGTCCAGGTGCATCCTCTTCTTGAGCTGCTCGACCAGGATGCCGCCGTGCCCCTGGACGATCGCCTTGGGCAGGCCGGTCGTCCCCGAGGAGTAGAGGACCCAGAGCGGGTGGTCGAAGGGGACCTGCTCGAAGTCGATTCCGGCAGCCGAGGCCTCCCGGTCCAGTGCGAGAAGCTCCGACCAGGCCAGGGCGTCCGGCGCCACGGAGGCCGGGTCCGACGCCGTGTCCAGGTAGGGGAGCACGACTGCCCTCGTGACACTCGGCAGCTCCGCCAGGATCCCTGTGGCGACGGCGCTGCGATCGAAGTCCTTGCCCCCGTGCCGGTAACCGTCGACCGTGAGGAAGACCTTGGGCTCGATCTGGGCGAACCGGTCGATCACGCTGCGAGCCCCGAACTCGGGAGCCGCACTGGACCAGATCGCGCCGATCGAAGCCGTGGCGAGGAAGGCGATCAGCGTCTCGGGGATGTTGGGCATGTAGGCCACCACCCGGTCTCCACGGGTGACCCCCAGCGAGCGCAGCCCCGCCGCGGCCGCCGCCACCTGGGCAGTCAGCTCCCCCCAGGTCAGCTCTCCGAGGTCCCGGACCTCAGAGCAGTGCAGGACCGCCGTCTCGCCCGGGTCATGACGGCCGATCAGATTCTCCGCATAGTTCAGCCGGGCGCCCTCGAACCAGACAGTCCCCGGCATCTCATGCGATCGGAGAACCTTCGCGTAGGGCTCCGATGCCCTCACATCGCAGAACTCCCAGATGTCCGCCCAGAACTGCTCGAGCTCCGTGACGGACCACTCCCACAGCTCGCCGTAGCCCGCGAAGTCCCTTCCATGGCGCTCGCCGGCCCACCTCATGAAGGCAGTCATCTCGGCCACTTCGAGCTGCTCCTTCGAGGGCGTCCAGATCGGTGACTGCGGGTCGGAGCTGCTCATGCGGATATTCTCGCCGATCGTGGAGCCCTCCGGACTACGAGCTCACTTTCCCGTCCTGCGCGAGCTGGCCTACATGAACGCCGGCACCGACGGCCCGCTCCCCGAGCAGGCGATCGCGGCCGCCCGGAGCGAGCTGGACCGGGAGGCCTCCGACGGCAGGGCCATGGCGCACTTCGAACGCCGCAGCGAGCTGGCCGGACTGCTGCGCGGTGAATACGCCAGGGCGCTGGGCGCAGAGGCGAGCGACATCTCGCTCACCACATGCACCACCGAAGGCATGGCCCACGTGATCGCCGGGATGGACCTCTCCCCCGGCGATGAGATCATCACCAGCGACGAGGAGCATCCGGGACTGCTGGGCGCGCTGGGCGCCGCCCGCGAGATCCACGGGGTGAGCGTCCGCGAAGTCCCCTTCGCCGAGGTGGCCGAAGCTGTCGGCCCGAAAACGGTCCTCGTCGCCGTCTCCCATGTGGGCTGGGTCAGCGGATCGGTCGCGCCCGCCGCGCTGGCCGAGCTGGACATCCCCGTTCTGCTCGATGGCGCACAGGGCGTCGGCGCCGTCCCCGTGGACGTCAGGGCCCTCGGCTGCGCCGCCTACTCCGGCGCGGGGCAGAAGTGGCTCTGCGGCCCCGACGGAAGCGGCATGCTCTACCTCGAGCCGGCCTTCAGGGAGACCCTGGCGGTACCACGCCGCGGCTACGGGAACCTCGCCGAGGCTGGCCTCGGCCTCGACGCCACGCTGCACGAGGACGGCCGCCGCTTCGACTCCCCGGCGATGTCGGCCGAGGCCACCGCCCTCGCGCTCGCCTCAATCGAACTGCTCAGCTCAGCCGGTTGGAGCGCCGTTCACGAGCGAGCCCGGGCACTTGCGCAGACGCTCTGCGCGATGCTCGCGGAGGCCGGCCGGCCCGCGGCTCCCCGCGGGGCCACGACGCTCGTCTCCTTCCCCAGCGAGGATCCCCCAGCCGAGCGGCTGCTCCTGGCCGAGGCCGGCGTGGTGGTGCGCAACATCCCCGGCCGACCATGGCTGCGGGCCTCCGTCGGAGCATGGAACGACGAGGGGGACCTGCAGCGACTGGTGGAGACACTCGATCGGTGAGTGAAACCCGGCGCGGGCCGCGCCTTGCCGGCCTGGCCGTCCTGATCGCCGCGGCGGCCGTCATGAACACGGTCCGCCTGTCCCAGAACGGCTACGCCAACATCTTCTACTCGGCCGGGGTCCGCTCGATGGTGGAGTCCTGGCACAACTTCCTGTTCGTCTCGTTCGACCCCGGCGGCCTCGTCTCGGTGGACAAGCCGCCGCTCGCCCTGTGGATTCCGGCGCTGAGCGCCAGAGTGTTCGGCTTCCACCCCCTCAGCCTTCTCGTGCCGGAGGCGATCATGGGGGTGGCCACCGTTGCGCTGCTCTACACGATCCTCGTTCGCCGCTTCGGAATCCTGGCCGCCTTCGCGGCGGGCGTCGCATTGATCGTCTTCCCCTCGTTCGTCGCGGTCTCGAGGGCCAACGGCGTGGACCCGCTGCTGATCCTGCTGATGCTTGCGGCCTGCGCCATGGCCATCCGTGCCTGTGAATCGGGCCGGCTGCGGGAACTGCTGCTCAGCGGGGTCCTGGTCGGCCTGGCCTTCAACACCAAGACGCTTGCGGCCTACCTGGTCGTCCCGGGAATCGTGCTGGCCTACCTCGTCTGCGCGCCCGGAGCCATCCCGCGGCGGTTGCTGCACCTGCTCGCCGCGGGCCTCGCGATGGCGGTCGTCTCCTTCAGCTGGATCGCCCTCGTGGAAGCGACACCCGCCTCGAAGCGCCCCTTCGTCGGCAGCTCCACCAACAACACCCAACTGGGCCTGACCTTCGAATACAACGGCTTCGGCCGCGTCGAAGGGCAACGAGGCGGACCCGGCAACACCCAGGGGCTGCCCGGCGCCACCGTGCCGTCGGCCCGCCAGCACGAAGTCAACGCCGCCGCGCAGGCTGCCCACCATTTCCCCCGCAGTGCCCTGGTCAGATTCCCGCCCGCGCGCCGGACCGGACGGAACCGATATCCCATCCCCTTCGGCGGCCCGGCCGGGCCGTTTCGCCTGTTCGGAGTCGGCCTGGGCGACCAGGGCGCCTGGTATCTGACGTTCGCCTTCGTGGGACTGCTGGCGCTCCTGGTCGTGCTGTGGATCGAGGACCGGCCGTCCACCCCGAGATCCACCGACGACGAGCCGGAGCCCGGTCCGCCGGGCGCCCTGACCGCAGAGCAGCAGGCCCCGCCACCCTCGCCCGAGACGGTGCCGGGCGGCCCGGCGCCACCGCAGACGCTCCGCGGCCGGCGCGATCCACGTCTTGCATGCGCCATCACCCTGGGCGGCTGGTTCCTCACCGAGGCATTCATCCTGAGCGCCTCCAAGGGCATCGTCCACCCCTATTACATCTCTGCAATCGCACCCGGCGCGGCGGCGATGGCCGGCGCCGGGGTCTGGGCGATCGCGCGCCTCAGCACCGGCCGGACCGGGATCATCGGATTCCTGCTCGCCGGAGCAGCCGCCGCGGCGACCATCGCCGTCGAGATCGTCCTGATCCACCGCGAGCACTACATGGTCTGGTTCATTCCGGTTCTCGTGGGCCTGGGCGCCCTCATCCTGGGCGCCCTGGCGATCATCATCCTGCTGCGAGTGCCACGCCAGGGACGGGCGGCCGCGATCACGATGGGAGCGCTCCTCGCGCTGCTGCTGATCGTGCCGGCCGGTTATTCAGCCTCGACCTGGCTGGCCCCGGTCGAGTCGACCTTCCCAGCCGCGGGACCCAAACAGACGGCCGGGCAGGGCGGCATCGGCATCAGCGCCCGCGACGAGGCGATCGTGAAGGCCCTTCGCCGCTACGTCGAACGGGGCGGCGGGACCCGCCCCTACGAGCTCCTCACGGTCGCCTCCGACACGGCGGCACCATTCATCCTGCTGGGCTCCGAAGCGGCCGCCGTGGGCGGCTACAGCGGGCTCGACCCGGCGCTTGACGGGGCGGGCCTGGCGAAGCTCATCAAGCGCCACGAAGCGCGCTATGTGCTGCTGGGCGGCGAGTACTCCACACGCGGCGGAAACCGCGCAACGGCGGCCGTCCTGAAGGTCTGCCGGGAGCTCTCGCCCGCGGAGTGGTCAAGCCCCGTCGCCTACCCCTTCGGTCTGGTCCTGTTCGACTGCGCCGGCAAGGAAGCAGCCCTGGCATCCGCCTGACCCGGCGCGGCTCAGGCCGCGACTGAGAGCTCGCGGTGAAATGCCCGGGCGAACAGCTCACCCTCGCGCCCGGCAGCCCAGCGCGGAACCGCCGGGTCGCCCTCGGCGATCAGGCGCAGGCGAACGCCGTCCCCCTCGAGGGCGAGGTCGGTTGAGCGGACGAGCTGATCACGCGAGCGCTCGAGGTCCTCGGCGAGGCGCAGCAGCGCCGCGCAGCGGTTCAGCCGCTCGACGTCGCCCTCCCCGAACAGGGGCGCCATCGGACCGGGACTGGGCATCCCCTTGCGGTGGTAGCGGGCGGCCTGGGCGATGATCGCCGTCTCGACCGGCTGGAACCCCGGGAGGCCTCCGTTGAGGATCAGGTAGCGCGAGTGCTTGTGGTGGTCGTCGTAGTCGATCGACATCCCGATGTCATGAAGCATGCAGGCCGCCCAGAGCAGCTCCCGCTCGCGGGGATCCCCCTCGTGCAGCCCGAGGGCGGCCAGCTCGTCGAACATCCCCAGCGCCAGCACGGCGACATGCTCGGTGTGAGCAACGTCGACCCTGTACTGGGCCGCCAGGTTCATCACGCTCGCGCGCCGCACATCCTCGAACAGAGGCCGGGGACGACCGGCGAGCAGGCGCTCGAAGAAGACGCCCTCGCGCAGTCCGGCCTCGGTGGCCTCGAGCCGCTTGAAACCGCCGGCCTTCATCGCGCCCCTCACGACCAGCGCACCGGCCAGGATCAGATCCGCACGGGCGGGCTTGATGCCGGGCACGCTTGCCCGCTCGGCAGCCGGGAGCGCCGCCAGACGGTCGACGAGCTCATCCAGCGCGTCTCGGCTGATCAGCATCCCCTGAACCCCGTTCGAGGGCAGGCCCTCAGCCCGCTGGGCAGCGGCCGCGAGGTTCCGGACAGTCCCCCCGATGCCGACCAGCCGACGGGAGCCCGGAGGAGACTCCTTCAGCCACTCTGCCTTCGCCAGCTCCTCGGCGATGTGCTCGCCGAGGTCCTCGAGCTGTTTGCGCTTGGCCGGCCCGTTCGGCGGCAGGAACCGCTCGCTCATGCGCACAGTACCCAGCCGCCAGGAGCCCGACTCGACGGCCTCGCGATCCTCGACCCTGACGATCTGCATCGAGCCCCCGCCAAGATCCAGGACGCATCCGTCGGTGAGGGTCGTCGAGTTCACGGCGGCCAGATACCCGTAGCGGGCCTCGGCCTCGCGGCTGAGCACCCGGATCGGCCAGCCGAGACGCTCGAGCGCCTCCGCGAGGAACTCCTCACCGTTCTCGGCGTCCCGGATGGCGCTTGTGGCGACAGCGTCCACCGAGTCGCGGCCGAGGCCGCTGGCCCGGCAGAAGTGCGCGAACACGTCCAGCGTCGCGAGAGCCCTGCCGATCGGCTCCTCCCCCAGGCGCCCGGATGCCATCAGGCCCTCGCCGATGCGGACCGGCTCATAGATCTCGTCGGTCCGCCGCCAGCATCCCTCGCCCGCCTGAAAGACCACCAGGCGGAAGGAGTTGGAGCCGAGATCGATGACTGCGAGGCGCTCGTCGGGCTTCATCGGCCCCAGCGTATTGGCCGTGTCGGCGGGCTCAGATGAGCGCCTCGAAGGCGCCCCGGCTAGACGCGGGCGCTCTGGAGCTTCGCGGCCTGCAGCGACTGCTCGGCCTCTACGAGGACCTGCTGCACGCTCAGGCTGCGCTCGTGCATCAGCGCGAAGCCGATGCTCACGGTCGGGTGCACCACCTGATCGCCCACGTCGATGCTGCACGAGGGAATCACCCGGGCCAGACCCTCCGCGACCACGGCAAGACCCTCCTCGTCGGCGTGAGGCAGGAGCACGGCGAACTCATCTCCGCCGAGCCTCGCTACGAGATCGGTTTCGCGGAGCCGGCGGGTCAGCGCCCGTGCGACCGAGCGCAGCGTCTCATCGCCCGCTTCGCGGCCGTGGGCGTGGTTGAGCTCGCGGAAGCCATCGAGGTCGATGACCATCACTCCGGCGGCCTCGCCGTAGCGCCGGCAGCGGCCGACCTGAAGGCGAAGGTCGTTTTCGAACAGGCGGCGGTTTCGCAGACCGGTCAGCGGGTCGTGGTCGCCCAGGCTCTGCAGCTGCTCCTCGAGCTGCTTGCGCTCGGAGATGTCCTGGAGCTGGGCGATGTAGTGCAGCGGCTCGTTGTCCCGGCCACGGACCAGGGACATTGAGAGGATCGCCGAGATCGTCTCGCCCGCCGCGTCGAAGAATCGCTGTTCGACCTGGAATGCCGGTATCTCGTCGGCCAGGAGGCGCTTGCGCTGGGTCAGGTCCGCCCCCGCGTCCTCAGGGTGGACGATGCCATCGAAGCGCTTGCCGATCAGCTCGTCGGAGGTGTAGCCGGTGATCTCGCAGAGAGCCCGGTTGACCAGCAGCCAGCGCCCCTCGGTGTCGAGCAGGCCCGTGCCGATCGGGGCGGACTCGAAGACCTCCTCGAAGCCTTCGGTGCGCCGGGGCGCGATCAGGTCAGCGTGACGGCGCGCGGTTATGTCAAGCACCACCGCGACACCCCCGACGACGTTCGAGCCGTCCTCGCTTGCCGGTGAGCCATCGGCGCAGAGCGGGCCGGCGTCGACGATCAGGCAGTGGCGCTCGTCGGCGGTCCAGACCTCACGGGTGCGCGTCTCACCTTCGAGCGCCGAGCTGAACAGGGGCTCCACGCTCTCCCAGAAGCGCGCGGGGAACGCGTCGGCGAGATAGCGGCCTTCCTGGCAGAAGTCGGGGTCCCCCATGCGCGAGATCGCCTGCCCGGCCGTGAGCACGAACCGGAGCTGGCCGTCGAAGACGATCACCAGTGCCTCGGGCAGCTCGTGCAGAGCCGCGGCGGCCGCGTGATCAGCGCTCGCCATCAGGTCATCGGCCTGGGGCCCGGATCCCATCGGAGGGTTCACGACCCATACATCGGCTGGAACGGCCGTCTTCTTGACGGTTGGCGCCGCACTTCGGCGCGATTACCTCAAATCGGGCGCTAGGGCCGGATGAAGGTGTTCGGCTCCGGACCTATCCGGCCACCGTTGTCCAGCGACTCGATCCGTTCCATCTCGCCTTCGTCGAGCTCGAAGTCGAAGACATCGAAGTTCTGCTCGATCCGCTCCGGGGTCACCGACTTCGGGATCACGATGTTGCCCAGCTGCAGCTG
>CAZFGJ010000033.1:0-21472 GCA_964518445.1 uncultured Solirubrobacteraceae bacterium
AGTATCTGATCGGCGCCTTCGAAGAGCGCCCCGCGTTCGTCGCACTCCGCTTCGTCCTGCGCGACGGCGAGGGACAGCCGACGGCCACCTGCAGCGTGGCGGCGCCGGTCGCCGAGGCGTCCCTGGCACGCTCGGAGTGCGAGCGGCTGATGAAGATCGACCGCTGGAGCAGGCTCGACGCCCTCGCAATCCGCCAGGAGCTGCTGGACGAGTGGGGGCTGACGCTGGCCGACGGGACCTCCGGGCCGCCGCTGGACCGTGACGACCGGGTCGCGGCGGCGCTGGGCGAGCGAGACGAGGCGCTGGCCACCGCGGGGCGGCTCGAGAAGGAGCTGGGCGCCGAACGCGCTCAGCTGGAGACTCTGCGCGCCGAGGCGGAGCGTGTCGCGCAGCGGGCCGAGAAGCTGAACGGCGCCGTTGCCGCCCAGGAGGAACGCTCCGATGAGCTGGAGCAGTCGCTGGACCGCACCCGGGCCCGCGTCGGCGAGCTCCAGGAGGAGCTGACGGTCGTCCGGGCGGAGCTAGAAGAGCAGACCCTGGCTGCCCAGACGACCGATCCCGAGACATCGGCACCGGAGGACGAGGGCCTTCGCTGGGGCACGGGGGCGCAGCGGGCGCTGTCGGCGGCGCTCGTGGGTCTGATGGAGTGGCGAGCGGTGCTCAACAAGGTTGTCGGCGTGCTCGGCTCGGAGGGCGGCTGGGATGCCACGATCGCCTGGTGTGCCGAGAAACCGCACGGATCGATGAGGTGCGGCGCAAGCTGGATGCGCGATGAAGCAGCCCTTGGGTCCTTCAACACGAGGACCTGGAAACACGTTGAGGATGCGGCGACCGCGGAGTTCGGCCGTGCTCGCAACCGGAAGGCCGCGACCTGCCTGTTGGACCTGCAGTCGGCAGAGGACCCCCTGCTGCGGGAGGCCGCCACGCAGGGCATGTGCTCGGCCCTGCTGGTGCCGGTCAGCGACGGGGGCGAGACGATCGCGATGATCGAGCTGCTGTCCCGCTCGGCCACGGCGCCGCACCCGGAGCTGATGGTCTCGCTCGAAGCGATCGCGTTGCAACTCGGTGCCACCGCGCAGCTCCTCAGAGCCGCGGACGTGCCCCGGTGGCGGACGGGCCGCCTGTGACATCAAGGATGAACGGGAAGGGGTGGATCGTCCGTCTAGGTGACGTTCGGGAAGCTCAAGCGCCGTTGTCGCCTATCCGATGGGACAAATCGTGAGCACCGTAGACACCACCACAGCCGAAACGGCCACAACAACCGAGCAGCCCGCCGCCCCGGCCACCGGATCCTGGAACCTGGGCGTGCCGGAGCCGAGGATCGCGCTCGAGTTCACCCTGCCCGAGGCGGAGGCCCTGAGGGCTTGGCTGCTGAAGCCGGCAGCCGACGGGGCAACGTCGCTCGACGACCCGCTGGTCAGCCGGGTGCTGTCCAGGCTGGGCCTCGAGGTCGACGGCGCCCGCTCGGCGATCAATGTTCGCCGCGAGCTGGTTCAGGCGGGCATCGCTGTGGACCACCTCTCAGACGAGCAGCTCCGCGACCTGGGGTCGCGTATCGCCGCGATGAAGCCCGGGGTGCCCGAGCAGAAGGCTCCCGCAGCGGCGCCTGAGGAGTAGCGGCTCAGCCCTCGGGCTCGAGTTCCCGCGCGACAGCGGAGACAAAGCCGGCAGCGAGGTCGTCACCGATGCTCCCCAGTGGCAGGAACCGGGGCACTTCAAGGGAAGCGTCGAGGGCAAGCGCAATGCGCCGGCTCTCTCCCTGGTCCTCAACCTCCCAGGCGACGTCGAACCGGTGATCGTCGGAGTCGTCGTGGGGGACCCGCGAGAGCTTCACCCTGTCGGGCGCGACGACGCTCACATCCATGAGCACGTTGAAATCCTTCTTGACGGGGCCCACGGAAACGAACAGCTTCACCTGTGCGCGGATCGCCACGCCGTCACTTCCGGTCTCGAGCACCTCGACGCTCTTCACGACATCCGGGTACCAGGTGGGATAGCGCTCCACGGCCGCCAGGGCCGAGAGGCATTCCTCGGCGCTCGCGCCGACGCCGGCGTCTGCGTCCCCGTGTAACTCCTTCACCTGGTCCTCCCATGTCGATCTCCCCGGATGGGAGTGACCCTAGCGCCGGAGGAGTTCCCCGCCGTGGACACCGCCCGTATGATCGTCGCTGCGATGAGAAGACTTGCGACCACGATCGCGCTGGCGGGCGCATTGGCGGGAATCTCCGCGACGGCGTCGGCGGCAACGCGCCCGACGCTCGAAACGGTCGGCATGCCCAAGGGAGTGATCGTGGGGCATTCGATGCCCTACATCGAAACGAAGACGGTCGGCCGGTTGCGGGCCGGATACCACGGCCGCCTGCCGGCCGGCGCGAAACTTCAGCTGCTGGTGAAGCCGTCAGGAGGAACGTTCCACGCGGTCCGCACCAAAGTGGTGCTTTCCGGCGGGCACGCGGCGATCGCGATCACCGAACTTGGTATCGGCGGCCCGGTCGGCTACCAGGTCGCGGTCGTCTCAGGCGGACGGAGGCTTGCGACCTCGAAGGCGGTGAGCGTCTACTGGACCCAACCGCCGGGCGGGATCTTCGTGCTGGGCGCATCGGGTGGTGGCTCCGCCTACACGAGCCTGACGGTCCCCTCGGAATCCTGCGCCTCGGCGGTGCCGCATTGCAAAGGTGACTACAGCTCGGCCCAGAGCTTCCTCTACACGGCCCGGTCCGGCACAGCTCCGATACCCCCGGGCTGGTCGGTGGCCCTCTTCTACAACGGGCAACAGCTGTGCACGTCGAAGTCGATCGACGGTGCGTGCAGCGCCGAAATCACCTTCCCGACTGTGGCCTCGGGGTCGGTGCAGGTGGTGATCACGGCCCAGGCGATCTCACCTCAGGGCGTCGCCACCACGGCCAACCTCTTCGTAACGGTCTTCGCGTAAAGGGTCGAGCAGATGAGCGGACTTCCCAGCGAGCTGCGAGAGCTGATCGAATCGGGCACCCTGGCCCACCTGAGCACGATCAACGCCGACGGCAGCCCACAGGTCAGCGTCATCTGGATCGGGCTGGACGGTGACGACGTCGTCAGCGGCCATATGGGCCGCTACCTGAAGGTGCGAAACGTCGAACGTGACCCCCGCGTGGTGCTGTCCTTCGAGGCGCCCCGGGACCGCGAGGCCTTCCTGAACCCATATGCGGTCCTGCGGGCACGCGCCACCGTGGAGGAGGGCGAGGCCGCCTGGGATCTGCTCAACCGCCTGGCCAAGGTCTACCTGTCACCCGACACGGAGTTCCCCGCCCCGCGGGGTCCGGGGTTTGTTCTGCGCTATTCCGTGGAGCACATCGGCGGGGTCGGGCCCTGGAGCTCGCGCAACACCCCTTGACAGTTTGTTCGCCCGAGGCGTCCCTGTGCTTAAGCCCAGGGCTCCAGAAGCCGAAACAAACGTGTGCGTGCCATGGCAGGAAATCGAAGGGGCGTCTCCGAGGCGGGTGAGCCTGCGCCGTCATCCCAGTCGGGGCATTCAGCCATCCGCCTGGTGCGCCAGCCGGTCTTCAACGGCGATGAGGAGCTGATCGGCCACCGTCTCCTCTCGAGGGGCGACGGATCTGGCGGCACGGGCGGCTATCTGGCCTCGCTTCCGCAGGGCGCCGATGCCGAGATGGTGCTGGGCGAGGAGATCCATGGCCTCGCCCCGCGCGGGCAGATCCTCCTGTGCGTCTCACGCACGGAGCTGATCGAGCTGAGCGCGCTCTCCCTGCCGCAGGGGCGGGTCATCCTCTGCCTGCCCCCGGGCGAGTCGCTGGACGACGAGCTGCAGGAGGCGATCGACCGTCATGCGATGAGGGGCTTCCAGCTCGCTCTGAAAGCCGCCGATCCAGCCGCGCTGGACAGGCCGCTGCTCGAGGAGGTCCAGGTGATCATGGTCGAGGTCGGGGCATTCACGCCGGACCAGCTGGCGGGACTGGTGAAGTCCGCTCGCCAGCGGATGCGCCGACGGGAGCTCGTGGCCTGCGGTGTGGACAGTCAGCGTGCCTTCCGGGTCTGCCGGCAGCTGGGCTTTGACCTGTTCCAGGGCCAGTTCTTCCTCAAGCCGACCACCGGGCCCGCCCGCACCGTCGCCGAGGCCGGGCTGGGCGGGATCGGGACGATGGTCGAGCTTGCGGCCACGGACAACTTCGAGCGCCTGGGGGCGATCATCACGCGGGACCCCGGTCTGAGCATGCGCCTGCTGCGCTACGCCAACTCGGCCCACATGTCCCTGCCCCGTCCGGTCGGCTCGGTCCACGAGGCGCTGGCGTGGCTGGGGACGGTGGCGGTGCGCGAGTTCGCCCTGATCGCCGCCCTGGCCAACGTCCCCGAGGCGCCATCCGAGATGATCGTGACGGCTCTGACGCGGGCGCGGATGGCTCAGGAACTCAGCCGGTCGGTCCCCGGCGCAGCGCCGGAGGAGTCCTTCACGGTCGGTCTCTTCTCGGTGGCCGAAGCCGTCGCCAATGCTCCGATCGAGGTGCTCATCCGCGAACTGCCTCTGCGCGATGACATCGCCGCCGCCCTGATCAGCGGCGAAGGCGAGTTGGGCCGACTGCTGGGCGCGGTCATCGCCTACGAAAAGGGCGACTTCGCCTCGGCGGCGACCCTCTCCGGCGCGCCGGGCCTGATCGGGGAGACCTACCTCGAGTCGATCCACTGGGCCGACTCGGCAGTGAAGGCCGTCAGCTAAGCTCAATCGCACCCTCGCCCCGATACGGCGAGGGAGCCATCGCGGCTCCACTCCTGGCCGGCCTAAGGCACGTCGACCCTCAGCGGTCCGCGCCTCCTAGACGAAGGAGCCGCAATGACACTTCCCGCATCGCCGGAGCAGGCGCTCGGCACCCCACCCGGCCGACCCGGAGCCCCACCCTCGAGAAGGATCGCGCGAATCGCGGGGATCTTCATGGTCCTCACGTTCATCTCGATCCCGGCGTTGGCGTTCTATGACCCGGTGCTCCATCACGCGAACTTCGTGTCCGGCAGCGGCGGCGACACGCGCATCTACATCGGCGCTCTGTTCGAGATCCTCACCCTGATCGGCGGCATCGGCATCGCGGTCACGCTGTACCCCGTCCTGAGGCGCCAGAGCGAAAGCCTGGCGCTGGGCTACGTGACCGTGCGGGTCGTGGAGTCCTGCCTGATCGCTGTGGGCATCGTCAGCCTGCTCGCGGTGGTGACACTGCAGAAAGACCTGGCCGGCGTGACCGGGGCCGACCACACGTCACTCATTCTCAGCGGCCGCTCGCTGGTGGCGATCCACGACGCCACGTTCCTGCTCGGCCCTGCCTTCTGCGCGGCCATCGGCAACGGGCTGATCCTCGGCTACCTGATGTTCCGCTCGGAACTCGTGCCGCGCCGGTTCGCACAGTTCGGCATGTTCGGTGGTTCCCTGGCGCTCCTCACGGCGCTCCTGGTCCTGTTCGGCGCCTACGACCAGAGCTCCGCCGCGTCGTTCGCGCTGACGCTTCCCGAGGCCGTCTGGGAGCTGTCGCTTGGCATCTACCTGATCGCCAAGGGCTTCAAGTCCTCACATGTTCTCTACGACGACGGGCGCCGGACGGGGGTGGATGGTCCGCTGGTACCCGCGCTCAGCCTGTGAGGTCAAATGCCTCCCGGCAGTCCTGGGAGCCCGAGCAGTTGGACGATTGAGAAGACGAGAATCACGCAGCCGACCCCGATCAGCGCGTAGCGTGCACCGCGGAGCGGAAAGTGGCTGCTGATCCCGACCAGGAACAGCACCGACGCCAGGAAGACGGTGTCGCGGACGTACTTGTCCCCGGTCGCACCCGCATAGGCGCCGTCCGCGAAGTTCGCATCCGCGTGAGCGTCAAGCGACTTGGCAGCGGCTTCCTGAGGAATCACATACTGGGGCATGTAGGACGGTCCCGGCGGAGAATGTGGGTTGTGGGCGGGATCTGTGGCGAGCCATGCGTGAAACGCGGGCCGATACCCGGGACGAAGGCGCCTTTCGGCGATTCGCTCGGCGGTTGCGTTGCCGGCGGAGAAGGCGGTGAACCATGCGTTGAAGGAAACGGAGTCCAGGGTGCGGATCTGGAGGGCTTCGAGGTCAGCGCGGTTGGCCTTCGTTCGAGCGGCGGAGGCCTTGGCGAGGGAAACCGAGGCCTCGGTGCCCCACTTGGCGGCCGCATATCCGGAGAAGGCCGCGAGCACCGCCACGAGCGAGAGCAGTACGGCCTCGGTGATCGACAGGGCCCGATCCCAGCCGCCGCGGGCGGGGTCCTCGGCCACGCTCTCCCGGTGCTCAGCGATCCCTTTGCCCACCTCGGACGCCGATAAGCCCTCAGCCATCGCTGGAGTATCCCCCAGCAGACTCTGCAACGCTCATGATGGAACCTCCCGAGGAAGGAGCAGAGGCCGATGGCAGAGAGTGGGGACACCTACGAGATCGCATGCGCCGAGCACCGGTGGGAGGTGCCGGAGCACTACAACATCGCGCTCGACATCTGCGACAGCCACCCCCGTGAGAAGCTCGCGATGATCCATGAGCACTTCTCGGGGGCCGTCCGCGAAGTCACCTGGGGCGAGCTCCAGGATCTGTCGAATCGGTGCGCCAACGTGCTGGCGGCGAGAGGGGTCAAGCGGGGGGACCGCGTAGCGGTGGTGCTGCCCCCGACGCCCGAGACGGCGGCGATGTTCTTTGCCACGTGGAAGCTGGGCGCGCTGCTTCTGTCCATGTCGGTTCTCTATGGAGATGAGGGGATCCATCACCGCCTCGGAGACGCGGAGCCGGCGGTCCTGGTGACCGACGCGGCGAACGAGGGGCGCTTCTCCGGCGAGGTCGCGACTCCCCCGCTCGTCCTGGACGAGGACACGCTGTCCGGCGCATCGGCGGAGTTCGAGCCGGTTCAGACGCTTGCGGACGATCCGGCCCAGCTCTACTACACCTCCGGCACGACGGGGCTGGCCAAGGGCATCGTGCATGCCCACCGCTACATCCTGGCCCACGAGGAGTTCCGCTACTGCCACGACATCCAGGACGGGGAGCGCTTTCACGGCATGGGCGAGTGGGCCTGGGCAGCGGGGATCTGCCCGCTGCTTGGACCGTGGCGCCTGGGAGCCGTGCAGTGCGTCTATCAGCGGGAGGGCGGCTTCGATCCTCACAAGACACTGGACTTCCTCTCGCGCCATGAGGTGAGCAACGTCTTCGGGACGCCCACGGCGATCCGCTCGATGATGTCGATCACCGACGCGGGCACCCGCTACCCGCAGCAGTTCCGGATCGTCTGCTCGGCGGGCGAGCCGCTGAACCCCGAGGCGATCAAGTGGTTCCGCGAGCAGTACGGGGTGACGGTGCTGGACTACTACGGCCTGACCGAGTCCTACCCGCTGTGCGCCAACTTCCCGTTCATGGATGTCCGGGAAGGCTCGATGGGCAGGCCCATGCCCGGCTGGCAGGTGGCGATCCTCGACGAGGACGAGAACGAGGTGGCGCAGGGCGAGCGCGGGGAGATCTGCCTGCGGGCACGGACGAACCCTCACTACCCGCTGGGCTACTGGCGCATGGAGGAGGAGAGCGCGGCGACGTTCGGCGGTGAGTGGTTTCACACGAAGGACGCCGCCCGGATGGATGCTGAGGGTTACGTCTGGTACGAGGGCCGGGCCGACGACGTGATCATCTCGGCCGGCTACCGGATCGGTCCGTTCGAAGTGGAGTCGGTCTGCCTGGAGCATGAGGCCGTCAGGGAGGCCGCCGTCGTGGCGGCACCCGACGAGCGCCGCGGGAACATCGTGATGGCCTACGTCGTGCTGGCCGACGGCCATGAGGCCTCCCCGGAGACGGCGGAGCGCATCAAGGCGTTCGTCCGCGACCGGCTTTCGGCCTACGCCTACCCACGGGAGATCGAGTTCACCGATGAACTCCCAAAGACCCTGACGGGCAAGATCAGAAGGATCGAGCTGCGTGATCAGGCGAGGTCGCGGTCGGCGTCGGCGAGCGGGTAATACTCTCGTCCGGTGCGTTTCGCGATCTCGATACCCCAGTACGCTCGCGACAGCCACTTCGACGAGGCGGCCTTCCGCTCTCACCTCGCCCGCGTCGAGGAGCTCGAGGTGTTCGAGAGCGGGTGGGTGCAGGAGCAGGTGATCGGCGCAGCCGGCGTCCTGGGGTCACTCCAGACGCTCACCTATGCCGCGGCATGCACCCGGAGGCTGCGACTGGGCTGCGCGGTGTTCGTGCTGCCATTGCACAACCCGCTGCACCTTGCCAAGGCGATCAGTTCACTGGACTGCCTCAGCCACGGCCGCGTGGAGGTGGGCATCGCCAGCGGCGGCAAGGAGCGGCCGTTCGCCGCCTTCGGCGTCGACCCGGACAAGCCGGTCGCGCGCTTCAACGAGGCCCTGGCGCTGATGAAGAGCTGCTGGGCCGATGAGCGGATCGACTTCGAGGGGCAGTTCTGGACCCTCCAGGGAGCGACGATGGAGCCCAAGCCGGTGCAGAAGCCTCACCCGCCCGTGTGGTTCGGCGGCAACGCGCCGGCCGGGATGCGCCGCGCCGCGCGGCACGGGGACGGGTTCATGGGCGCGGGATCCCAGACCACCCCCCGGTATGCCGAACAGGTCGCGATGGTGAAGGACGAGTTGGCCGTGCAGAACCGCGACCCCGAGAAGTTCAAATTCGGCAAGCGGGTCTATGTGCATGTCGGGGACGATCTCGCCGTTGCGCAAGAGCGGCTGGATGATGCCCTCAAACGTCACTACGGCGGCGGCGAGTGGTCAGAGCACATGGTCGCCGGCACCCCCGAGCAGTGCGTCGAAGCGCTTCGCGAGGTCGCGGACGCCGGCGCGGAGCTGATGTTGCTAAATCCGCTGGTGGACGATCAGGAGCAGCTGGAGCGCCTGGCGAGCGAAGTCATCCCGGCGCTTCGGTGAGCGCACTGCGGTGGGGACTCCTGGGGACGGGAGGGATCGCACATGCCTTCGCGAGTGATCTGCGGCTGACCGAATCGGGGGTGGTGAGCGCTGTGGGGTCGCGCAGTCAGGGCACGGCGGACCGGTTCGCCGAGGAGTTCGGCATCGAGGGCCGCCATGGGAGCTATGAGTCGCTCCTCACCGACTCAAACGTGGACGTGATCTATGTGGCGACCCCGCACCCGATGCACCGGGACAACGCGATTCTGGCTCTGCGTGCGGGCAAGCCTGTCCTGGTCGAGAAGCCCTTCGCGATGAACGCGACCGAGGCCGTTGAGATCGTCGAGGTGGCGCGGAAGAGGCGCCTGTTTGCGATGGAGGCGATGTGGACGCGATTCCTTCCGCACATCGCGGTGGTCCGTGAATGGCTTGCGCAGGGGCTGCTCGGCGAGATCGTCGCCGTCATCGCGGATCACGGCCAGTGGTTCGCGGAGGACGCCGGTTCTCGCCTGTTCGCCCCGGAGCTCGGCGGAGGTGCGCTCCTGGACCTTGGCATCTATCCGGTGTCGTTCGCCTCGATGGTCCTGGGCCCACCGAGCCGGGTCATCTCCATGAGCGCGCCTGCCTTCACCGGGGTGGATGCGCAGACGTCAATGGTGTTCGGCTATGAGAGCGGTGCTCAGGCAATCCTCACCTGCACGCTACGGGCGAAGAGCCCGACGTGTGCGTCGATCGTCGGTACCGATGCCAGGATCGAGATCGAGGGTGACTTCTACGCTCCCGCTGCGGTCACGCTCATTCCCAGAGAAGGCGAGCCGACCCGGGTCGAGTCGATGCACGAGGGACGGGGGTTGCGTCACCAGGCCGACGAGGTCGCTCGTTGCCTGGCTGCCGGAGACCTCGAGAGCCCGTTGATGCCGCTTGATGAGTCGGTGTCGATCATGGAGACGATGGATGCGGTGCAGGCCCGGGCTCGGGATTGACGATCACCTTTCTAGAGTCGCTCGTCGGTCGCCGTGTCGGGAATGCCTGAGAAGTAGCGGTCGAGCAGGCGCTCGAACACCGATGGTCCAGGCGCGGCGCGCATGAAGAGGGTCATCGAGGAGTGAAGCTTCTGGGCGTCGATCGAGCCGAGGATCTCGGTCGCGTCGCGTGCCTCTGTCGCCTCGACGATCTCGGCGCACTCGGTCAGCCGCGGGCCAAGCACGGGATGCTGAAGGTAGGCGATCGCCTCCTCCAGGGAGGAGATGGAGTACTTCCGGGATTGAGGGCTGCTTCCGAGTCCTGCGATCTGCGGAAAGACGAACCACATCCAATGGCTGGCCTTTTGCCCGGCGCGGAGCTCGGCGGTTGCCCTGGCGTAGGTGCCGTCCGCGTCCTGAGCGCTCACGAACCGCGCGAGGTTGTAGGGATCGCTCATCGGGGCTTCGAGTCTAGGTACTCATTTCGCCGGAAGGACGCGCGTGTGGCATCCTCAGCCGTAGACGTCGAATCAGTCGCGTGAGTTCGAGCGAGGTCGGTGATTTCGAGCCGTACGATCAGCGATGCGGGCGATCCGCTCGCACGTCACTCCTTGAGTCCGAGTGAGCTCAAGGCGATGCTGGCCGTCGAGCGCAGCGACCATCCGTTCCTGGCGATGCGCGATGGCGCCGGCGCCCTGCAACTGGTCCCGCTCGACCCCGGCGCAACGGAGGTGACGGTGGGCCGGGGAAAGGGGATGGACCTGTCGCTTCCCTGGGATGGGGAGGTCTCGGGACTGCACGCGGAGCTACGGCGCCTCGGGGAGGAGTGGACGGTCGCCGATGACGGGCTCTCACGCAACGGGACGTTCCTGAACGGGGAGCGGGTCGTCGGCAGGCAGCGGCTGCGTCCGGGTGACCGCCTGCTCGTGGGGCAGACGGTCATTGCCTACTGCCAGGAGGCCACGGCCGCTCCGGAGCCGACGGTCGCGAGCGGCACCCTTCCGGAGGTGCCGAATCTCAGCGAGACCCAGCGGCGGGTCCTCGTCGCGCTCTGCCGCCCCTACGCCGATGGGTCCGAGTTCGCGGTGCCGGCAAGCAACCAGCAGATCGCCCGTGAGGTCTTCCTGGGGATCGACGCGGTGAAGCGGCATCTACGGATCCTGTTCGGACGGTTCGGACTCGGAGAGCTTCCGCAGAACCAGAAGCGCGCTCGGCTCGCCGAGCTTGCCTTGCGGATGGGGATCGTCTCGCAGCGGGACCTCTCGCCGGACTGACCTTCGCGCGGAGGACTATGCGTAGGAGCGATCCTCGGCGTCGACCGCAGCGATCACGTCTTCGACCGTGAGCAGGTTGCCTCGGTCAATCGCGCGCTTGAAACGCTCCGTGCCGAGGCTGTCGGATAGGCGCTCGAGCTCGTCGGTCTGCATGCGTTGTTCCAGAGTGGACAGCAGGATGCCGAGCTGCCTGAGCCGATGCGAGGCGCTGCCGTGGAGTTCCGCGGCGCGTTCGGGTTGCGGGTCTGTCAGGGCGAGTCCGAAGATCGAGAAGGCGATGTTCGCGCGGTCGCCGCAGGCCTGGTTGGTGATGAGAGCGTCGATGAACAGTTCGCGTGCCGTCTCCCGCCGTCCTTGGAGGTGCTCGATCAGCGCGAGGTTGAGCGCCGCCATCGCAACGGACGCCTCATCGCTCGCCTCTTCGGCGGTCCTCCGTGCGTGCGAGAAGTGCGCCGCCGCCGAGGCCAGGTCGCCGGCGCTCAGGTCGAGGTCGCCGAGGTGATTGTCGACCGACGCGACACCGGGGGAGTATCCGGCGTGCGCGAACACCCCTCGGGCGCGTTCGTATGCGAGCCGGGCGGCGCTCGCCTCGCCGAGATGCTCGAGCGCCACCGCCTCGGCATCGAGCAGGCGCCCCAGCACCGTGGGGTCCTCGATCGAGCTCGCACTCGCCAATGCCTCCTGGGCGTGCGCGAGACCCTCGGCCGCACGGCCGGCGAAGCTGTCGCTCCATGAGAGCCAGATGAGCGCTTCGGCCGTGGTGTCGGCGTCGCCCGTCGAACGGGCGAGCTTCAGGGCCTCGACAGCATGCGGCTCAGCGGTGCGCGTGTCGAAGAGCCGGCCGGCGGCGAGATGTGCGATGGCGCTGTGCGCCTTCGCGCGCAGCGCCTCCCTCGGCGGGGATTGAACGGCGCGCAGGGCGGCCTCGAGTAGCTCGATGCCTTCGCCTGCGAGGCCGCGACAGGCCCAGAACTGGCGCATCGCCACGCCGATCCGCAGCGCGTCCGCAGACTCGCCGTCCGCCAGGGCACTCTCGATCGCGGCGCGGATGTCCAGCTGATCGTCGTCGAGCGCGGCGAGCCATTCCGAGGACCGCGCGGAGTCGAGCATCGGTGCCGCGCGCTCCGCAAGAGCGAGGTAGTACGAACGGTGTGCCGCCCGCGCCGAGGCGCGCCCGGCAGGGGTAAGACGCGCCCAGCAGAACTCGCGTATCGGCTGCAACATCCGGAACCGCGCGCGGGCGCGGAGCGCGTCGACCTGCACCAGGCTCTTGTCGGCAAGCGCCGTGACCAGCGGTCCGGCATCGACAGCATCACCGTCCGCTTCCGACACGACGGCTTCGGCGGCCTCCAGCGTGAAGGGCCCCGCGAAGACCGCGAGCCGCGCGAGGACCGCCCGCTCGTCCGCTCCGAGCAGCTGCCAGCTCGAGTCGATCATGCCGTCGAGCGTTCGCCTGCGATCGCGGTCTTCTCCACTGGAGGGCGCGAGGACGCGGAGGTCGCTCTGAAGCCGTCGCTCCAGGTCCTGCACGGAGAGCGTTCTAAGTCGCGCTGCCGCGAGCTCGAGGGCCAGCGGGATGCCCTCGAGGCGAACACAGATCCGGGCGATGGCCGCGACGGTCTCGGGCGCGAGATCTACGGAGAGTCCGTACTCGCCGGCACGCTCGAGCAGCAGTCGTGCGGAATCGCTCGCGAGGACGTCAGCCGGGTCGCCTTCCTCGTCCGGCAGCTCGAGTGCCCCAAGGCCGTGGACATACTCGCCCTCGACGGCGAGCGGCTCGCGGCTGGTCGCAAGGATCGTCAGGCGAGGGCAGGCTGCGAGCAACTCGACGGCCAGGCCGCCGGCATCGGCGAGGAGGTGCTCGCAGTTGTCGAAGATCAGCAGCAGCCGGCGCTGCTCGATGAACTCGACCAGGGCCGAGCGCGTCGATCCGAGGGCGGCGAGCCGCAGTCCCAGCACCCGGGCTAGCGCGAGCTCCAGGCCGGCCGCGTCCCGGACCGAGTCGAGCTCGACAACCCACGCACCCGAGTAGTCCGGTTCGACGCTCGCCGCAAGGTGAAGCGCCAGCGTGGTCTTGCCCACGCCGCCCGGCCCGACCAGGCTCAAGAGGCGCGAAGCGGCCAGCGCCTCGCGCATCGTTTCGAGCTCAACCCGCCGGCCCGCGAAGAACGCGGTCTCGGGGGGCAGGTTGCCGGCCGGCGGGCGTGAGCGCTCGGCCGGGCCTCCTCGGCGGGCGTCGGGTGCTTGGCCGAGTGCCTCTTCGAGCTCAACGACAAGCTGCCCGGCTGAGGCTTGCCGAGTATTCGGTGCCTTCGCGAGAGCTCGTGCGATCACAACATCGACGGCGCGTGGCAGGTCAGGGCGCAGCTCCGTCAGAGATGGGGGCGGGGCGTACAGGTGGGCAAGCAGCATCCCCGAGTCGTGTTCGCGCGCGTGGGGCGTCTCGCCGGCGAGGGCACGAAAGGCGAGTACGGCGAGTGCGTAGACGTCGGTCCGGGCGTCGAGGAGCTCGCCGCGCAGATGCTCTGGGGCGACGTAGGCGGGGGTCCCCGCCCAGCCACCGGCGCTAATGACCGGTGCGTCGCCCTCCCGGGCGGCGAGTCCGAAGTCGACGAGGTAGCAGTGCTCGCTCGCCTGCCCGGGACGCTCCACGATGACGTTGCCGGGCTTGACGTCTCTGTGGATGAGCCCCGCGGCGTGCGCCGCGTCGAGGCCGGCGGCGATCTGCCGGAGGAGCATGAGCGTCCGCTCGACGGGCAACGGCCTGTGGGCGTCGATGATCTTCCCGAGGTCTTCGCCTTCGATCAGACGCATCGCGATGAACAGGTGGCCGTCCCCCTCGCCGGCACCGTAGATCGGGACGACGTTGGGGTGCTCGAGATCCATCGCGGCGCGGGCCTCGCGAATGAAGCGCTCGCGATAGACGCTGTCGCCGGCGGCCACGGGGGCGATGAGCTTGAGCGCGACGCGGCGGTTCTGGGAGATCTGGTGCGCGTCGTAGACCTGCGCCATGCCGCCTTCGGCGATGAGCTGCTCGAGTCGGAAGTCGCCAACGACGCGGGGCGCTGCCCTTGTCGGATCGGCGAGGTCTCGCATCACCACGGACCGGAGGGCGTCACCGGCCGGCCGGGAACCTCACCGCGACCTACGGTTCGGCTTGCGAGAGCGTTGCGTGTTTGGGCAGCTTGAAGACGGCTTTGCCGATCAGTTCCGCCGGGCTGCCGCCGATGGTCAGCGCGCTCGCGGGGAGGGCCGGTTGGGGGAAGTCGACGACGTTGCCGGCTTCACCGGGGGCGGGCCCGAAGCTCTCGGCGAGGCCCGCGACCACGGAGGTGGGTTCGCAGTGCGGTTTCTTGAAGGTGCAGTCGTCGCCGATCACCTGGAACGTCGTCGTACCGGCCGACCCGACAGGCGGGTTCGTGCCGGTGTGCAGCGTCACGCTGGTGAAGTGCACCCTGGCCTTGATGGGACCGGGGGCCCCTTCTTCCATCTGGGTGCAGTGAGCGAGCTTGGAGTTGACGAGTTCGCCGGTGCCGACTTCGCCGCCGACGAGCGTGCCCTTGGCCTTCCAGCTCGTACAGGTGATGTCGATACCCTGCGCCGGCGCGAGGAGCTGTACGGGCGTGATCGAGGCGAACTTGACGGAGACTTCCTGGCCCGGCGCGAGCGGTGTGCCGTTGACGGTCCAGTCCGTGTTCGCGGCGAGCGCCGGAGAGACCCCGCCGGTCGTGAGGCCGGCGAGAAGAGCTACGGAGAAGAACAGCGCGAGACGGCGCATCCGTCGAGGCTCCCGAGGTCGATCGTCTCCAAGCGTACCACCAGCCGTTGACTCGAATGGACCGATGATCGACGTCTCCACAGGGCCTCTCCGGGGGCTGCCGGCAGGATGCAACTTCCTACACCTTGGGTGCCTGGTGCCGGCCCCGGCGCGAAACGAACATGACCTCAAGCGGGGACCGACCCGCATCACACACACCAAGGAGGCAGACATGTTTCGCATCAAGATGATCGCCGGTAGCGGGCTCGCGGCCCTGGCGCTGGCAGCCATCGGGGCAACCGCCCCGGTGGCGTCGGCGAAGAACCCCTGCAAGGCACCCATCGAGTGCTACGGGGCGCTGCTGAACAATCACATCGTCCCGCTCCCGCCAGACAAAGAATCGATCATCAACATCGTCGCCGAGCACGAGGTCCAGTTCACGGGCGGGCCGGTCGTCGTGAACTGCCCGCAGGGTCAGTTCAACGGCTCGATCCAGAGCACCGACGGCGGCCTGCAGGCCGCGATCAGCGGCGCCGGCTTCGGCGCTGCGAGCGGCGGGCCGTGCGGCAGCTCGATGGGCGGCGCCGAGGTGTCGCTCAACCCGCAGCCGTTTCCTCCGAAGCTCGTGCTCAAGCCGAACGGCAAGGCGGAGCTGACGGGTCCGATCTCACTCGAGCTCAGAATCGACGCAGCCGGCTTGGACTGCTTCTACTCGACGAAGTCGATCAAGGGCACCTACAACACGGATGAAGAATCGATCAAACTCGGCAGCAAACCTCCGAAGTTCACCGGGCAGGAAGGCAGCAGCCCGGGCTGTCAGAAGAAGCTGACGCTGTCGCCGAACACCTGGGACCTCAGTGTGAGCGTGCCCGGCGCCGGTGAGGCTCCATTGGTCTTCATCGGGTGAGCATGTGACGGAGGCGCGTCGATGGACGTGATGCGAAGGGCCGGCCTTGGTCGGCCCTTTGTTTTGCGCCGGCGCGGCGCTACTGGCCCGCTGTCGCGATCCCAGGCCGGAGGAGCGACCGACACCGAGCGGTGCAGCGCCCAAACGCAGCGCCACCGCTCGATGCCTCGCGCGAGCTCCTATTTGAAGCTGACCGCGCCGCCGAGCGTGCCGGTCTTGACTGCTTTGGCGGCTTTCGTGCCGATCGGCACCCCGCACGTCGCGCCGCCGACGAAACTCACGGCGGCCGAACCGCTGAAGCTGAGCGACGCGTTGGGCCCGCTCGCAACCGAACCGGAGAACGCTGCCGCCGGCGTTTCCGTCAGGAGCATCGTCAGCGTCCCCGCCGAAGTCGACGGTTTCGTCTTCGGCACCCACTGGAGCTTGGCGGCACCTGACGCCGGAGAGCCGGCTCCGGTCAGCGTTGCGCACGACAGCGGCACCGCGCTCGTCAGCGTCGCTTTGTACTTCACTTCGGTGAAGGGCTCGTTCAGGCACCCGCTGAGCGTGCCCTTGATCTTGACAGTCTGGATCGCCGCGGTGTTCGTGAGGCCAGGCGAGAGTTTGACGCTGGCGCTGTTCAGCGTGCAGCGCTGCGCCGGCGCACCGACCGTGTATGCGATCGAGGCGGTGGCCTGCTGGCCGTCTTTGCTCTTCGCAGTGACGGTGTAGGAATGCGGACCGAGAGTGGAGGTATCGAGCGTGCCTTCACCGCCCGTGGCGCCGTTCTGGTCGCTGCAGCTTTCGATGCCCGGGCCGGATGCGCCATCGGTGCACGAGAACGCCGTGTGAACCACTTCGCCCTGGTGGTATTACCCACCGGTGGCCGGCGATTTGATCGTCGCGGTCGGAGGCGCGGCGACGGTGTAGGTGATCGCCGTGATCGATTTCTGGCCGTCTTTGCTGTACGCAATCACCCCGTACCCGTGCAGGCCCGGCGTCGAGGTGTCGAGTGTTCCAGAGCCCCCGGTGGCGCCGTTCGAATCGGCGCACGAGGAGATCCCGGTTCCGTATTGGCTGTCGGCGCACGAGAACGTCGTGGCGACGACCTGGCCTTGCAGGTAGGTCCCGCCGCCGGCCGGACTGGTGACTGTGCCCGTCGGGGGTGCGGCGACGGTGTAGTTGATCTGCGCGGTTGATTTCGCTCCATCGAGACTGGTCGCGGTCGCCGTGTAGGTGTGGGGCCCGTACGTGGACGTGTCGAGCGAACCGGGCGACCCCGCGCCGTTGGAGTCCAGACACGATGCGATCCCCGGATCAAAGTTGGGGGCGATGCAATGGAATTCCGTGGAGACGTGCTGGCCTTTTTCGTAGATGCCGCCAGACGCCGGGGCGCCGATCCCCACGAACGGTGGTTCGGCCACCGTGTAGGTGATCGACGTCGTCGAGGTCTCTCCGTCTTTGCTGGTCGCCGTGACCGTGTACGTGTGCGCCCCGGGCGAGGACGTGTCGAGCGTCCCGGATGTCCCCGAGCCCCCGTGCGAGTCGGTGCACGATGCGACGCCGGGGCCGAATTCCCCCTCGGCGCACGAGAACGCCGTCGCGACGACCGAGCCGATCACATAGGTGCCGCCGGACACCGGCGAGCTGATCGACGCTTTCGGAAGGTCCGGGCCGATCTGGGCGACGTTTCCGTTCGAGGATTCCGTCGCCCAGGCGCGAGTCCCTTCGGCGTAGATCGACTGCGGTCCGTTGACCGACGAGACCGTCCGTTCGATTGCGCTGCTTGCGACGTTGAACTGGCTGACCGTGCCGATGGCGTTGTTCCCCACCCAGACGCGGGTTTTGTCAGAGAAGACCCCGACAGGGGAGTTGAAACCGGTGATCGTGCGTTCGACCGTGCCGCTCGCGGCGTTGATCACGCTGACCGTGTTGGACGTGAGGTTCGTCACGAAGACGCGGGTTCCGTCGGAGAAGATGCCTGTTGGGCGGGTGCCGACGGTGATCGTTTTTTCGACTTTGGCGGTCGCTGGGTTGACCTCGCTGACCGTGCCCGAGCCGGCGTTCGCCACCCACGCGTGGGTGCCGTCGGAGGAGACGGCGAACGGTTCGCTGAGCCCCGTGATCGTGTTTTCGACTTTGGCGGTCGCCACGTTGATCACGCTGACCGTGCTGGAGAAGGCGTTCGTGACCCACACGCGTGTCCCATCGGAGGAGATCGTGTTCGGGTTGGAGCCGACGGTGATGGTGTTTTCGACTTTGGCGGTCGCCTGGTTGATCTCGCTGACGTTGTTCGACCCGAAGTTCGCCACCCAGACGTGGGTGCCGTCGTCCGATACCGCGTAGGGGGTGGTGCCGACGGTGACCGTGTTCTCGATCGCGCGCGTCGCGGCGTTGATCTCGGTGACCGTGGTTCCGCGGTTGGCCGACCAGATGTGTGTCCCGTCGCCCGACACTCCGAAGGGAGTGCCCCCGACTTTCACTTTGTTGGCGACCACCCAGGCGGAAGCCGAAGCTGCGAAGACGAAACATCCCAGCAATGCGAGCAGCGTGGTCAACGCCGCGACGTGCCGTTTGCGGGCTCCTGAAAATGCCTCCATGACAGCGTCGTCTCCCTGCTCGTTGGTTTGGTGGTTCGCGAACAGGTGGCCGAAGCGATCGCAACCCGTCCTTGCCGCGATGATTCTCTCTCCGTCTCCCATCGGTGATCCGCTCGCCCCAACTGCCGAGAGTTGACCGCAAAGGCCGGCGAGGTGTCGTAATCCTTACATAGAAGGGGCCGAGTGGGTTCCAGTCGGTGCCTCTCTTCCACGTCGCAGGGGGCACGTTGTAGAGGGGGCCACCGCGCGCGCCCGGAGCGTGGGCGCCGATGATGCAGCGGTTGACCGCGTAAGGACTGTCTGCCGAGATCTCGGCCTGGAGGCGGATCAGGACGAGCTTGTGGCGGGACTGCTCGAGCTCGGGGTCTCGGTCGGGGCCATGGAACGCGCTCTGCTGCATGGACACCTACAGGACGCGATCTTTGACACGGTCCTCGATCCCGACCGTGTCGCCCGGACCGTGTCGGCCGCAGACATCGAGAGACGCGGCGGTTGGCCCGTCCCGAACACGCTCGCGATGATCGCGGCGTTCGGGTTCCCATCCCCGGCGCCCAACGATCCCTATTTCAGCTCTGCCGAGGCCGACGCGCTGATCGGAGCGGCTGCACATCGGGAGTGGTGGCCGATGGAGGTTCAGATCGAGATCTCACGCGTATGGGGGCAGGCGCTGTCGCGCATGGCCGGCGCCGAGGTTGACAACTTCCGGTTTGAGACCGAGCCGCGGGTGCGGGCAGGCAAGGTGAAGCCGGCCGAGGCGCTGGAGACGACGCAGCGTGCTCTGGCCGAGCTGCTGCCGCTCGCCGATCCACTGATCATCGGAATCCACCGGCGCTGGGTCGAGCACGAACTGACTCAGTACGCGGTCCGCGACGCTGAGGAATATGCCCCGGGGTCGATCCCGGGGGCCGTCGACGTATGTCTGCTGTTCTGTGACCTGAAGAACTTCTCCGCGTTCGCCGAGACCCACGGAGACGCTGCGGCGATCGCAGCGACGCGGCATTTTGCCGACGTCATGAGCGCTGAGCGCGGAGAGCACGGCCGCGTTGTAATGAACCTCGGTGACGGCGCGATGCTCGTCTACCCCGAGGCCAAAGACGCGGTCGCCGCGTGGCACAGATTCTGCGCCACGATGGCCGGGCCGGGGGCGTTGGCGCTTCATGGCGGCATGCACCAAGGCGTCGTTGTCCGGCGCGAGGGTGACTACTTCGGCGGCGCCGTCAACCTCGCAGCACGACTACTGGCGCTCGCGGGCAGCAGTGAACTGCTGGCTACGCGCGCAGCGGTCGACCGGACCGATGACCCCGACGAGTGGGCGGCGATCGGCCGGCAGCAACTTCGGGGACTGGACAGGGAGGTCGAGGTTTACCGACTGCGCGCCTCTGGAGGTGCTTGAGTCTGCGGTACCTGCGTGGTGTCTCGGTGACTTCCTGCTCCCGCAGCAGGGGGTCAATCGTGTGCTCTGGGGGCGACGAGCTCGAAACGTACGGCGCGATCCAGGCTCGTCAAAGCACGACGAGCTCGAAGGAGATGCTCCCGCGCTTGATGTGCGCGAGTCCCATCGTGTGGTCAGGCGAGCGCCTGCGCTCGGTGGGGCTTCCCGGGTTGAAGATCTGAAAGCCGTCAGCGTCGGTTTCGTGGAGGGGAATGTGGGAGTGCCCAAAGACGACGGCATCGGCATCGGGGAACATGGCGCGCAGGCGCCTCAGGCGTCCTGGCGCCGGCCCGGCGTCGTGGATCATCGCGACCACCGACCCGTCGAGCTCGATCTCGATCACCTCCGGCAGCTGCAGTCGCACCGCGGGCTCATCGACGTTGCCGTGCACGGCGAGCATCCGGGGGCCGAATGCGCAGAGCTCCTCGACGACCGTGAGCGCGCTGAAGTCACCGGCGTGAAGGATCAGATCGGCCGACCGCAAGCGCGCGGTACATGCCGGCGGGAGAGTCCGCGAGCCGCGCGGGAGATGCGTGTCGGAAATGATCGCTACGAGCATGGTGGGAAGGCTCTAGGCCGGACTGCGCGGAACTGTGGCCTGGGTATAGCGCGGGAGCGGGCAGTCGCTCGTCCGCGTCGCGCGAGGTGGCGCGAACGGGACTCTCCCGGGAGCGGCGTTACGCGAAATGTCCGCTCTCCCCGCCACGGTTTATTGGTTCCCTACCGCATCGCTTCCTAACCGCTGAGGCTGGGGGCTCCCGCTTCGCATGAAGTGGACGATGAGGCGCCCCACGGTTCCTCGAGGATCGCTGAGGCGAACAGTCGCCTGCTGGGCAAAGGAGTCCGTACGGGGCTCGTCGGGGCGCGAGATGCGATCATTGGCCGATGGGTGGGGGTTGGGCTGTTCTAAAGCTAGCGCGCTGTTGGGTTCTGGCGGCTCTATGTGCGCTTGGTGTCACACTCGTGCTAACGGCGGGGGCCAGCGGTGCAGCGACCACGACGCTGGCCACGTGCGACTACGTAACCGTCTCATCCCAGGAAGCGCAGTTCATCGCGCCGCGCTTCAAGTGGGTTGTTACGGGCGACGACACCGCTCCCGCGCGGATTCACGCCCTAAACCGGCGCGTTCGCTTGCTCAAGTACTTCGACGCGCTCTTCACGGGGCAGAGCGAAACCGGCTACCGGGTAAGCGAATACCTAACCGACCCCGAACGGATGAGCCGCCTCGAACCAACCGGCAAACGATGGTTGTTGTACGCGATGGACGTCACCAATCCCGAATGGCGGGCTACCGCGGTCGCGCGGACACGGACGGCGATCTCCAAAGGGTTCAACGGGATGATGTTGGACGAAGTACGGGGCGATCTCGCCGACCCGCTGCTACCTCCGCTCAAGCCCGTGATCGGACCGCCGTACACGAACGTTCCTTCGTGGTACAGCAAATCGGCCTATCAGCAGGGGATGCGCCAGCTGCTCGAAGACGTGCGCGAGGCGGCACCTCACAAGACCGTCCTCTACAACGGCATCACCCCGCTCGCGCAGAGCAACGGCCTGGAATACGAGCCCTACACATCGGGGGCGAGCGCCGAGGGGTGGGTGTACAACGACCACTTCGGTCAGGGCTACGCGACGGGGGATCTCTGGAGCAGGTTCATGAACGTAGCTCTGGCTG
>CAZFGJ010000034.1:0-21430 GCA_964518445.1 uncultured Solirubrobacteraceae bacterium
TAGGCGACCTCGATCCCCTCGAGGGCCTGTGCGAGGCCCTCCCCGCTGACTGCGTCGCCCGCCAGGATCCGAGGCCTGCCTGCCGGCGAGACGGCAAGCGCAGCACGCATTCGGGCCGGGTCGCGCGTGAGTGCGGACACGGCGTGGCCGTGCTCCATCAGGCGGGGCAGCAGGAGCGAGCCGACGAATCCGGTGGCGCCGGTGAGCAGGATCTCCACCGGGCAGATGATGACGCGCCAGGACTGGCTTCCCCGAAACCGCCGGAAAGTGCGGGCGTTCCGCCTCGATTGTCACAGGAACGTGACTGATTTACAGGTATTTCCGGGTACTCGTCTTTTCTTCTGCGATTTGCGGGGTGGGGCCACGGCCGGCCTTGCGGTGCCCGGGTCGCCCGTGCTTTGATCGCTCGCCTGTGCTCCTCCGTGGAGCGCAACCAGACAAGTCCGATCTCAGGCGGGTCAAGTGCAGGCGACACAGAGCAGGCGAGCACCCAAGAAGCGAGCGGCCCCCAAGGTCAGCTGCGAGCAGTGCTTCTTCCGAGTCAACCTCCTCTGCGCGCTCGAGCTCGAGGAGCCCTGCGCGACGTTCAGGCCTCACGAGGCGCAGCTCAAACCGCCGCCGCAGCTGCGCTTCGTCTTCCGTCAGGAGCGGCGCACGCGGGCGGCCTGGGCCTTTCCGTCGGCCCAGGAGCAGGCGGCGCTCCACAGCTGAGGCCAGTCCGTCCTCGACCCGTCCTCCATTGAGTACGAGGATCGGCGCGGGGGTATATTGACCGCAGACCTGCAAGCTCTCAGCAGAGGCGGTGGCAACGATGGCAGCGAAAGACAAACTCGGCAAGGCGTCAGAGGCGGCCAGGACAGCAGCTGACAACCGCTACGTCCAGCGGCTTCTCGAGGACGAAGAACTGCGCGCGAGCCTTCTCTCGGCCTACGGCGCGGCACGAAGCGCCTATGGACGGTTGAACAACGGCAAGCCCGCGACCGAGGCACTGTTCGAGGACAAGAAGCTCCAGGAGGAGCTCAAGAGCGCGATCGGCTCCCTGCGCGACGCAACGGGCGCCCTGCGCGAGCCTCCGGCTAAGGCGAGGAAGCGGCGCGGCGGCTTCAAACGGGCGTTGCTGCTGGCGACGATCGGCGGGATGCTGGCGATCGCGCTGAACGAGGGCCTCCGTACAAAGGTTCTCGACCTCCTCTTCGGAGCCGAGGAGCAGTTCGACTACACCTCGACCACCGCTCCGAGCAACGCCGCCGAGCCTGCGGGCATGGCGAGCGCCTGAGACGGACAAGCGGCGGGGATCGATGAGTGCTGCCGAGGTGACAGTCGCCGATCCCGCCGACGGCGAGGGGGCGGTGTCATCCGCCGCCCCTACGCGTCCCCTCTCGGGCGAGAAGGCTCAGCGGATCATCGACGCGATGCGTCGAAGCGTCGCCCGCCGGGGAACCACCGGCTCGACCTTCGACCACGTCTCTCGTGAGGCCGGGGTCTCGCGAGGGCTTCTCCACTACTACTTCGGAACCAAGGAGCAGCTCCTGGTCGAGGCCGTCCGCCGCGACGGCGAGCTGCGGATCGAGCGTCTCGAGCAGCAGCTCTCCACGGCCAAGACGGCCGACGACTTCATCGACCTGATGGCACAGAACCTTCAGGAGACGATTCGCGAGGACCCCGACTTCGTCACGCTGGTGTTCGAGCTCTTCACTCTCTCCCGCCGCAATGCGGACATCGCCGTCGAGTACGCGGCCCTGATGAGCCAGACTCGCGTTCAGGTCGCGGCGATGCTTGCCCAGGCGCAGCAGGAGGGGATCCTCCAACTGCACGCCGAGCCCGACGCGGTGGCCGAGATCCTGTTCTCCCTGGGAGACGGTTTCGCACTGCGGATGCTCACCGAGCCCGACCGGGATTTCTCGACGACGATCCGTGCGGGAATCACCTGCGTACGGGCCCTGCTGAGCGACTGACGTACCTATAATCGCCGGCCGATGCCGATCTACGAGTACAGGCGCCCTGACGGGACGACGTTCGAAATTCAGCAGTCGTTCAGCGACGATGCTCTGACGGTCGACCCCGAGACGGGCGTGCCTGTCACACGGGTCTTCCACGCGCCGGCGGTCCACTTCAAGGGCAAAGGCTTCTACAACACCGACTACGGGACCCGCAACCGGCAGCGCGAGACCGCCGCCGCGGCGGAGAAACCGTCGGCCGAGAAGAGCTCCGACAGCTCATCGAGCTCATCGAGCTCCTCCGAGAAGAAGTCAGAGAAATCAGAGAAGTCCTCGGACAAGCCGAAGGACTCCAAACCGGTCGCCAAGAAGACCTGACGCGGGGTTCCCGGCCGGCGCCGGGTCAGCCGCTCATGAATTCAGCGACGGCGGCATGCTTCCCCGCTTCTGAGACGGTCAGCCCTTCTCCGCCGCCGGGCAGCGTGGCGGCGCCAGTCGGCTTGAGCACTTTGGTCGGGGGCGTTCCCGAGATGGCAAGCCCGCCGAACAGGGCCAGCAGTGTGGGGCCGCTCATGTCGGAGATGATCGTCGGGGGCGCGTTCCAGGCGATCCAGGGGAGCCGGAAGAAGCTCGAGACGGACAGCAGGCGTCCCTTCATCGCGTTGAAGAGGGCCTGCTGGTGTTCCTCGCGCTGCAGGTCGGTCTCGTTGGGGCGGCACAGGTTCTCGCGGGTGCGTGCGATCGCAAGTGCCTGCCGGCCATCGATGTGGTGCGTGCCCGACTTCAGTCTCAGTGTGTAGCCGCCCTGGCTGAAGCCGCCGTCGAGGCGCGAGACGATGCACCCGCCGGTGTAGTCGACGCCGCCCATCGCGTCGATCAGGGCAGGGAAGTTTTCGAAGTCCACTTCGACAACGTGGTTGATGGGGATGCCCAGCCAGTTCTTGATCACCGTGATCGAACCGGCCGGACCGCCGAACTCATGAGCGGCGTTGATCTTCTGCAGGCCGTGACCGGGGATTTCGACGACCGTGTCCCGCGGAATGGACATTCGGGCCGAGTGCCCGCCACCGGTCCTGATCAGCATGATCGTGTCCGAACGGCCCGGCCCGGACTTTTCGGCGCCCGGTTCGCGGCTGTTCTTCTGGCGGCGGTCGGAGCCCAGCACGAGGATGTTGTTGGCCGAGGTCAGGGGGCTGCCGGCCGGGTCGAGGACCGCCGAGACATTCCCGGAAGGGGCGGTCCGGTTGAACTGCGAGCTGAGCAGGAACAGGATCAGCGAGAGGCCCAGCCAGCCGACCAGCAGCCCGAGGAACACGAGGACCACTCGTTTGCGGGTCGTCCAACGGCGCCAACGGGACTCCCCGGCCGGGGGATGGGCGACGGGCCGGCGTCCCGCGGGCGGCCGCCTCGGCGACTGGGGCCTCGGCGGCGACTCGGCGCGTCGTTGCGGACCTCCGCCCGGGGAGGCCGGCGGGCCGGGAAGTTCATCCTGCCCGCGCGCGAACAACCGTCGGCGGGCGCGGTAACGGTTGTACTGGGGCTGCTCGTCGCGGTCGTTGCCCATCGACAGGACCCTATATTTGCGGCATGACCCCCACCGAGGCGCCGGTAGGGCGTCTCCTCGTCTGCCCGACCCCGATAGGAAACCTCGAGGACATCACCCTGCGCACGCTGCGCGAGCTCGGTGACGCCGACGTGATCGCCTGCGAGGACACCCGCCGCACGAGGATCCTCCTCGAGCGCTACGAGATTCAGACAAGGCTGCTCAGCCTGCACGAGCACAACGAAGCCGCCCGGGCCCGCGAGCTGGTTTCGAGGATCGCCCGGGGAGAGACGGTCGCGCTCGTCTCCGACGCGGGCATGCCGCTGATCTCCGACCCCGGCTACGAGCTGCTCCGGGGCGCCCTGCGCGCCGAGCTGCCCGTCGAGGTGCTCCCGGGCCCCAGCGCCGTGCTGACCGCTCTGGTGGCATCGGGGCTCTCAGCGTCGAGCTGGCGCTTCGTGGGCTTCCTGCCCCGCGCTCGCGCGGAGCGGCGTTCGATCTTCGCCGAGGCGACCGAGACGGTGATCGCCTTCGAGTCCCCCCGTAGGCTGGCCGCGACGCTGGCCGAGCTGGCCGAGCTCGATCCCGAGCGGCCCGTGGCCGTATGCCGCGAGCTGACGAAGATCCACGAGGAGGTCAGTCGCGGCACCGCCGCCGATCTGGCGGGGAAGTTCGCCGCACAGGAGGCTCGGGGGGAGATCGTCCTGCTGTGCGGTCCCGCCGAGGCCGGAGGGGCCTCGCGGGAGCAGGCGCTGGAAACGCTCCGCGAGCTCGTGGCCGCGGGAGCGCGGGCCCGTCCGGCCGCAACGGCGCTGGCGCGTCTCACGGGGCTTAAGGCCAACGAGCTCTACAGGGGGCTCGTAGGGACGGACAAGTAGCCTGGGGGCCCGATGCCCTTTTACGTCACGACGCCGATCTACTACGTCAACGCCGCGCCTCACCTGGGCCACGCCTACACGACGATCGCCGCCGACGTGATGGCCCGCCACCATCGCCAGCGGGCCGAGGAGGTCTTCTTCCTCACGGGCACCGATGAGCACGGCGAGCCGGTGGCCGACGCGGCCCACGCCCTGGGGCTCGAGCCCCAGGAGCTGGCGGACCGCAATGCCGAGCGCTTCAAGGCACTCGCTCCGCAGCTGGGTGCGAGCAACGACTTCTTCATCAGGACGACCGATCCCGAGCATGAAGCCGTCGTCCAGCGGGTCCTCTCCACGGTGCGCGACAACGGCTTCGTATACGAGGGGACCTACGAGGGCTGGTACTGCCCCCGCTGCGCGGACTTCAAGGCCGACAACGAAGTCGACGAGGGCAACCGCTGCCCGATCCACCACATCGAGCTGACGCGGGAGCAGGAGGAGAACTACTTCTTCAAGCTGTCGGCCTTCCAGGAGCAGCTGGAGCGCCTGTATGAGGAGCGCCCCGATTTCATCGCGCCGAGAACCCGTTACAACGAGGCTCTCTCGTTCATCCGCTCGGGCCTGCGGGACGTCCCCCTGACGCGCCACAAGCTGCGCTGGGGAGTCCAGGTCCCGTGGGATGAGGAGCATGTCTTCTACGTCTGGTTCGACGCGCTGCTCAATTACTACAGTGCCCTTTCCTACGCCAGGCCCGGCGAGGACCTGACGGGGCGGCTCTGGCCGGCCAGCTATCACCTGATCGCCAAGGACATCCTTCGCTTCCACTCGGTCTACTGGCCGGCGCTGCTGATGGCCGCGGGACTCGAGCTGCCCGAGCGGCTGTTCGTTCACGGCTACCTGCTGATGGAAGGCGAGAAGATGAGCAAGTCGCTGGGCAACGTGCTCGACCCGTTCGTCGTGATCGATCGCTTCGGGGCCGACGCGCTGCGCTTCTATCTGCTGCGTGACGTCCCCTTTGGCCAGGACGGATCGGTGTCGACGGCGGCCTTCGAGCTGCGCTACGAGACCGAGCTGGCCAATGAGCTGGGCAACCTGGCCAACCGGACGATCAGCATGCTGCTCCGCTACAGGGACGGCGCGGTGGCGTCCGGCGGGCTCGACCCTGCGCTGGCCGAGGACTTCGCCGGACTGCGGGAGAAGGTCTCCGAGCAGATCGACAGGGCAGAGCTGACCGTGGCGCTGGAGGAGATATGGCTGCGGGTCAGGCGGCTCAACCGCTACGTCGAGGAGCAGGCTCCCTGGCGGCTGGCGAAGGAGCCCGGCGCTGAGGATCAGCTCTCCGGCGTCCTGGCGAGCCTGGTCGAGGGCCTGCGGGTCGTGGGGGTCCTGCTGTGGCCCTACATGCCCTCGAGCATGGACCGCCTGCTCGACGCTCTCGGTGCCTCCAGCACCGACCTCAGCGGCGCCGAGTTCGGCGCCGGCGCGATCTCGGAGGTCCGTTCGCTCGACGCCCTGTTTCCCAAGGATCTGCCCGTCGCCGAGGCCTGAGGGTTGATCGACTCCCACACCCACCTGGAGATGTGCGAGGAGCCGGACACGGAGCTCGTCGCGGCGGCTCTGGAGGCCGGGGTCGAGCGGATGCTCACGGTTGGCGTCGACGGTGCCTCCTGCCGAGCCGCTCTGGCGGCGGCAGAGCTGTTCCCGCAGGTATACGCGGCCGTGGGGCGCCACCCGAACGCGGCGAGTGGGTTCGACGACGCCGATCTGGCCGAGTTGAAGGCGCTGGCCGCCCACCACCGCTGTGTGGCGATCGGCGAGACGGGCCTTGACTTCTACCGCGACGGCGCCCCCGCGGCCGACCAGCAGCGCGCGTTTGCGGCACAGATCGCCCTGGCCGGGGAAACCGGCAAGCCGTTGGTGATCCACTCGCGGGCCGCGGATGATCAGACGCTGGCTCAGCTGGCCGCCGAAGCCGATGGGGTCAGCGTGATCATGCACTGCTTCTCGATGCCCGATCGGCTCGATGAGTGCCTGAGCCGGGGCTATGCGATCTCCTTCGCCGGAAACGTCACCTATCCCAGCGCCACCGACCTGGCAGAGGCGGCGCGCCGTGTCCCCGAGGATCGCCTGCTGCTCGAGACCGATGCGCCCTATCTGACGCCCCAGCCGGTTCGAAGGCACCGCAACCAGCCGGCCTTTGTGGCCCACACGCTGGCCTTCGTGGCGGAGCTCCGAGGTGTCACGCCGGAGGTCCTCGCCGGGGCCGTGGAGCGAAACGCCGCCCGGCTGTTCGCGTGGGCATGAGCGCCGTGGCCGAGGCGCCTGGCCAGCCAAGCCTGCGGCGGATGAGGCATTTCGCGATCCGCCCCGATCGGGACCTGGGCCAGAACTTCCTGATCGACTCGAACATCCTTGGGGTGATCGAGCGGGCGGCCGAGCTCGAGCCCTCGGATGTGGTTCTGGAGATCGGCGGCGGGCTGGGGGTGCTCTCGGAGCATCTCGCCGAGCGGGTCCGTCATGTCCACGTGGTGGAGATCGACGAACGCCTGCGCGAGGCGCTGCTCGACGCGACCTCCGCGCACGCCAACATCACCGTCCACTGGGCTGACGCGATGACCCTCGGGCTGGGCTCACTGGACCCCCCACCGGGGAAGGTGGTCGCCAACCTGCCCTACGGGATCGCCGCGGGAGTGCTGCTGCGCACGGTGGAGGAGCTTGGCTCGGTGACCCGGTGGGTCGCGATGGTTCAGCGGGAGGTCGGGGAGCGGCTGGCCGGCTCGCCTGGGAGCGGCTCCTACGGCACGCCTTCCGTCCTGGCACAGCTCGAGTGCGACGTCGAGGTGATCCGGGCGATCCCGCGGACGGTCTTCTATCCCGTCCCCAACGTCGATTCCGTCCTGATCGGCATGCGACGCCGCGAGGACGCGGGCTCCCGGCCGGTGACTGCCGCGTTGCGCGCCCTGGTGTCGGGCGCCTTCGCCCATCGCCGAAAGACCCTGGCCGGCTCGGTCGCCATCGCCGGCGGCGCACCGGGTCGATCGCGCCAGCAGCTGCGCGACGCGCTGGAGCAGATCGGACACCCGCCTGACGCTCGGGCCGAGCGCCTCACGCCGGGCGATTTCCGCGATCTGGCGGAGTTGCTGGGCCTGTGAGCTCAGAGCCTCGCGTGCTGCGTGCCCTGGCGCCGGCGAAGGTCAATCTTGGCCTCTTCATGGGCCCCACGCGGGAGAGCGACTCCAAGCACGAACTGGCGACCGTGATGCAGTCGATCTCGCTGGCCGACGAGCTGACGATGCGGCCGGCACCTGAGGGCGCGACCGAGGACGCCCTGGTCTGCCCGGGCGTTGAGGGCCCGCCCGAGGCGAACCTGGCCGGCGCGGCGCTGCGGGAGTTCCGCCGCCAAACGGGCTGGGACGGCCCGCCGCAGCTTCTGGAGATCGACAAGCGGATACCCGTCGCCGCGGGGCTGGGCGGCGGCTCGGCCGACGCCGCGGCGGTCCTGAGGCTGGCCCGGGCCGCCTCGGGTCTTGGCGATCGCGAGCTGCTCCTGCGGATCGCATCCGACCTGGGAGCCGACGTCCCAGCCCAGGTCGAACCGGGCCGCTGGCTGGCCACGGGAGCGGGCGAGAAGCTGCTCCAACTCCCCGCCCCGCGCGTCTCCTTCGGGATCCTCATCGTGCCGGGGGGATTCGAGCTCTCGACCGCCGCGGTATACCGCGAGGCCGATCGGCTGGGCGTCGCCCGGACGAGCCGCGAGCTCGCCGAGCGGGCCCGTGAGCTGGCGGGCGCCCTCGATCGAGGGGCGCCTCTTCCGGCGGCAGGCGAGCTGCTTCACAACGACCTGCAGCGCCCGGCCGCCTCGCTGCACCCGGAGATCGCCGAGACGCTCCGCGAGATCCGCGCGGCCGGGGGCGATCCGGTCATGGTCAGCGGCTCGGGACCGACGGTCCTGGGCCTCTTCTCCCGGCCTGGGGGGCCTGCCGGCGAGGGGCTTGCGCTGGCGCGTCTGGCGGCCCTTGGACTCAGTGAGCGAGACCCGGCTCCGATCTGTGCCGGTCCGGTGGAGGCCTCGTTCGGCGAGGTCGCCGAGCTCTGAGCACCCTGCCCCCAGGGCTCAGCGGCGCCCGGGCGGACCTCGCCCCCGGCGGACGACGGCTGCGTGCGCAACAATCTGCCGCTAGATCATGAGCAGAGCGACGATCAACGAGCTGGTAGCCGGCGGCAGCGCGGTCATTGGACTGGGTCTCTACGGGGGCCTGATCCTGCGCCCGGCATGGACCGCCTACTCGAGGCTCTGGGAGCGGGTGGCAGCTGCCGTCCTGTCCCTGTATGTGCTCGCCCTGCTCGTGGGAGCCGGAGTAGCCGGCGCCCTCGCCGCCGTCTACTTCTGGGGCTGAGCCCGGTGTCAGATCTCGCGGCTCTGGACGCGATCACCGAGGCTGTCGAGTCGGGCGCGGGACTGCCCGAGGTCGTTCGGGCTGCAGCCCGCGCCCTGGATGCGAGCCTTGCCGTGACGGACGCCTGGGGCGCGACGCTGGCCGTGGCGGCACGCTCGCCGGCTGAGGAGCGCGCCCTGCTCTCCAAGGGCGAGGGGATCTCCAGCGCTCCCCTGCGGGTCGCCGACACCGTCGTGGGGACCCTCCACATGCGCGCCAAGACCGAGCCGAGCGCCTCGATGCAGCGGCTGATGCTGACGATGATCGCCTCCGAGGTGGAGCGGGTCAGGGCCCCTGAGCGGGTCTCGGAAACCGCGGCGGCCGATTACCTGAGGGCGATCCTCCGGCGCGAGCTGACCGACCGCGAGATGCTGCTTGCGAGGGCCCACGAGCTTTCGCTGGCCGTCGAGGAGGGCGCCAGCATGATCGTGGCGCGGGCCCATCCCCAGGCTCCGACCGACGAGGGCTGGCGCGGCCGGGTGCGGGCGGTGGCCGAGCGCGGCGCGCGTGCCGTCTCGAGCCGGGCGATCGCAGCCCTCTCCGAACGCGACGGGATGCCTGCGGCCGAGGTGCTGGTGCTGGTTCCGGGAGGCGACGAGGCGGCCTCGGCCCGCGCCGCCGAGACGGTGCTGCGCGAGATGGAAGCGGGCCTCTCGGGCTACACCTTCGCGCTGGGGCGCAGCAGGATCACCGAGGACCCCAGCGAGCTCCCGCGGGCGGCCAGCGAAGCGCTGCTGGCGGCCAACGTGGCACAGGGCTCGCCGGACGGCGCCACGGGCCTGGCATTCGAGGAGACAGGGGCCTACCGCCTGCTCCTCTCGGCCATGAGCGAGAACCCCGGCGAGCTGCAGCGCTTCTACGCCGAGACGGTCGAGCCCCTGGTCGCCTATGACGACCAGTACGAGACCGATCTGGTGCGCACGCTCGAGACCTTCCTCGAGGCGGACGGGAATGTCGCGGGCACGGCTCAGCGGCTGTTCACCCACCGGCACACGATCTACTACCGGCTGGAGCGGGTCCGGGAGCTATCGGGCCTGGACGTCAGCTCCAGCGACGGGCGCGAGAAGCTGAGCCTTGGCCTGAAGTCGATGCGGGTCCTGGGGATCGCATCGCCCGGAGGCCCCGCGTCGGAGGCCGGTGCCGAAGCGGGCCGGGTCCCCCGGCGCTCAGGCCGGCGCACCTGACTCAGTAGCGCCGGACGCCGAACTCCATCGCGTAGGTCCCGCCGTGGCTGCCGGCACCCAGCACACCCGGCAGGGCGGGCTTCACGGCGCTCCCGGCGTCGCGGTAGCCGCCGGTCAGGATGATCGCCCGGTGCGGGGGCGAGGCCATCCATTCACGCACGATGTGGCGGGGGGTGCTGAAGCTGGAGCTTCCCCAGGCGATGTTCTGGCCGACCGAGATTTCGGCGTGGGGGGTGCGGTAGTCGGTCGTCGCGATCAGCGACATCGGCGTCTGCCCCGTGGGACGCACATCGGCGAAGTAGTCCCAGCTGACCATCGTCCGCACCTGGCTGGACGCGACGGCCGTCAGCGGGACGCTTTGGCGAAGCGCCCGCAGATGGTGGGCGGCACGGATGTCATTTACGAGGCAGAGCGCCGCCTGGGCGGCGACGCCTGCGTTGGTCCTGTTCGGCTTGACCAGTTCGCCTGGGCAGGCTTCACCGGCGTGGGCCGCGGCGGGCATCGCGCACAGCAGCACGACCACGGCGAGCGCGGCACGCAGCATGCTTGGCTTTCTCGCACGTCGGGCCCGCAGAGTGCAGGAATCGTTGCAGGAGCACTGGATGCATGCGCCATTTCCCCGCCCAGCGGGCTTCAAACATCCCAACGGGGGCGAGACGAGTGCGCTTCGGGCGCCTGGAGGCCCGGGATGCGGGCCCGGCGGGGCCACTATTCTTGCTCTGCCCCAGTGGGGGGTCGTCCAATGGCAGGACATCAGGTTTTGGTCCTGAGAATCGGGGTTCGAGTCCCTGCCCCCCAACTCCCGGCGGGACCGCTCGGCCAGCGTCTAGCATCCTGGCTGTGAGCGCGCCCACTGTTCTGATCCTCGCCGCAGGCAGAGGAACGAGGATGCGCTCGAGCACGCCGAAGGTGCTGCACGAGATCTGCGGGCGCCCGATGATCCTCTGGCCCGTGACGGCAGCCCTCGAAGCCGGCGCCGGACGGGTCGTCGTCGTCGACTCGGGCGAGCGGGCGACCGAGGGTGTCCTGCCGGAGGGCGTCGAGCTCGCCGTCCAGGAGCGCGCCGATGGGACGGGCGGCGCGGTGAGGGACGCAATCGAGCAGCTGGGAGAGGGCCTTGACGAGGGAGCCCCGGTGCTGATCCTCAGCGGCGACGTTCCGCTGGTCAGTGCCGAGGCGATCAGCGAGCTGGTCGCGGCCCACACGACATCGGGGGCCGCCGCGACGATGGCCACCACCGTTCTGGAGGACCCTTCGGGCTACGGACGGGTCGTCAGGGACGGCGACGGCGGGGTGCTCAAGGTCGTCGAGACCAAGGAGCAGGGCGACTCGACGCAGGCCGAGCGGGAGATCCGCGAGGTCAACACGGGAATCTTCGTGTTCGCCCTTCATGCGCTGCGCCAGGCTCTGCCGCGGCTGAGCTCGGACAACGCCCAGGGCGAGTTCTACCTTCCCCAGGTCCTCGACCTCCTGCGCGGGGACGGCGCGCTGGTGGCCGCCCACGAGGTGGCCGACGAGCGGCTGGTGCTCGGGGTCAACGACCGCGTCTCGCTGGCTCGAGTCGGGGCGCTGGCACAGAAGGCGATCCACGAGCGCCACATGCTGGCGGGGGTCACGATCGTCGATCCGTCGAGCACGGTGATCGACGTGGGAGTGAGCATCGGCCAGGACACCGTGATCGAGCCCTTCACGAGCATCCGCGGCTCAACCAGGATCGGCGCGGGCTGCCTGATCCGCCATTCCTATCTCCTCGACTGCGAGCTCGAGGACGGCACCGGCGTGGGACCGTTCGGTTACCTGCGGCCCGGCACAGTCCTGCGAGCGGGATCGCGGGTGGGCACCTTCGTCGAGGTCAAGAACTCCGACATCGGCCCCGGCTCGAAGGTCCCCCATCTCTCCTACATCGGCGACGCCGACGTGGGCGAGCGGACCAATCTGGGCGCCGCGACGATCACGGCCAACTACGACGGGCGCAACAAGCACCGAACGACGGTCGGCTCGGGCGTGCGCACAGGCGTCGACACGACCCTCGTGGCTCCCGTGACGCTGGGCGACGACGCGGTCACGGGAGCGGGGTCGGTGATCACCGAGGAGGTGCCCCCGGGCGCTCTCGGCATCGCCCGCCAGCGCCAGTCCAACATCGAGGGATACGCCCGGCGCGAGCCCTCCTCCCCGAAGCCGTCATGAGCGATCGCTCCCGGGCGTTCTTCGATCCCGGGCCGACGTTTACACTTCCGCCAAGATGAGCGCGACAGAACCGCGCACGCAGCCCTCGCGGGCCAGCCTGCCGATCGAATACAACAAGCGGCTGATGCTCGTGAGCGGGCGCGCCAACCCGCAGTTGGCGATCGACATCGCCGACAAGCTCGACGTAGAGCTCGGAGGGGTGATCCTCAAGACCTTCTCCAACGGCGAGGTCTACTGCCGCTACGAGGAATCGATCCGCGGAGCGGACGTCTTCATCGTCCAGCCGACCTGCGGAAACGCCCGCACCGGAGTGACGGCCAACGACTCGCTGATGGAGCTGCTGTTCATGATCGACGCCGCCGTGGGCGCCTCGGCCCACCGCGTGATCGCCGTGACCCCCTGGTTCGGCTACTCCCGCCAGGACAAGAAGTCCTCCCCCCGCGAGCCGATCTCCGCCCGGATGGTCGCCCGGATGCTCGAGGCCGCCGGCGCCGACCGGGTCCTCACGATGGACCTCCACGCCGGCCAGATCCAGGGCTTCTTCCAGAAGCCGGTCGACCATATGACCGCCCTGTTCATGCTGACCCAGTACTTCTCCGACCTCGGCCTGCCCGACCTGGTGGTCGTCGCCCCGGACGCCGGCCGAGTCAAGCTGAACAAGAAATTCGCCTCGAAGATCGGCGCCGAGCTGGCGATCCTGGACAAGGAGCGCCCGGCTCAGCAGGTCGCCGAGATCGGCTACGTCATCGGTGACGTCCGAGGCAAGACGGCGGTGATCGTTGACGACATGATCGACACGGCCGGCACCCTGAAGGCTGCTGCCCGCACGGTCAAGGAAGCCGGCGCGACGAAGGTCTACGCGGCTGCCACCCACGCGATCTTCTCGGGCGACGCCTATGAGAACCTCGCGACCTCGGGCCTCGAGGAGATCGTCGTGACCGACACCATCCCGCTGGATCCGCGCCCGGGCCGCCCGGACAACATCCGGGTTCTTCCCTGCGCCGAGCTCCTGACCGACTCGATCCGACGGATCTTCGTCGACGACTCCGTCAGCGAGGTCTTCGGCGGCGAGAACCAGCTGTTCTAGGTATCGATCAGTAAATCCATCGAGAGGGGTAGGACATGAGAGGTGCGGGAAGCGCGCTGTTCGTCGGCCTTCTTCTGTTCATCGCCGGCGTTCTGAACGTCATCTACGGGATCGGAGCGACCGGGAACTCAAGCTTCTGGGCGGGTGAAACCAGGTTTGTGTTCTCCAGCCTGCATACCTGGGGATGGGTCACGATCATCTTGGGTGTCATTCAGCTCACGGCCGCATTCTCGCTCGTTGCCGGGAACGCCTACGGGCGCGTGATCGGGATCACAGCCGCCACGCTCGGAGCGATCGGGGCGCTTCTTGACATCGGCGGCTCGAGCCCCTGGTGGGCGATCGGGGTGTTTGCGATCTGCTTGATCTGCATCCACGGGCTGCTCGAGTACGACGCGTCGGAGAGGGTCTGAGGAGACATCGAGGAGATCGAGAACCCCCCCGGACGCGGGCTCAACATCCACTGGACCCGCAAACGGGTCCTGCTGCTGATTCTGGCGATCGTCGCGTTCCTGCTGATCAGCGTGCTGCTGGCGCGCTTCCTGCAGGCAGAGAACGTGGAACGAGATGCGGATGTGGCCCTGATCCAGGCCGAGACGAAGGGCCAGGTCCAGAGCATGCTCAACCAGATCTCCGGCTGCAGGGCCAAACCCGCGTGTGTCGCATCGGTGAAGGCCAATGCGGCCAACCCGCGCACACTGCGCCCCGGCTCGGCGAAGGTCCTTCTGCTCAACTCGCCGACGGCCTACTCGCTGTTCGGCGCGTCGGGCAGGACGCGGTTCGCCTGGACGGTGGTGGGGACGCTCCCGGTGGTCCAGTGCATCGGCGTGAAGCGCACGGGGAACTTCCTGACGGGCATCAGCATCCAGCTCACGTCACTCAGCGCGCCGATCCCGAACGAAGGCGATTGCTAGAGTCTCCTTTCTTCTGATGGCGACAAAGACTTCAAAGCTCAATGTGAACAGCCGCAGCGCGGCCGGATCGCGCGCGGCAAGGCGCCTGCGCCGCGAGGGCCGGGTGCTGGGCGTGCTCTACGGCGGTGGCGAGGAGGCCGTCGGCTTCGACGCCGACGCCCGCGAGCTGCGCCACGCCCTGGCGGGCTCGGGCGCGGTCCTCGACCTGTCGATCGACGGCGGCAAAGCCACGCCGGTGGTTCTCAAGGAGGCCCAGCGCCACCCGGTTCGCGGAGAGACGGTCCATGTAGACCTTTTGCGTGTCAACCTGAACGAGGCGATCAACGCGGTCGTCCCGCTCGAGCTGCTCGGCGTCGAGGATGCCCCCGGCGTCAAGGAAGGCGGGATCCTCGAGCAGATCACCCGCGAGCTGAACGTTGAAGCGCTGCCGACGTCGATTCCAGAGTCGATCACGCACGACGTCAGCGAGATGCAGATCGGCGACACGATCGTCCTGTCGGCCGTGGAGGTCCCCGAGGGCGTCACGCTGCTGGACGACGCCGAGGATACGGTCGTGGCCACCCTCTCGCCGCCCCGTCTGCAGTCAGAAATCGACGAGGAAATCGAATCCGAGACCGAGGTTGTCGGCTAGGGCGCGGCCGAGGGCGACGCCGGCGCAGACGCGGGCTCGGAGGACTCCTCAGACGGGGAGTAGCGGCCCCTGCGACGCCCCTTCGGCGGCGGTGGCGGGACGGTCGACTGGCTGATCGTAGGGCTCGGCAATCCCGGCCGCGAGCATGCCGGGACCAGGCACAACGTCGGCTTCATGGCTGCTGAGCAGCTGGTTGAGCGCTGGGGGCTGGGAAAGGCCCGGGATCGCTTCCGGGGGCGGATCGTCGAAGGCCGGCTGCCGGCGGGACTCGCGCCGCAGGGTCTTCCTCCTCGAGTCGCGGTCCTCTGCCCGCAGACCTACATGAACGACTCGGGACGCTCGGTCGGTCCTGCCCGCGGCTCGCTGAAGCTGGGGCTGGACCACGTGCTGGTGGTCTATGACGAGATCGACCTGCCGTTCGGCGAGATACGAACCCGCCTCGGCGGCGGGCTGGCGGGCCACAACGGGCTGAAGTCGCTCAAGCGCGAGCTGGGCAGTGCGGACTTCATGCGCGTCAGGGTGGGCGTCGGGCGGCCGGACTCGACCGATCCCGAGATCGTCTCGGCACACGTTCTGGGTCGCTTCGCCGAGAACCCATCGGAGGTCGCCGACCTCGTGGGCAGAGCCTGCGATGAGGTCGAGCGGATCGTCCTGGGCGGAGCGCCGGGCGCCTAGATGGCCGTTCAGGAGGGAGCCCTCAGGAGCCTCTTGGGTCTCGTCGAGGAGGACGAGCAGGCCATGCGCCTGGCCCGCGATGGCGGCCATGCCTTCGTCTCGAGCTCGCTGCGTCCCTATCTGATCGCGGCTCTCGCGGAGCTCGACGAGTCCTCTCGCTCGCGCCCGACGCTGGTCGTCGTGGGGGATGACCGGGCAGCGCGCGATCTCGCGGGGGACCTGCGCGCCTGGCTGGCGCCGCGACGGGTCCGCTACTACCCCTCGCGGGGTGTCGCCTACGAGTCGCACCTGGCGCCGCCGCCGCACCTGGTGGGTCTGCGGGTGGCGGCCCTGGATGCGCTGCTGGATGCCGGCGGCCCGGCCCCCGCCCCGCCGGAGGGTCATCCCGTCGTGGTCGTGAGCGCCGTGGCGCTCTCGGAGAAGGTTCCCGACCCGGAGCTGCGCCCGCACTCCTTCACGCTGCGGGTGGGTGAGCTGCTCGATCTCGACGAGTGCGCCGTCGAGCTCGTGGGTGCCGGGTATGAGCGGGTGGACCAGGTCGAGGAGCGCGGCCAGTTCGCGATGAGGGGTGGTCTGCTGGACGTCTTCCCGGCCACCGAGGAGCGGGCCGTGCGGGTCGACATGTTCGACGTCGAGATCGAATCGCTGCGCTGGTTCTCGACCTTCACGCAGCGGTCGCTGGGCGACGCTCAGGAGGTGGAGATCGCGCCGGCGGCCGAGCTGGCGGCCGAGCATCGCGAGCTTGCCGAGATGGCTGCCGAGCAGCTGCCGTCGCGGCGCCTGGCGGCCGGTGAGGGAGGCGAGATGGAGCGTCCCGACATCGCCGAGCTGCTGCCGGTCGAGCGGTTCGGCGCGCTGCTGGATCTGATCGGCGAGGACGCCGAGATCATGATCGCCGCCGAGGAGGAGCTCGAGCCCGCCCTGGCGGATCAGTGGACGGACGTCTGCGCGGCGTTCGGCGATACGGACGCGCACCACCTCTACGTCAACCCCGAGCAGATATCGGCGACCCTGGCGGCACGGGCCCGGGTGTGGCTCTCCGGTCTGGCCGGCGGGCAGGAGATCGAGATCAGGGCTCAGGCGGCCGACACGACGGCGCGCTCGCTGGCCGAAGCCGAACCGGAGCTCGAGAAGCTCGTTCGCTCGGGCTACCGGACGGTGGTCAGCTTCCCCCGGCGTGGGGAGGGCGAGCGGACGGCCTACAACCTGGCACGCCTCAAAGCGAGCTGGCTGGGCGAGCAGTCCAACGGTTCCTCGGCGGTCGCCCGCCAGGTGCTGGAGCCCTCGCTGCGCTTCGTGACCGCCTCGCTGAGGGAGGGCTTCGTGGCGCCCCAGCTGAAGCTGGCGATCTACCCCGAGCACCGGCTTCTGCACCGCCGCCGAGCCGAGCGCGGCCGCGGGGGCGGGGCGCTGGGAAGCAACAGACGGGGCGCCCTGCGTTCGTTCACCGATCTGCGAACGGGGGACATCGTGGTCCACGAGGACCACGGCGTGGCGCGCTTCGCGGGCTTCGAGACGCGGACGATCGCGGACGTCACGAGGGACTACCTCTATCTCGAATACCAGGGCGACGACAAGGTCTTCGTTCCCACCGATCAGCTGGCGAAGATCTCGCGCTACGTCGGCGCCGGGGGGGACAACCCGCCGCTGAGCAAACTCGGCGGGACGCGCTGGGACACGATGAAGGCGCGGGCGCGCCGTGCCGCTCAGGAGCTGGCGGGCGAGCTGCTGAGCCTGTACGCCGAGCGCCGTCGCCGCAGTGGCCATGCCTTCGAGGCCGACTCGGACTGGCAGCGCGAATTCGAGGAGCGCTTCCCCTTCACCGAGACTCCCGATCAGCGCGAAGCGATCGAACTGGTCAAGGCCGACATGGAAGCGCCGCGGCCGATGGACCGGCTGGTCTGCGGGGACGTCGGCTACGGCAAGACCGAGGTGGCTCTGAGGGCGGCCTTCAAGGCCGCCGGCGACGGCAAGCAGGTTCTGATGCTGGTGCCCACGACGATCCTGGCCCAGCAGCACTACGGGACGTTCGCGGAGCGCCTGGCCGACTACCCCTTCACGTTGGAGCACGTCTCGAGGTTCCGCAGCGCGGCGGAGCAGAAAACGGCGATCGAGGGGTTCGCCAAGGGGAGCGTGGACATCCTGATCGGCACCCACCGGGTTCTCTCGCGGGACGTCAGGGCGAAGGAACTCGGCCTGCTGATCGTCGACGAGGAGCAGCGCTTCGGCGTCAAGCAGAAGGAGCTGCTGCGTCAGCTGAAGCTGAAGGTGGACGTGATCTCGATGTCGGCCACGCCGATTCCCAGGACGCTGCAGATGTCGCTGGCGGGCCTGCGGGACATCTCGGTGATCGAGACGCCGCCCGAGGGCCGGCGGCCGGTGAAGACCTATGTGGGTGAGTACGAGGAGGAGCTTGTCAAGCGCGCCATCGAGCGCGAGCGCGAGCGGGGCGGGCAGGCCTTCTTCCTGCACAACCGCGTCGAGTCGATCGAGGAGACGGCCGAACGGCTGCGGGCGCTCTGCCCGGGGGTGCGCTTCGCGGTGGCCCACGGGCAGATGGCCGAGGGCGAACTGGAGGCCGTGATGATGGACTACCTCCGCGGCGGGGCCGACGTCCTGGTCTGCACCTCGATCATCGAGTCGGGCATCGACATACCCCAGGCCAACACCCTGATCGTCGAGCATGCCGACGCCTTCGGGCTGGCGCAGCTCTACCAGATCAGGGGTCGGGTGGGGCGTAGCCGCGAGCGCGCCTACGCCTACCTGCTCTACGACTCGGCGGCGGCGCTGACCCCCGAGGCGGCCCAGCGCCTTTCGGCACTCTCCGACTACACCGAGCTTGGGGCGGGCTTCAAGATCGCCATGCGCGACCTGGAGATCCGGGGCGCGGGGAACCTGCTGGGGGACGAGCAGTCAGGTCACGTCGCGGCGCTGGGGTTCGAGCTCTACATGCAGATGCTGGATGAGGCCGTCAAAGCCGCCGAGCCAGAGGGAGAGGGCGAGGCGCTGGCCGAGCCGGTCCGCCTTGACGTCAACGTGGACGCCTACGTGCCGGCCGACTACGTGCCCTACGAGCAGGCCAAGATCGAGGTTCACCGCCGCGTTGCGGGGTCGCTGGAGGTGGCCGACGTCGAGCGTCTGCGCGAGGAGCTGGAGGATCGTTTCGGCCCGGTGCCCGAGCCGCTGGAGAACCTGCTGGCGCTCCAGCGCGCCCGGATCAAGTTCGGCCAGGCAGGTGCGCAGACGGTCAGCTTCAGGGGCGATCGGCTTGCGGTCGTGCCGATCGAGCTGGACTCGGTGAAGGCCCGCCGGCTGCGCGAGGAGCTTCCCGGTGCGCTCTACGAATCAGGGCGCTCGCAGGTGTCGCTCCGCGTCCCGAAGGACGGCGCCGAGCGCTTCCCCAGCGTGGTGCGGGCGGCGGACGCCCTGCTCGCCGTTGTGCGGGAGGCCGCTTAGCAACTCCTTAATCTCCTTAACCAAACGTTGATCTCTTTCCGCTAGAGTGCCCAACTCGTGTTCAAGAACCACCGTTCAATCACGGCGCTCGGCGCCGTTTTGTTTGCCCTCTTCGGCCTCTCCGCATGTGGCGGCGGGATCCCGAGCAACTCCGTCGTGCAGATCGACGGGGCCTCGTCGATCACCAAAGAAGCCTTCAACCACTGGTTGGCTGTGGCCGCTTCTTCGGGTGCCGCAACGACGGGCGGCAAAGTCGTGGTTCCCGACCCGCCGAACTACAGCGCCTGCATCGCCCACCTGCAGGCCACCTCGCCGAAACCGGCTAAGGGCCAGAAAGCTCCCACCGCTGCACAGCTGAAGACACAGTGCCAGCAGCAGTACAAATCGCTTCAGCAGGAGGTCCTGGGCTTCCTGATCTCCTCATCCTGGGTCCTGGGCGAAGCGAAAGCGCTGGGCGTCAAGCTGACTGACGCCGAAGTCAAGAAGCAGTTCGAAAAAATCAAGTCCCAGCAGTTCCCCAAAGCTGCTGAATTCGAAAAATTCCTTGCCACCTCGGGCCAGTCCGTCTCCGACCTTCTGCTGCGTGTGAAGCTGAACCTGCTCTCGCAGAAAATCCAGCAGAAGATCATCAAGCAGAAAGCAACGGTCACCCAGGCGCAGATCCAGAAGTACTACAACGAAAACAAGTCTCGCTACGGCACGCCGGAAAAGCGTGACGTGCAGATCATCCTCACCAAGACCGAAGCCGAAGCCAAGGCCGCCAAGAAGGAAATCGAATCGGGCACGCCGTTCGCCGTCGTCGCCAAGAAGGTCTCGATCGACCCGACGAGCAAGGCAACGGGCGGGAAGGTGACGGGCGTCATCAAAGGCTCCGAGGAGAAGGAACTGGACGCCGCGGTCTTCTCCGCCGAACCGGGCACTCTGGGCGGCCCCGTGAAGACCCCCTTCGGCTACTACATCTACGAAGTGCTCAAGAAGACGGCCGGCACGCAGCAGCCGCTGTCCGCCGTCGAAAAGACGATCAAACAGCAGCTCGTGGCGCAGCAGCAGCAGCAGTCACTGAGCCAGTTCGTCAAGGTCTTCAAAAAGAAGTGGGTCGGCAAAACAGACTGCCGCTCGGAATACGTCGTCGCGGACTGCAAGCAGTACAAAGCACCGAAGACGACCACCACGGGCACGGGCACGACGACCGCCCCCGCCGTCGGCGGCTGATTCACCCCGCGCCGGCGAGGCCGGGTTGGGAGCGTTGGCAGTCGAAGTTGACCAACCCCCCGGAGGCCCCGCATGAGCAAGATCGAGCGAATCCACGCCCGCCAGATCCTCGACAGCCGGGGTAACCCGACGGTGGAGGTGGAGGTCACTCTCGTCTCGGGCGTGACGGGTCGTGCAGCGGTGCCCTCGGGCGCCTCGACGGGTGAGTTCGAGGCCACCGAGCTTCGTGACGGCGGCAAGGCCTATGGGGGCAAGGGCGTGACTCAGGCCGTCCAGAACGTCGAGGGGGAGATCGCCTCGGCGCTCGCCGGTGCCGACGCCTCCGACCAGGGTGGCCTGGACCGGGCGCTGATCGAGCTGGACGGCACCCCGAACAAGTCCCGGCTGGGGGCCAATGCGATCCTGGGCGTCTCCCTTGCGGGCGCGCAGGCTCAGGCAGCCGAGGAGGGACAACCGCTTTGGCGTCACCTGGGCGGCCCCTCGGCGTCGCTGCTTCCGGTGCCGATGATGAACGTGCTCAACGGTGGAGCGCATGCCGACAACAAAGTGGACTTCCAGGAGTTCATGATCGTTCCCTGCGGGGCCGAGAGCTTCGCGGGCTGCCTGCAGATGGGAGCTGAGGTCTTCCACGCGCTCAAGAAGACCCTCCATGACCGCGGGCTCTCGACGGCCGGGGGGGACGAGGGCGGCTTCGCTCCGGACCTCTCCTCCAACGAGGAGGCGCTCAAGATGCTTGTTGAGGGCATCGAGGCGGCGGGCTACGTCCCGGGCGAGGACGTGGCGATCGCCCTGGACCCGGCCACCAGCGAGATCTACGAGGGCGGCCACTATGTCCTGGAGCACGAGAACCGCAGCCTGACGGCCGAGGAGCTGGCCGACTACTGGGGCGAGCTTGCGGGGCGCTACCCGATCCTTTCCATCGAGGATGGGATGGATGAGGAGGACTGGGACGGCTGGAAGACGCTGACGGACCGATTGGGCGACAGTGTCCAGCTGGTGGGGGATGACCTGTTCGTTACGAACACGGAACGCCTGAAACGGGGCATCGACCTCGGCGTGGCCAACTCGATCCTGATCAAGGTCAACCAGATCGGGACGCTGACGGAGACCCTTGAAGCGGTCGAGATGGCTCGAGCGGCCGGCTACACGGCCGTCATGAGCCACCGCTCCGGCGAGACCGAGGACGTGACGATCGCCGACCTCGCCGTGGCAACGGGCTGCGGGCAGATCAAGACGGGTGCCCCGTCGCGCTCGGACCGGTTGGCCAAGTACAACCAGCTGCTGCGCATCGAGGAGCAGCTGGGATCGGCCGCG
>CAZFGJ010000035.1:0-21265 GCA_964518445.1 uncultured Solirubrobacteraceae bacterium
GAAGCGCAGTCGAAGCTTCGTCCGCTTTGCTTGAGCTCGTCCGCCGCAGGTGCGATGGTGATCGGTGTCTTGGGAGGCTGTACCGCCACACGGTCGCGTCCGCGACATCGCGCCGTCAGAGGCGCCGCTAAGACCGCACTCGGCGCGGCGCTGGGTCTGCTGGTGCTGAGCGCGCCGGCCGCAGCGAACACGCTGAGCTTCTCCTACACGGCCGCGGAGCAGACATTCAGCGTGCCGGCGGGCGTTTACAGCGTTCACGTGCTCGCGGTCGGTGCGAAAGGAGCGGCCAGCTCCGGTACCGGCGGCGTCGGAGCTCAGGTCGAAGGCGACATCGAAGTCTCCCCCGGCGAAACCCTGTATATCGAGGTCGGCGGTGGCGGCGCCGGAGCGACCGGAGGGTTCAACGGCGGTGGCAACGGTTCGGGCGGTGGTGGTGGTGCGTCGGATGTGCGGACTGTGCCGCGGGCGGTTGGCGGGACGCTTGAACATCGCCTGGTGGTCGCGGGTGGTGGCGGTGGGGGCGGCGGCCCCGGCGTGTCGGTGGCCGGTAACGGTGGTGCGGCGGGAAGCCCCGGGACGTCCGACAGCGAAGTCACATGCGAAGGCGGCCTCGCTGGTAAAGCGAACGCGGGTGGCTTCGGTGGCACGGGCTCTCTCGCGACGGGTTCGCCGGGCACTCTCGGGGTCGGCGGTGAAGGCGGCACAGGCGAAACGGTCGGTGGTGGTGGCGGCGGCGGCGTATACGGCGGCGGGGGTGGCGGCGGCTGCATCAGCGACGCCGGTGGTGGTGGCGGCGGAGGCTCCTCGCTCGCGCCCGCCGGCGGCAACATCGCACTGGCGAGCGGGACGGTCCCGCCCCAGGTGCAGATCAGCTACGCCCCGCCGCAGCAATTTGGGTTCACGGGCGGCGAGCAGACGTTCGTCGTGCCCGCAGGGGTCACCAGCGTGCACGTCCTCGCGGTCGGCGGGCGCGGCGGGTCGAGCAGCGGCGTTGGTGGTGCGGCGGCGCAGGTGAGTGGAACTCTTACGGTCACGCCGGGGCAGACGCTGTACCTCGAGGTCGCCGGCAACGGCAGGAGCTTGGGCGGCGCCGGTTTCAACGGCGGAGCGGCTGCAGCGGCCGGAGCCGGTGGTGGTGGTGCGTCGGATGTGCGGACTGTGCCGCGGGCGGTTGGCGGGACGCTTGAACATCGCCTGGTGGTCGCGGGTGGTGGCGGTGGGGGCGGCGGCCCCGGCGTGTCGGTGGCCGGTAACGGTGGTGCGGCGGGAAGCCCCGGGACGTCCGACAGCGAAGTCACATGCGAAGGCGGCCTCGCTGGTAAAGCGAACGCGGGTGGCTTCGGTGGCACGGGCTCTCTCGCGACGGGTTCGCCGGGCACTCTCGGGGTCGGCGGTGAAGGCGGCACAGGCGAAACGGTCGGTGGTGGTGGCGGCGGCGGCGTATACGGCGGCGGGGGTGGCGGCGGCTGCATCAGCGACGCCGGTGGTGGTGGCGGCGGAGGCTCCTCGCTCGCGCCCGCCGGCGGCAACGTCGAAATCGTCTCGCTGAGTACTGCGGCGGAGATCCAGATCAGCTACGCGCTGCCCTCCACCGGCCCGCCCGCACCAGGTCCGAAACCCCCACCGAAATCAGCGCCGGTGATCGGCGGCGTAAAGGAGTCGGCGAGTTCATGGCGCGAGAGCAACGCGCCTGCGCGGGTCAGCACCGTAAAGAAACGTGTTCCGACGGGCACGACCTTCGGGTTCACCCTCGATCAGCCTGCGACCGTGACACTCGCCTTCAAGGCGAAGGCGACCGGCCGGAAGGTCAATGGAAAGTGTGTGGCGCAGACGCAGGGCAACCGCCACAAGCCGAGATGCTCGCGCGTGAACATCGCCGGCAAGTTTGTGTTCGCCGCACACGCGGGCACGAACAGCGTGCGCTTCGCAGGGCGTGTCTCGGCATCGAGAAAGCTGCGCCCCGGCCGTTATACGCTCGAAATCGTCGCGGTCAACGACGAACGCAAGGCGTCGGCTCCGAAGACCTTGACGTTCACGATCGTCAAGTAGCAGACAGGGGCACCCAGAGGCCAACCGCCTGGCGCCGTCGGAGGCACTTCCCTCGTGTTCGGCCCTCGCTAGGGTCCCGTCCATGGACCCAAAGCTGCTGGAGGACCTGACCGACTGGCTGCGGATCCCCTCGATATCCACCGGCGGTGGCAGACCCCAGGATCTCGAGGCGGCCGCCATGTGGGTCATCGACCGGGTCAGGGCGGCCGGCGGTGAGGGAGAGCTCCTGAGCTACGGCGAGGGCAACCCGCTGGTCGTGGGCGAGCTCCGGGCGAGCGTTCCGGACGCCCCGACGATCCTCATCTATGGCCACTACGACGTTCAGGGTCCCGGGCCGGCCGAGCTCTGGAGCTCGCCGCCCTTCGAGCCGACGATCCGCAACGGGCGCATCTACTGCCGGGGAGCAGCCGACGACAAGGGGAACTTCCTGCCGCTGCTGCACGTCGCCTGCGCCATGGCCTCCGCGGGGGAGCTGCCGGTCAACGTCAGGGTCCTCCTCGAGGGGGAGGAGGAGACAGGCGGTGGAGTGGTGTCCAAATGGATTCGCGCCGATGCGCGTGGCGCCGACGCGGCGATCGTCTTTGACTCGGGCGGCCCCGACGCCCGGACGCCGGCCATCACGGTCGGTCTCCGTGGCGTCGTGATGATGGGACTCACCGTCCGGACGGCCCCTCGCAACCTTCACTCGGGCATCTACGGCGGCAGCGTCCTGAACGCCCTGCACGTCCTTCATGGACTCCTGGCTCAGGTGCTTCCAGGCCCGGACGGCAGGCTCCGCGAGGAGCTGCGCCAGGGGATCAGCCCCCCGTCGGCGGCCGAGCTCGAATCCTGGGAGCGCCTCCCCCCGGGTGATGATGTGATCGCTGAGGTCTCGGGTCGGCCCGTCCACCCCGGCGCGGGGGCCGAGTACTACCTGCGCAACGGCGCCGACGCATCGCTTGATGTGAACGAGATCTCAGGAGGGGAGGCCCGGACGATCGTTCCCGGCGAGGCGCGGGCGACGCTGTCGATGCGCCTTGCTCCCGGACAGGACGCCGAACGGATGCACGGCGTCCTCGTCGGCCTGCTCCGAGCCGCCCTCCCCGAGGGGGCCGAGCTCGAGGAGACGGACGTCACCCTGGCCGACCCGGCTCTGGTCCGTCCTGAGCAGCCCGCCCTGCAGCTCGCCGCGCAGGCCCTGCGCCGGGCCTGCGGTGCCGAGCCCGTCTTCATGCGCTCCGGCGGGAGCATCCCCATCGTCGCCGAGATGGCCGCCCGGGGATACCCCGTCATCGTCAGTGGCTTCGCCCTTGCCGAGGATCAGATCCACGCGCCCGACGAGTCCTACTCGCTGCACAGCCTGGAGTGGGGCGAGGCGTCGGCCCGCGAGCTCTACGCGGCCCTCTCGACGCTCTCGCCCCGCAGCTGACAGGCAGCGCTCAGGCGGCTTCCACCGCTTCGCCGGCAGGCTGGGCGACGGTCAGGGCGCACGAGCTCCGGCCGCTCTTCTCGAAGTAACGCTGGTGGTACTCCTCGGCCCGGTAGAAGCGGGTCGCCGGAACGATCTCGGTCACGATCTCCCGGCGGCGCCTGGACTGCTCGCCGTCCCGTGAGGCCACCGCCGCCGCCTGCTGCTCCGGCGAGTGGGTGAAGATCGCCGAGCGGTACTGGCTGCCGATGTCCACGCCCTGCCGGTTGCGGGTGGTCGGGTTGTGGGCCTGCCAGAAATGGTTCAGCAGGTCCTCGTAGGTGAGCTGGGATGGGTCGAACCACACCTCGACCGCCTCGGCGTGACCGGTGGGCCGGCCGCAGACTTCGCGGTAGGTCGGGTTCGTCGTGACCCCGCCGGTGTAGCCGACGGCCGTCTCGAGGACGCCCTCGATCTCACGGAAGCCCGCCTCGACACCCCAGAAGCAGCCGGCCGCGAAGGTCGCACGCTCGGCGCCGGCGGGACCGTTTCCGGGGAGCGCCGGGACCGGCTCGGGGCTGGGGGTCAGGGAGGTGGGTGACTGGCGGGTCCTGAAGCGCATCTCGTTCCTCGCTCGTGGTGGGGGTGGCGCCGGAGGGGATAGCCGGCTCTGCATATATGTCTCTGGGAGACCCCTTTCCGTTACGCGGCGCTGCCTCCCCGGTACTCGGGGTTGGGGTGCTCCGGGTGCTCGAGGTCCCAGTCCTTGGTCGAGTTGCCGTAGGCCGGGAAGCCGCCGGCGTCCTTGAGGATCCTTGCCAGCTGGAGCATGTTCCAGGTCATGAAGACCGTGTTGCGGGTGGTCCAGGCGTTGTGCTCGCCGCCGCCCTCGAGGTCCAGGTAGGAGGGGCCCGGACCGGCCTCGCCGTTCCAGTAGGTGTCGGACTGAGGCGGGATGCTCAGGCCGATGTGCTGAAGGGCATAGAGGACCTGAGCGCCGACGTGCTTGCCGCCGTCCTCGTTGCCTGTCGTCAGGACGCCCCCGACCTTGCCGTAGTAGGACCACTGGCCCTTCTGGTTGACCTCGCTCGAGTAGGCGTAGAGGCGCTCGATGATCACCCGGGTCTGCGAGCTCTGATCGCCCAGCCAGATCGGCCCGGCCATCAGGATGATGTCGGCCGGCTCGACCAGGGAGCGGTAGATCTCGGGGAAGTCATCCGCCTCGTAGCCGTGTTCGCGCATGTCCGGCCAGAGACCCGGGGGGATCGTCTGATCGACCGTCCTGACCTCGTCGCAGCGGACCCCAAGCGTCCCGAAGATGCCCTTGGGGATGGCCAGCAGGCCGTCGGTGTGGCTCGGCTCGGGGGAGCGCTTGGTCGTCCCGTTGAAGATGACAACCCGCAGGTCGTCGTAGGAGCCCGGCGCGTTCTTCGCCTGGGCCTCGATGAAGGCGGCGATCGACTGGGGTATCGGCATCTGTGGTCTTTTCCCTTTCGCTGTTCACATTGGTGTCGACTGGTCAGTACCGCTGCGGGTGGATCCGTTACGCAAGTCCCGCCTGGCGAAGCGCCTGCTTGGGGTCCAGGTACTCCTCGACCCGTATCACCTTCGCGCCCGAGAGGCTGCACAGAAAGGCGATCGGGACCTCCACGCCGGCGCCGCTGCCCGCCCCGGTCCCGCTGACCGAGCCGATGGCCAGGATCCGCTCGCCCGCGTCGAGTACCTCCTCGGGAACGAAGCGCATGCCCGGAAGGGTGGATTCCCACTCATTCAGATAATCCTCGATCGCCTCGTAGCCCTTCAGCGTCCTCGACTCGGGATGCTCGGCGGCGATGACCCATTCGATCTCCGGGTCAGCCCACATCCTTCCCGCCTGGCGGTCGGTTGCCGTCAGCAGGGAGGAGACCGCTTCGATGTTCCCCCAGGACATCCCGCCGGGCCGCTCGTCACTCGACAGGGACCGGCTGGCCGGCCGCCTGCATTTCGGCGAACAGGCCGCCCCACTGCTCGGAGTTCTTGAAGTGGGAGGTCGTGTAGTGAACCGACCAGACCAGCAGGGCCAGCAGGAAGGGCGCGTCGCTCAGCGCCACGACCAGGACGTAGCTGTCGGTGCTCAGTGTCAGCAGTGCGATCAGCCGGACGGCGCCGCGGAGCACGAAGTAACAGCCCCAGACGAGGGTGACCGTTCGCATCACGTGCCTGAAGGTCTCCGATTCCTTCATCTCATCCGTGAACGGGTAGACGTCCGAGGCGATCCAGGCAGAGATCGGTTTGCCGGCGGCCAGCGAGCCCAGGACAGCAGACGAGAGCAGGACGTCGATGCCGATCTCCTGCGCCAGGTAGACCGAGGCGCTCCCCGAGCTGAGACCCACCACGGCCCGCAGGCAGACCAGCAGCAGTGAGATCCGGACCAGTGCCGCCGGGCGGTCCTGGCGGCGCTCGTGGAGGAAGATCGTGATCCCGAACAGGAGGGCCATGGCGATGCCCGCCCCCAGGCCGATCAGCTTCCAGCCGATGAAGAAGGTCAGCAGCGGTCCGAAGCCGTCCCGGACCAGTCGCGGGCCGGCCCGGCGGATGATCGCTCCCGGATCGATCGCACCCTCCGGCGCGACTACGACGGGCGCCTCGATTGCAGTCCCCTCCACAGGGCGACTCTACACCTGCCGTGAAGCGGTCATGGGCAGATGTCCAATTGCCGTTTCGGCATTTGGATCAGTTAGCCAACGTCCAATGGTCAGGGGAATGGCAACCTGAACTGGTGGTTGTTGTCTTGTTCACAACACCCCCCGTGCTCGCGTACCCGCGTGGGCTCAGTGCCCGGCGGTCGCTGCGGTGATGTACCTGGCGATCGCTGTGGCCGGGGCGGTTCTGTGGGCGCTCCCGCTCCCTCCTGGGTCGAAGGTCACCGCATTCGCGGGCCGTGGTCCACGCCACGGCCCGCGAGGCGGGTGAGGCTCGGGCCGTCTAGCCCCAGCTGCCCGGGGCGCCCGGGGCGCCCGAGGGCGGGCCGCCGGGGCCTCCCTCAACGTGGGCCGGAGGGGTGAAGGACGAGTCGATGGCGAACACCTCGGTGCCCTCCGAGGAGGAGCGGATCGAGACGTGTGCGCCGCTCGTGAGCTTGTCCAGCGTGCTGGTTTTCCCGTCGAGCGTCACGGTCGCCCCCGACGGGATGGTGATGGTGGGGGTCGCATAGGTCACCGAGCTGGTGCCCTCCTTGACGGTGATGGTGCCGGCCGATGAGTCGACCGCAGTGACCGTCCCCGAGTCCTCTGTCTCGGTGATGAAGGCCGTTCCGGCTTTGTTCAGGACGACCTCGGTTGAGTGGACTGCCATCCCGTGGCCGCCCGGACCTCCAGGGCCGCCGTGGCCGAAGCCACCGGGGAAGCCTCCGTGGGTCGAATGCCTGGTGGTGGATTTGGCGGCCTTGGGAGATTTGCTCGCGGCCGAGCTCTGGGCGATTCCGGCAGCTGCACCCACCATGGCGCAGACGACGGCGATGCCGATCGTCACGGTCCTTCTACTGCGGGGCATTGGTTCTCCTTGGGTCGTGGAGCCCGGGAGGACGATCCGCACTCCCGCGGCACCGTCAGCATCGACGGCTCCGCTAAGAACAGCGTTAGACCTGTATGGGAATCGGGTGAGAGGCTCCCCCGCTCGCGCGCTCCGCCCGCAGACGCTCAGAGTTCGCCGAGGAACTCGAGCAGGGCCGCGTTGACCGCCTCGGGCGCCTGCTGCTGGACCCAGTGGCCCGCTCCCGGGACGATCACCTGGCGGCGCAGGTCGGTGACCCATCCGTTCATCGCCTCGGCCGGCATGAAGTTCCTGACAAGGTCCAGCTCGCCCGTCAGGAAGAGCGCCGGCTGTTCGATCCGCCGGTCCTTGAAGGGCTCCGTCAGCTCCCAGTTGCGGTCCATGTTGCGGTACCAGTTCAGCCCGCCCGTGAAGCCCGTCTTCTCGAAGGCGTCGATGTAGACCTGCAGGTCCTCCTCGGCAAGCCAGTCGGGCCGGCGCGGGTTGGCGCCCTCCTCCTCGGCCCATGAGGCGGTCCACTGCCGGGAGGTCGTAAGCGTCCTGCGCACGTCTCGCGAGAGTGCCTCGTCGGCCACACCGGGCTGCTGGAACCAGACGATGTAGAAGTCCTCGCCGATGTGGCGGCGCATGATCGGGATCGGAGGGGCTGGGGCGCGTGGGATGAAGGGGACGCTCAGCCCCGCCACCGCCCTGACCCGCTCGGGGTGATAGGCAGCCAGCGCCCAGACCACGAACGAGCCCCAGTCATGGCCCATGAAGATCGCCTGCTCCTCGCCCTCCTCGTCCAGCAGGGCGGCCATGTCGCCGCAGAGGGTCAGGATGTCGTAGTCCTCGATCTCCGGCGGAACGGAGCTGCCGCCGAAGCCCCTCATGTCGGGGGCGATGACCCGGTAGCCGGCCGCCGCCAGCGCCGGGATCTGGTGGCGCCAGGACCAGGCCAGCTCGGGGAAGCCGTGGCAGAGCACCACCAAGGGGCCCTCTCCCTCTTCCAGCAGGTGCAGCTCGACGCCGTTGACGCTCACCATTCTCTCTGCGGGCATCGGCGGAGTCTACGTCCCATCCGCCTCCGGGCGCCGAGCAGGCCGCCCCCCTGTAACCGCCGTGGCCGATCCCCCAATCGGCCACAGGCGGCCTGCTCGTTTCCCGAATGGAGCAGGGTCCCTCAACCCCGCTCAGGTCTCCATCACCAAGTCGATGTTTCGTTCCCCGCGCAGCTCTTCTTCCCGGCCGCGCTGGCGCACTGGCGGGTGATCGTCCCGCCGGCGTCGCGCGAGATTGTGAATTCGCCGCCGTCCGCCGCGGTCACGGTGACCGAGAATTCGTCGCTGGCGTGGGTCGTGCTGCTGAGGTATGCCTCCGTGCTCGAGACGGCCACCGGGATCGAAGGTTCGTCTTTCTTCAGTTCTTCGACGGTCACGTTGTTGTAGTGGCCGTTGTGGTCCGTGGCGATCGCCTCGGCGGTCGTCTGGGCCGTCCGTGCGAGCTCCTTGGCCTGCGCGTCGGTCGCCTTGTCCTTCTGCCCGACGAAGCTCGGGATCGCGATCGCGGCGAGCACGCCGATGATCAGGATCACCACCAGCAGCTCGATCAGCGAGAAGCCGGCCTCGCGCCCCCCGGCTCTCCCAAGCCCTCCCTTGCTGCCCCCGTTCTGAGCTGTCCTCATTGCCCGACCTCCCTGGCTTGCTTGCCTGGCGGTCGAGCTATCTCCCGGGGGAGACCTCTGACTTTGCGCCCCCGTCTCGCGACGGGTTAGCCCTTTCAGTGATTTGAAGCGAGGGTGGAATGTAGGGGAGGAGCGAGTCCGATTGTGAGAATTCGACGTATGTACGAGTGACTGCTGGAAAACGGGGCTAGATCGCCTTCTCCCGCCCGGCCCAGTAGGGCTCGCGCAGGCGGCGCTTGAAGATCTTTCCCGAGTCCTCGCGGGGGAGGGAGTCACTGAACTCGATCACCCGTGGGGTCTTGTAGCCGGCCAGGTGGGTTTTCACGTGGTCGCGGATCTCATCGGCCTCCAGGGTGGCGCCCTCGTCGAGTTCGACGTGTGCCGCGAGGACCTCCCCGAATTCGTCGTCGGGGATTCCGAAGACGGCGCAGTCGCGGATGCCCTCGAGACCCTGCAGGCAGGCCTCGATCTCGGCCGGGTAGATGTTCACCCCGCCGCTGATGACCATGTCCGAGCGTCGGTCGTTCAAATAGAGGAAACCGTCCTCGTCGAGGTAGCCGATGTCGCCGCAGCTGACCAGGCCGTCGCGTTCGACCGAGCGGCGCTTCTGCTCATCGCCGGCGTAGGTGAAGTCGGGCCAGACGTCAAGCCAGACGAACACCTCGCCCGACTCGCCCGGGCCGAGGAGTTTCCCCTCGGGGTCGAAGATCTTCACCTGGGCCTGCTCGATCGGGCGTCCCACGGTCCCCGGATGAGCAAGCCACTCCTCGCTGGTGCAGTAGACGACAGGCCCCGTCTCGGTGCTGCCGTAGTACTCGGACACGATCGGCCCCAGCCAGCCGATGATCTCCCGCTTGACATCCGGCGGGCATGGCGCCGCGGCGTGGACCACCCAGCGCAGCGAGGAGAGGTCGTAGCGCTCCCTGACCTCCGGGGGCAGGCCCAGCATGCGGACGAACATGGTCGGCACCATCTGCACGACGCTTACCTGATGCTCCTGGACGATTCGCAGGAACTCCTCGGCGTCGAAGCTCTTCATGATCGTCATGTCCATGCCGCGGATTGCCGAGGCCAGGGCGTAGACGTTGGGGGCCGTGTGGTACATCGGCGCGGGGATGACGGTGCGCTCGCCCTCGCCCAGCTGGAAGATGTGCCCAAGCATCGCCTGTGTCTGCTCGCGCTGCTCGTCGCTCGAGGGGCTCCGCACGACGCCCTTGGGCTTCCCGGTCGTGCCGGAGGTGTAGATGATGCTTATCGGAGCCGTCTCGGGCGGCTGCTCCCAGGGGGCCAGGTCGGTCATCCAGTCCGACCAGTCCAGCGCGTCCTCGGGGATCCCGGCCGGGACGGGGGAGCCGTCCTCGGGTGCCACGACGACAAGCCTCAGCCCCTCCGGGACGCTCTGGGCGATGGCCGGCCAGAGGTCGCCGTGGAGGACCAGGACCTTGGCCTCGCTGTCGGTGAGGACGTGGGCGATCTCCTCGCCCCGCCAGTGCCAGTTGATCGGGACGGCATTCGCCCCCAGTGGGACGGTGGCGATCGAGGCCTCGAGGAACTCGATCGAGTTGCGCAGCAGCAGCGCCACCCGGTCACCTGCCCCGACGCCCAGCTCCGATAGTCCGCGGGTGGCCCTGAGGGCCCCTCCGAAAACTTCCGGATAGGTCATGAAGCGCTCCCCGCAGCGAACCCCGATCTCCATGCGAGCGGATGCTACCGGTGTGGCTGATACGGCCTGCCCGGGCACCTGAGCAACCCCCGCGCCCGGGGGCGCGTAGGGTGTTCGCCATGAACACCTCTCCACGCGCCATTCACCACCTGAACTGCGGCACCATGTGCCCCCACGGAGCCCGCATGCTGGCCGGCGAGGGCGGCTGGCTCGAGACGACAAGGCTCGTCTGTCACTGCCTGCTGATCGAGGGGGCCGAGGGACTGGTCCTGATCGACACGGGTTACGGTTCCGGTGACATTCGCAAGCCCCGCCAGCTGGGGCAACCATTCAGAGCGCTTGTCCGTCCCCAGCTGATCGCCTCCGAGACGGCACACGCCCAGATCCTGGCCCGGGGTTTCCAGCCGAGCGATGTCCGCCACATCATCACGACCCACCTCGACCTGGACCACTCGGGGGGCCTGCCGGACTTCCCCGAGGCCGAGGTGCACCTGCTGGGCCGCGAGCTCTCAGCCGCTCTCAACCCTACGCTGCGCGAGCGCACCCGCTACATCGGCGCCCACTGGGCCCACGATCCCTTCTGGGTCGAGCACGAGCCGGGCGGAGACGAGTGGTTCGGATTCGAGTCGGTCCGCATCCTGCCCGGCTCGGATGCAGAGATCCTGATGATCCCCCTACCGGGCCATACCCGCGGGCACACGGGCGTCGCCGTCCGCGACGGTGACGGCTGGATGCTGCACTGCGGCGATGCCTACTTCCGCCAGAGCGAGGTGCAGGAGCCGCCGAGCTGCCCGCCGGGGCTGCGTGCCTTCGAGGCCCTGACGGTGATCGACGGGGCTACCCGCAAGCAGAACCTCGAGCGACTGCGCGAGCTGGCGGCCTTCCATGGCGATGAGGTCAGGCTGTTCTGCTCGCACGACCCGGCGACGCTCCCCGGCGCCGCCTGAGTCGCGGAGCGCCGGCCCTACTTCCCCGCCAGGGCGTGGGCGAAGACGTAGCCGTTGACGGTCCCCAGCCCGCTGGCCATGTCGTAGCCCTTTTTCGCCTTGAAGCCCCTGACGGTGAACAGCGATTCCCCTTCTTCGCCCAGGACGGTGAAGGTGTTGTCGCCTTCGGTCACGTCGACGATCCCGCTGAAGGGGTTCGACTCGAGGGCGTAGAGAGCCGGGTTGATGTCACCCAGGGAGTGCCCGGCGATCTGGTCGGCAAGCGCCACGATGCCCGAGAAGAGGGGCGTCGACTCGCTCGTCCCGCCGACGATCGAGAGCGTGTTCGGCGGCGGTTCACCGGGGACGTTCGTCTTGTAGCCCGTCAGCACCAGGACGCCGCCGTCGACGGCTCCGCTCATGCTGATGTCCGGTGTGGCCCGGTGGTTTCCCGAGTGCGTCTTGAGGAGTTTCTGGAATTCGGGGAGTTCGAAGACATGCGACGGTCCGCCCCCGCCGGCCGCGTCGATGCCGATCGGGATGTCGTTCCAGACGCTGTCCGGAGCGGTCCGTTCACCGGCTTCGTTGAGGTGCAGCTGAGTGCCTCCGACAGACGTCACCAGCGGGTCCGAGGAGGGCCATGAGTTGGCGGGGTGTTTGTAGAATTCTTCGTTCAGGTTGACGTTGGCCGAGCCTTCGTCACCTGACGCGCCGAGGACCGTCACGTTGTTGGCCGCGGCGTTTTCGAAGGCCGAGCGCAGCGAAAGCAGAGAGGCCTTCGAGGGGAATGTTTCCTCGGTCGCGCCGAAGCTCTGTGAGATGACATCGCCGAGGTGGTGTTCGATCACGTAGTTCTCGGCCGCCACGATCTGCGGGAAGCCCGTGACGCCCTCGGTCTCTTCTTCGGGCGTCTCGACCAGCAGGATGTTGGCCTTCGGCGCGATGGCGTGCGAGTACTCGATGTCCAGGTCCGTCTCAAAGGCCCAGCCGGCCATTTCGACGTTGTCCTTTTCAAACGGCCGCACGGCCCCGGCGGGCTGGATGACCTGGAAGGAGGGGGGAGCCGGCAGCTTGAAGATCTTGTCGAACTTGGTCAGGTCCTTTTCCGCCGTGGGGGAGCCGAACGAGTCGACGATCACGATCGTCCTGCCCTGTCCTTCGTTCCCCTGGGCGTATAGCTCGGGGAGGTTGTAGGCCTTCTCGAGCTGGACCGGCCCGTAACAGGCGATTTCGTATTCGGCCTCGCATTCGGCCGTCGTGGGAGCGCTGGCGCGGCGCAGGGGGACCCGCGGGAGATGGCGGGAGACCGGGTAGGCGCCCGCCAGAGAGGCTCCCAGAGCCGCGATTGCCGTGATTGAGATCGCCAGGGTTGCCGCGATCCTCGAGCTGAGCGTCATGCCTGCCTCCTGGTGCCGGGCTCGCCCTCCGGGCGGGCCGATGGCCGGGCCGCTCCCACTCCGCCCGGTGTATGGGGTGTTTATACCGAAGGCCCGCTCAGCCGGGCGGCGATTCGGCGCGGCTCTGGCTTTTGGGCCCCCGAGGGCCTATGATTTAGTGACGATGGCTACGAGGGAAGACATCGTGGCGCCGCCCGTGGCGCCCCTGTGGGGAGAGCTGCGCTACGGAGGCGAGCTGGCCCGCCTGCTGGCCGGGCAGGCCCTCTCGGGCCAGGCACTCCGCCGGCCCCACCGTGACGCGCAGCCCGTCCTTCTGATTCCCGGCTTCATGGCCGGTGACAGCTCCCTGACGATCATGCGCGCCTGGCTGCGGAGCCGCGGCCACCGAGTCTCGATGAGCGGCCTGCGGCTCAACGCCGGCTGTGCCGAGGAGATCGTCAGCCGCCTGCAGGTGAAGGTCCGCGAGCAGGCTGAGCGCCGCGAAGAACCGGTGGTCCTGATCGGGCAGAGCCGCGGCGGGGCGCTGGCCCGCTCGCTGGCCGTCCGCGAGCCGGACAGCGTGGCGGCACTGGTGATGCTGGGCTCGCCGGTGGTCGATCCGCTTGCCGTCTCGCCAGGGGTGCTGCGGACCGTACGGATGATGGCGAGCCTGGGTGATCTGGGAATCAGGCGGATCTTCTCGACCGACTGCGCCGACGGCGAGTGCTGTGAGGAGCACTGGGCCGACCTCGATGCGCCGCTGGCCTCGCACATCGAGGCGATCTCGATCTTCTCGCGCAGCGACGGCATCGTCGACTGGAACGCCTGCCTGGATCCCCATTCGCGCAACATCGAGGTCTCCTCCAGCCACTGCGGGATGTCGGTCCACCCGGCCGTCTACCGCGTTCTCGAAGAGATGCTCGATCGCAATCGGGAGGCCGCATGGAGTGGATGAGTCCAATTGACTCCTCCTTCATCCATATAGAGAACGACGTCACGCCGATGCACATCGGGGGGGTCAGCCTGTTTGAGGGACCCCCGCCGGCCTTCGAGGACCTCAAGGCGATGGTCGCCGGCAAGCTGGACCTGGTGCCCCGCTACCGGCAGAAGGTCCGCTCCGTCCCCCTGGCGGTCGGCTCGCCCGTCTGGATCGACGACCCTCACTTCAGCCTGGACTACCACGTCCGCCACACCGCCATCCCCGCCCCCGGCGGGGTGGAGGAGCTGCGCCAGATGTCGGGGAGAATCTTCTCTCAGCATCTCGACCGCAACAAGCCGCTCTGGGAGCTCTGGTCGGTGGAGGGCCTGGCCGACGGGCGCTGGGCACTGCTCTCCAAGGTGCACCACTGCATGGTCGACGGGGTGGCCGCGACCGATCTGATGTCGGTCATGTTCTCCGACACCACAGCCGCCAACTCGGCCAACGCCAAGCGCGAGTGGTCCGCCCCGCCGGAGCCCTCGAGCATTGAGATCTTCCTCCGCACGCTGGCCCACCGCCTGACGCCCGGCGGACAGCTCCACTCGCTGCAGCGGGCCATGGCGGCCCCACGGGAATCATTCCGCTCGCTGAGCGAGTTCGGCCGTGCCGCCGCCGCCGCCAGCCCCCGCATGCGCCCCGTGGCCTCCAACTCGCTGACCGGGCAGATCGGCCCGCACCGGCGCTGGACCTGGGCCGACGTCCGCCTGACCGACGTGAAGACGGTCCGCTCAGCCCTGGGTGGCACGGTCAACGACGTGGTACTTGCCGTGATCACCAACGGCTTCCGCGAACTGCTGGAGTCCCGCGGCGAGGATGTCGCACCGGATGCGGTCGTCCGGACGATGGTTCCGGTCTCGGTGCGCCACAAGGGTGAGAAGGGCGTCTACAACAATCGCGTCTCGGCCGTCTTCGCCAGGCTGCCCATCGGCATGGACGACCCGGCCGCCCGGCTCGACTCGATCCGCTCGGAAATGGACGGCATCAAGGAGTCCAAGCAGGCAGTCGCCGGCGACGTCCTCTCATCGATGTCGGGCTTCGCTCCGCCGCTGCTGCTGGCAATGGGCAGCCGCCTCGTTACGGCCTCGCCCCGGCTGAACATGCACACGGCCACGACCAACGTCCCCGGCCCCCAGCAGCCGGTCCAGACCCTGGGACGGCGGATGCTCGAGTCCTACCCCTTCATCCCGGTCGTCGGCTCGATCAGGATCGTCGTGGGCATCTTCTCCTACGACGGAGGCCTCTACTTCGGCGTCACCGGCGACTACGACGGCGCCCCCGACATCGACGTCCTGACGACAGGCATCGAACGGGGCATGGCCGACCTGATGGCGATCGCCGACCCGCCCTCGGCGCCCCGCAAGGCGAAGGCCAAAGCCAAAACCAAGGCCAAGGCAAAGGCCAAACCGAAGGCAAAGGCGAAAGCCAAGTCGGTCGGCGCCCGGGCCTAGGCGGCCCCGCCGCGGCGCTGGGCTGTTCTACCGGCGGGTCCGCAGGGCGATATAGGGGAGAATCGCGGCGTGAGCTCCTCGAACAGAAGCCTTCGACGCCTGCTCGCCGGGCTGATCCTGCTCGCAGCCCTGTGGGCAGCTGCGGTGGCTCAGGGACGCCCGGCAGGGCCGTCGGGCGTCCAACCTCTCCTCGCAGGGGAAGAACCCGCGGTGATCGAAACGACGCCGGGCGACCAGACGACGGTGCTCGGCGCGAAAGTCTTGCTGCCGATCACCGGCAAAGAACTCGTGAAATTCGAAGCCAAAGGGCTGCCCGCCGGGCTGAAAGCCGAAGAAGTCACGACATCCGAATGGAAGATCGTCGGCGAACCGACGGCTGTCACACCCGCCGCTGCCGTGGCGCTCGTCGCCGAAAACCCCGGCCACGGGCCGCCAGCCGAAGTCAAATTCAACTGGACGATCGACGGGATCGAAAACCCAGGCCCGCAGAAGGCGATCGCCGGAACGCCCGTGATCCCCCTGATCGTCAAAGGCGTCGGCATGAAGGCGCTGACCGCGGCGAAACCCCTTCCTCCCGGCCTCGAACTCACCGACGTGGGCACCTCTGAAACCGAATGGGAAATTCACGGCACGCCCAACCAGCCGACCGTGAACACGGTCGAACTGCAGGGCCAGAACGAAAAAGGCGAAGCCCTCGCGCCGGTGCAATTCACGTTCACGGTCGCCGGGATGCACGATCCCGGCCCGAGGTTCGGGACCGTCGGGCAGCCCGTCGAAGTCTTCATCACCGGGGTCGAACTCGTGAACCTCACTGCCAGCCCGCTCCCGCCGGGCCTCAAACTCGTCGACGTCGAAGGGTCCGAGACCCTCTGGGAGATAGTCGGAACGCCCACCGCGGCCGGCGAAACCGAAGTCGAACTGAACGCCGAAAACGAGGCGAAACAACCACTGCCCTCGTTCAAGTTCAAGTTCACGATCGCCCAAACTCCGCCACCCACACCGCCGAGCGCCACAGGCACGCTGGCGATCTCCCCTGCAGCCGCCTTCTCGGCCGCCAGGTCGACCTGCGCCGGACTGAACTGGACCCCCTCGACGGTGAGCACCCAGTGGCTGATCGACGGGCTCCCGATCTCCGGTGCGACGGCCGCCACCTACGTCGCACCAAGAATCTATGACGGGCGCCGGCTCTCCTGCCGCCAGAGCGCCGTCACCGCCGAAGGAGGCACGGCGAGCGTGACCAGCGCGGCGGCCACGGTGCACGAGCAGCCGCCCCAGCCCTACTGGTCGATCGGCCTCGCCTCCCAGCGCTGCTCGAGCCCCGTCTGCATGCAGGACGGCGCGGCCCCCCGGACCCCCGTCACCCGCACCTACCAGCAGGCGGGCAGCTGGATGACCGCCAGCCAGGTTCGCTGTATCTCCGCTCCCTGGACGAGCATCGCCGGGACCTCGGCCATCGCCGCCGTGGAGCAGCTCGCCGAGGCCCACTCGGTGACCGTCACTCTGGTGCGCACCACGGCCGCCGGAGCGGTGCCCATCGCGAGCCAGGAACTGAGCAGCCTGACCATTCCCAGCGACGGGATCGACGGGGCCGTGCCCGGCTCTCCCTTCGCCGGGAACATCGTCGCCGGCTTCGGCTCTCAGGCATTCACCCGGGGCGAGCTCTGGCCGCGACTCTTCCCAGGCTCGCTCGGCAAGCCGGACCGCTTCGCCGCAGGGCAGGGCTACGTCGCCTACCAGGTGAACTCCGGCGCGACTCCTCCCCGCTCGTTCCAGCTCGTCTACAACCTCACCGCCGCCGATCTGGGTGCCCACCTGCATTGCACCGTCTCGGCCAAGGACGGCCCGGTGGCCTCTCCCACGACGGCGACCCTCACGAGTCCTGAATACACAGTCTCCAAAGCCGCCTCATGTGCGCCGCGGCAGGTCGCTCACATAGGCGGCCCCCAGCCGGCAACAGTGGTGGTGGGCTCGCGCCTGTGCCTCCAGGCGCCCTCGGGGGTGAGCGAGATCGGCAACGGCCCCCGCGACCTGTCGGTCGTGGCGGGTCGCTCGGCGGTCGGCTTGGAATGCACCCTCGGCTCGGGCTGCACAGGAAAGCTGACGCTCACATCAGGCGGGCGCGACATCGCCACCGCGAACGTCTCGCTGCGCCGGGGAGCCAGGAAGGTCCTCTCCCTTAAGCTCACCGGGCAGGCCTCCAAGCGCCTGAAGAAGGCCGGTTCTGCCGGCCTCGCCGCGAGTCTCGACCTGATCGGGAAGAGATCCCGGCGGAGACTCGCCTCGGTCAAGCTGCTGCCCGCAGGCTGATCAGGTCCTAATTCTGACTCTGGGCCGCGAAGGCGGCGGGGAGGAGTGCGACTGTGCGCCACTCTGGAGGTTGCACATGGAGGTGGGTTGTGCAGAGTCGGCCGTGCCCCTCGGGGTGCGGCCGGCTCACGTTCTGCCGAGAGGCTCGGCTCAGGGAGCCTGCGGCTCGGCCCGGGCTTCCCGGACGATCCTGCGCATGCCCTTCAGCCAGCGCTCGGGATCAGAGCCCTTGAAGGCCATGAAGCCGGCGACGTTCTCGTGCGGCAGGATCAGCATCCGCTCCTCGCGGATCCCCGCGATCACCGCGTCGGCCACATCCTCGGGTTCGATCAGGCCACCGGCCGTGAGCGCCGCGGCGCCGGCGGCGTCCTCCATGGCCAGTTCGAGCATCGGCGTGCGAACGCCCTGCGGGCAGATGCACGAGACACGCACACCCCGTTCGGCGTATTCGATCGACAGCCACTCGGCCAGCGACACCGCCGCGTGCTTCGTGACGCTGTAGACCAGCGAGGAGACCTGAGTCAGCAGCCCGGCTGCCGACGCCGTGTTGATCAGGTAGCCCTCGCCGCGCTCGAGCATTTCGGGCAGCAGCGCCCTCGACGCCCACACGTGGGACATCACGTTGACGCGCCAGGCTTCGTCCCAGACCTCGTCAGAGACCTCGGGGCCGCCTCCCGCGCCGGGCACCCCGGCGTTGGAGATGAAGATGTCGACCGGTCCGTTGGCCCCGGTCGCCGTCTCGATCAGGCTCTTGACGCTCGCCTCGCTGCCGGCGTCGAGCTCCACCGCCTGGCCGCCCACCTGCTCGGCGATCTTCTCGGCACCGGCAAGGTCGCGGTCGGCCAGCACCAGGGCCCGCGGTGACTCCTCGGCGAAACGGCGCGCCAGGGCCCGGCCGATCCCCCCGGCCGCTCCCGTGATGACAACCTGCCTCCCCGCTGCCTCCATGAGGCGAACTCTATGCGACGCGAGCGCTCGCGGTAGGACCGACGGACTTGATCGATCGCTCTAGTCCTGCGTATCATCGGCCGATGGCCGCAGGCACACGTGAGCGGATACTCGAGGCGAGCGCTGAGCTCTTCCGTCGCCAGGGCTTTGCCGGGACCGGCGTGAAAGAGATCGTCGCGGAGGCCAGCGCGCCGTTCGGGTCGATCTACCACTTCTTCCCCGGCGGGAAGGAGCAGCTGGGCGAGGAAGTGATCCGCTCCTCGGGCGCCCTCTACGGGCAGCTGATCGGCCTCTTCTTCACCCCCGGAGCCGACCCGGTGGAGGCGACACGCAACTTCTTCGCCGGGGCCGCCCTGACGCTGCGCGAAACGGACTACGCCGACGCCTGCCCGATCGCGACCGTCGCACTGGAGGTGTCCAGCACCAGCGAGCCGATGCGCCAGGCATGCTCGGAGGTGTTCGAGAGCTGGATCGTGACCGCCGCGGAACGCCTTGGCGAATCGGGTCTTGAGCCGAAGGCCGCGCGAGAGCTTGCCATCTCTATGTTCTGCTCGCTGGAGGGCGCCTTCGTGCTGGCTCGGGCCCAGCGGAGCACCGAGCCGCTCGAGATCGCCGGCGAGGCGCAGAGCGAGGCCGTCCGGCTTGCCCTGGAGCCGCGGCGCGGCGGGCCGAGGCAGCGCGCTCGTCAGTAGCCTCTACCTACTGATGGGAGAGCACAACGCAGACGAGATGCTCGCCGAGGCCGCAACGCGAGCCGACGAGCTGGCCGCGCCGGGCCTCAGCCCGAAACCGCGGCGGCGCGTCGCCGTGCTCGCCTGCATGGACACCAGGATCGACCTCTTCCCGATGCTGGGGCTGCAACGGGGCGATGCCCACATCATCCGCAACGCCGGTGGCCTGGCGACCGAGGATGCGATCCGCTCGCTCAGCGTGTCCCAGCGCCTGCTGGGAACCGAGGAGGTGGTGGTCGTGATGCATCACGGCTGTGGTCTGCGAGGCGCCTCCGAGGACGAGTTCGCCCGCGAGCTGGCGCGCGATGGAGCCCGGCCGACATGGCGGCTGGGGGCCTTCGAGGATGTCGAGGTGGCACTGCGTCACGAGCTTGCCCGCCTGCGCTCGGCGCCCGAGCTGCCGCTGCGCGACCACATCCGGGGATTCGTCTTCGACCCGGAGACCGGCGCCCTCACCGAGGTCGCCGAGGACGGGCACAGCTAGTTCCCGCTCTGGAAACAGGTAGTTTCCAATGCCCTTGCATGGTGTGACACCATGACGTGGTCGGACTCGGGACCGCCGGACTGAGCCGAAGGTCCCGAGGACGGTCGGAAGGGGGTGCAGGTGCCAAAGCTTGGGATGGGTCCGATACGGCGCGAGCAGATCTGCCGCGCTGCGGTTGCGGTCCTCGCGCGTGAGGGCTACGGAGGGACGACGATGCGGATGGTCGCCGAGGAGGCGGGGGTGAGCACGGGGATGCTCAACCACTACTTCGCGAACCGCCAGGACCTTCTGACGCAGTCGCTCGTCTACGTCTCCGAGCGCAGCCTGGTCCGCTACGCCGACGCCATCTCGGGCCTCGAGCCCGGACGGGGACGGCTCGAGGCGCTGCTCGACAGCGTGCTGGCCGAGGATGACGAATCCGAAGAGACATGGCGCGTATGGATCAACGTCCACGGGGAGGCCGTCCTGCTGCCGGGACTCCGGCGCACGATCGACGAGCGCCTCAACAAATGGTTCGAGCTGATCGACCAGGCCCTGGAGGACCTGGTTCCTCCGGTGCATGACGGAGAAGTCCCCTGGAGCGTCTGCGTGGACTCGGTCCTCACCGGGTTCGTGATCATGGCGATGACCTCTGAGGCCGACCTCGACCGTCGCCAGATCCGCGAGGAGGTCATCAGGCTCGTGCTGAGCTACGCAGAGGTCCGTCAGCCCTCCCCGCCGTGGGACGGCGGCCCGCGGACCTCCGCCAAGGCCCGCTAGTCTCCAGCGCCGTGCGCGCAGTCACCTTCCAGGCCCCCGGCGTGGTGGCCGTCGAAGATCGCCCCGAGCCTGAACTGCTCGACGCCGGTGACGCGATCGTGCGGATCGAGGCCAGTGGCATCTGCGGCTCGGACCTGCACATCTTCCACGGGCGCGTCCAGATCGAAGAGGGCTTCACGATCGGCCACGAGTACGTCGGCACCGTCGTGGCGGCCGGCGATGGCGTAACGAAGGTCTCTGTGGGAGACAGGGTCCTGGGCTGCTTCCAGGTCGCCTGTGGCGAATGCTTCTTCTGCCGACGCGGCCTCTACCAGCGCTGCGTCGACTCCCGGACCTTCGGCCACGGCGCGACGCTCGGCTCGCTGCAGGGAACTCAGGCCGAGATGGCATTGGTGCCTCGCGCCAACCTGGTCCTGCGCAAGGTCCCAGAGGGGATGAGCAACGACACGGCCCTGTTCGCCGGAGATGTGATGGGGACGGGTTTCCACGCCGTCGCCGCCAGCGGGATGCGCCCGGGTGACACGGTCGCTGTTCTCGGCCTCGGCCCGGTCGGCCTCTCGGCGGTCCAGGTCGCCAGGGCTTCGGGGGCGGCGCACGTGATCGCCATCGACACGGTCCCCGAGCGGCTGGACATCGCTCGCGGCTTCGGCGCCCAGGCGGTCCACCTGACCGAGGAGGACCCCAAAGGCGCCGTCAAGGCGGTCACCGAAGGCCGGGGCGTGGATGTCTGCGTCGACGCCGTCGGCGACCCCCGGGCTCTGGACATGGCGATTCGCCTCACACGGAACCTCGGCGCGGTGCAGTGCATCGGCGTCTACGCCGAGCGGGCCGAGGTCCACATGGGCCTGCTCTGGCTGAAGGGGATCACGCTGCGGGGCGGCCACGCCAACGTGCTCGCACACGTCGACCCGGTGCTGGCGATGATGTCCGCCGGGGTGCTCGACCCCACATCGATGGTCACCCACCACATGAAGCTCGAGGAAGCACCCGAGGCCTACGCCGTCTATGACCGGC
>CAZFGJ010000036.1:0-21056 GCA_964518445.1 uncultured Solirubrobacteraceae bacterium
CCATCCGCCGCGCTTTTAACCGCAAGCACGATACGATCCTCGTCTATGTGAAGGACCCGGCCCGCTACCACTTCGATTCAGAGGAGGTCGATCGCGAGCCCTACATGGCGCCGGGGCTGGTGACCGCCGAGAAGGTCGCCCGGGGCAAGCTCCCGACAGATGTCTGGTGGCACACGATCGTGCCGACGTCCGGCCACGAGCGAACGGGCTACCCCACCCAGAAGCCCGAGGGGATCCTGAGGCGGATGGTCCAGGCCTCGACACGGCCGGGGGACTGGTGCCTGGACTTCTTCGCGGGCTCCGGGACGCTGGGCGCGGTCGCCGGGCAGCTGGGTCGTCACTACGTCCTGATCGACTCGAATCCCGAGGCCGTGAGGATCATGGGGGAGCGCCTGAGCCTCAGTCCCGAAGCCGAGGCGACGGCCCGCTCGGGCGTGGGTGCATAGACTCGGAGGGGCGATGGCGCATTACCACCTCGAGATGCGGCAGTTCCCCCGCAATTTCACCCGCTTCAACCTGACCGGCCCGGAGATCGGAACGGTCGCCCTTACCTGGGCTCAGGAGCGGATGCTCACGATCGATGGCGAAAAATGGAGCCCGGCTGAGGCGACCATGATCATCATCGAGGGGCCTGCGATCCCGATCGAGCGCCTCTCGATGGGACGAGGCTGGCCGACCGCCCTGCGCGAGGGCGAGGACGTCACCGAGCGGGTCCTCTCCGAAGCTCGTCAGGCGATTCGCGAGCCGCAGGCCGCAGCAGCCGCCGCGCCGCCGGTGCCAAACGGGGTTCCGTCCTCGGGCGCCGACCCGCTGGCGCTTGGCGTGGAGCTCGGCGGATTGCTGGGCTCGGAGCCCGGCCGCCTGCTGGCCGCATGGAGGGCTGTAGCCGCGCGCAGCTCGGGCTTGGCGCCGAGCGAGAGCCTTGCGCTGGCGGAACGGGAGCTCGCATCGGGCTCCGGCGCGACGGACTGACACGCCGCTAGACTTTGCCGCGCATCGCGTGGTGGGCGTAGCTCAGTTGGTAGAGCTCCTGGTTGTGGTCCAGGCGGTCGCGGGTTCGAGTCCCGTCGCTCACCCCTAGGAAGGGCCTGCTTTGTCGCGACCGAGGGATCAAGCTCTCTTGTGGTGAGCTGAGGCGGTGTCGGTCAGCCGGCTATATGCTCGCGGTCAGTGAACGTGGATGGGGGGATTTGGCGCCGCAACCCGCCGTCGAGCCGACAGCGGCTCTGGTCGCCGGCGCGGTCCAGGGGGCTCATCGGCGGCACGCTCGTTCTCGCCTCAGCGGCCCTGTGCGCCTGCCCGCCGGTCGTCGCCGCTGTGTCGAGCTCCGACGCCCAGGCGACACATGCCTACCTGTTGGCTCAGTACAGGCTCGCCGCCGTGCAGCTCCGCGAATCCGCGGCGGCGCGCGTCGCGGAGGGCGCCGCGGTGGCACGTATCACTCGAGAATGTCGCGGAGTGGTGTCAGGGATGCCCAAGGAACCGTCCCTGACGTCCTTCCCACTCCCACCACGGGTGAGGGGAGAGAACGCCCGGCTCTCCCAGCAGAAGCAGGCGATCGAGGCGGAGCTGGATGCGGCGGTCCTCTCCGGGAACGGATATCGCCCGGCCCTGGAAGCCTACGCCGCCGAAATGGGCCGGCTGGCGTGGAGCAACCCGGCGATCACCGCGGCGGCCCAGGCCGCGACCAGGGGACGGCTCGAAGCCGACCCCGGACCGGTGGTCCCGTCGTTCTGCGCCGACGCGAGGGCGTGGGCCCAGAGTGGCTACCGCGTCCTGACGCGGGCAAGCCGGGAATTCGAGGCCGCCCAAGCGGAACGACATAGCTCCGTCCAGTCGGAGCTCTACCTCCACGCCGAACTTTCGCTGATCACGCTCTTGAAGCCCTACGAGAACCTGCCTGATCGATCCCTGATCCGCAGGACCAGCGAGATCGAACGCAGGCTCACTTCCGGCTTCGAATCCATCTTCCGAAAAGTTCTCAGCCTGGCTCGAATCGTCGGTTTCCCGGCCGTCGGTCTCGAAGAACCCAAACAGGTCACCGTGGGCCACGGGCGCACCGCTGCCGGTACCAGCTTCGAAGTCAGCTCGACTTCCGGGTCAGGCCTGCTGGGCGCAGGCTCTTGTCACCGGGCGGCAACCGTCGCGTATTCCCGGCCGGGTGCTCTTGAACTGCTGGTGGTCAGCGGTCCCAACAACCCCATCTGCCTCTCCCCGCCGAGGTATCGCCACCCCGCGCTGTTCTGCGAAGTGGGTCGCGAGACGATCCAGACCGCGGTACCGGCCTCGGTGCGCTCGGCAAGGCTGGTGCTCGTCGACGGACGCACCATCGAGTCGCGCGTGGTCCGCATGCCGCGCCGAGGTGGCGGCCATGCAGGCATCTACGCCCAGCAGATCCTCGGCAGCAGGAGCCACGCGGTGTCTCTCGTCGAGCTGGACGCCGGCGGGAACATCGTGCTCACCTTGAAACTCCCCCGCTACCGCTGCGTCAAACCACGCATAGAACAGCCCGTGCTTCCGACGACCACCACGCTCGCGAGCGGGCTCACCCCCGGGCAGGAAGCCTTCACGATCGGCGCTTTCGGCCGTTTCAACAACGAACCGTTCGTCAGCGTCGACATAGGTGTTGACCCGGAACTCGACGAACCGGCGTACGGTCTCGGGGAAAGCAAAGCGTTCCCATGGAAGCTCTCGATCGGCTGCTCTCCCCACACCTACGCGATCGTCTACGGAATTCTCGCGCCGCCTGGAAAGTCAGTCGTAGCGCGAACACCTCAAGGTCTGGTGCCTCTTAATGTGGTGCCGGTCGAACCGAGCGTGCGCGCAAAAGGGCCGATCGTCTACGGCGTGTTCAGCGCCCTGCCCTCTGAACTCGCGGTCCTGTCCGGTAACGGCTCGACGGTCTACACCGAAAGCCTTCAGGAAAAGGCGACCGAAGCAGCGCAGTTCTGCGTGGGCTATGCCGAACCGTGACGCGACCGTTCGCTTCAGCCGGCAGCTTCCCCCGGCCGGCGGAGCTCAGAGTCGCCGCGAGGACCAGAGGATGGCGCTCAGTATCACGGCGACCAGAGCCACCACCAGCCCGATGATCCAGCCGGCCACGCCTTCGGAGGTGAGGATGGCGCCCAGGGCCACTCCGATGCCGACAACGCCGGCGGTGGCGATCAGCCGCACGAAGGCCGACTCCAGCGGCGGGCGCTCCCGTCGTGTGGGAAGCATCCCCTGGCGGGGGCTCGCGTCGGCCTCAGCTGTCGGTGAGGAGGACTCCGCGGGGGCCAGCGGCTCGTCATTCAGGGAATGGGCCATAGAGACTCTCTACCCGCCCCGGTCCTGTTTATCCCCGGCCTCCGCTCGCGGAGGGGCGACAGAGCGATTCAGCTGACGATCACGGGCGTGCCCAGCGCCACCCGCGGCCCGAGCCAGGCGATATCCGGGGTGAGCATCCGGATGCATCCGTGTGAGGGGGCGCCGGGGATCCGCTGCGGTTCCCCGAACGGCCCGTGGATGCCGATGACGCCTTCACCTGGCCAGTCGGGCAGCGAGGAAAAGTCGGAGGTACCGAGCGCGTAGGGGTAGTAGGGGTTGCTGGGGTTGCTGACGTTGAAGCGCGCGTCGATCCAGAAGTGGCCCGCCGGTGTGGGTGTACTGGGCTTCCCGACGCCGACGGGGAAGATCCGCATCAGGGTTCCGTCATGAAGGACCCGCATCCGGTGGCTGGCGCGGTTGACGAGGATCCTCCACTCGGTCCGGTGGGTCGGGCCGAGGAGTTCGCGGTCTACCCAGCCGGTCCGACCGTTGGGGCGGCCCGGCACGCGGATCTCGACCCATTCCCGTCCCCTGGCGGAGGTCTCCTGGCGCAGGAGCGGATAGACCTCGAGAAAGCCATCGGCGTTGTAGAGGCGGATCCGTGCGATCCGCCTCGAGGTCGCCTCAGGACGGGCGTAGATGGGCCCCGTCCCTTCAGGGTGAGCCCAGGCCGCGACGGTGGTCCCGTTGGACAGAGTCACCGGGGCTGTGCTCGCCGGCGCCGGAGATGCCGGTTCGGCCGGGGGAGTGGCTTCGGCTGGTGTCGATCCCAGTGCGTCGGCCCCCGTGACACCCAGGGCCAGCATGGTCCCGGCCAGGGCGAGCACCCATCGGGCGCACGTCATGGCCGGGAACCCACGACTGCAGGGAGGGTCGCCGCGCGGACGCGGCGACCCTCCGCTCGATTCGGCTGCGGCTGAGCCCTCAGCCGGTGAACCTTGGTGTTTTCACGTGGCGGACCGCCGCGCATCGCGCCAGCCTCTTCGTGAGTGTTGCTTTCGTCGGGCTCGTTCCCGATACATAGGCGACATGCATCGAGAGGTGCTCGACCTGTCCGGCCTTCACGCCGACCCGCAGCGTGAATGCTCCATGCGAGTTGGCTTTGCTCACCTTCTTGAGCTTATGACCGTTGAGCAGGAACGTCACCGAGGCGATGTTCTTGCCCTTCACCGACGCCAGGTAGCTGCTGCTGGCAACACATGCCCGCGAGCTGCTGGCGAGGTGGGCGCTCCCTGATTTGAACGCCAGCACCGAGGTTTTCGGAGCCGGGGGCGCTGCTGTGGGAGTCACCACGCTGGTTTTGGCACCGATGCAGGTGGCGTTGTAGTCGCCCGTCCAGGTGAGCTTCACTTCGACCGAGCCGACTTCGCCCGACGTCCCGTTGAGGGTGATCAGGAACTGAGGCAACCCAGTCGCGGTGTTGAGTTCCAACCCCGCGAGGCTGGCGGTGCCGGTCCCGTCGAGCGGACGTTCGGCCAGGCCCGGTATCGGGTTGCCGTCCCCGTCCTGGAAGGCCACCGAACCGCTGGCGTAGCTTGCCCGGGCCGGCTGCAGGATCTGCAGCGAGACGAACGAGGCAGGCTTGCACTGCGGTGCCGGCACGACGAACTGCGAGGCCAGGGCCCGGATCGCGCCTTTACCGCACGCTTCACCGGTGTAGGCGTCGAAGTTCTGGATCTGGGCCGAGCCGTTGTCGGCGTTGACCCAGATGCAGCTGGGACGCTGGGGGTCGGAGTTGACGGTGTACAGGTACCCGAGTTCCGAGAAGGACTTCGGGAAGTTCGAGCAACCGGCGCCCGTCGCGTAGTCGAAGCACTCGACCGTGTTGGTGTTGCCGTTGGGCAGGTAGACCCTCGGCCCGATCACGAAGGCAGGTCCGTTCCAGCCGTCGGACGCTCCGACGATCGCCGGCATTCCGGCCGGCGTGGCGGTTGATTCGCCTGCCAGGTTGAAGCACTGGTCGGTGCCCGTCGGGATGCACAGGCCGGTCAGCGCTCCCGTGCCGTCGAGCAGCGGGAACGGCGCGCCGTTCGACGATGCGTAGCTGGTCCCCGTCGCCGCGGGCCAGGCACCGGCGCAGCTGCTCTGCGTCGAACCGTCGAAGCAGGCGAGCTCGTCGACTGAGCCGACGTGGATCGGAATGATGAGTTTGGTGCCGATCAGGGCCGTGGCAGGCGCCGGGTAGCCGGTGGCGCTGACGGTGCCCGCGCCGATCGAGACGGCAAACGGCTGGCCGGCGCACGCTGCGCCGGTGCTCAGGTCGAAGCACATCAGTTCGTTCTGGCCTTCGCCCTAGGCGACGCCGTTCTGGTAGTTGAAGGAATAGAGGTGCGTGCCCACCAGCATCGGGTCGCTGATGCCGGCGGTTCCTCCCGGCGGGATCGCCTTGCCGATGCCTGTCAGCGCCGTGAACCCGCAGAACGGGTTGGGATTGCTGGTGGCGATCGTCGTATCCATGCAGACGACCCCCGCCGTGTAGTCGCTGGCCCGCGTTGCGAACACGTAGAGCTTGCCTGTGCTCTGATCAAGGTGCAGGCCCGGCTGGCCGCCGGTCAGGAAGCCGTTTCCTTCCCCGTCGGTGATCGTCTCGGGGCTGAAACAGGATTCTGCGCTGGCCTGCAGGTGGCAGGCGAGTTTGAGCGAGCTGTAGTGGTGAAACACGTTGTAGACCGAGGTGCCCGAAAGCGCGACGGCCCATCCGTCTCCTCCACCGCTGCCGGCGAAGTTGGAAGCCGGCGGCACCGGGATCGTCTGGGTAGCCGCAAAGGTCGTGAAGGTTGAGGTTTCGGCGCTGGCCGAGACCGCAGAAGCTGAAAAGGCTGCCAGGCAGGCCAGCAGTGCCAGGAGCAGGCCGGACCTGCGTCCGAGCATCCGTCCATTTGAGGGCGGCCGAGCGCCACCCTCGTTGCTTGATGACGTCCGTCTCACTTGTACATCCCCCGTTCCGTGCTCAGGTTTATTTCAGGCGCGCTCCTACCTTCAAAACGTCTCCAGGAGTAGGAACTTCCATCCCGTGCCATGGAGTCCGAGCAGCCCCATGGAGGCGCGGGTTGTACCCCAGGGGCAATCGGGTGTCAAGTCGTGCGGAATGCATTTCCCCTGCAAATTCGGGGTATCGAAACTTCGGGCATGAGATGGCCCTGTCCCGCGGGCCGCCACCTGTCAAACGAGGGGGAGGGCCAGTCCGGCGGACCTTCTCCGGTTGAGGTCGGGTTCCGTCCAAAAGCTGGCTAACCTGAGATCCCCATGAATCCTTCAGAGCCCAAAGCATCCAACGGCGCCCACTACACGGCGCTGCTCGAGACGATGGATCGCCAGGGGGCGACCAAGCTCCACACGAAGGAGCGCGAACAGCTTCTGGCGGCGGCCGATGCACTCCTGTTCGGCGAGCCCGAGGGTCCGGCCCTGCTCAGAACGGCAGAGGACCTGATCGAGTCCCTCGAGACGAGCGAGCGGTGGTCGGCCGAGGCCTGCGACCAGCTCCGCGAACACCTCTACGGTTGCGACGCCGCAGCCGGCGTCGCCTGAGAGCTCCTCGGAGCGCGGCCGGGACTCCGGCGCCGAACTGCTGCTCCGGGTGGGTCGATGCTTCAGGGACGGCCGCCCCATGAAGGACGATTGACAGGTGTCAGCCGTCGAGATCGCACCGGGCCTCTTTCGATGGACGGCGGCCCACCCGGAGTGGAAGCCGGCGGCCGAGCCGGGAAGCTCGGCGGACTGGGATCAGATGGTCGGCTCGGTTCTCTACGAGGCCCTGGACACGGTGGTCCTTTTCGACCCGTTGCTCCCGGCGGAGGGCCGCGAGGGCTTCCTGGGCTGGCTGGACGATCGCGTTGCGGGGCGGCCGGTCAGCATCCTCACGACGGTTCGCTGGCACAGGCGTGACCGCGAGCTGTTGGCCGAGCGCTACAAGGGCAACAGCTCAAAGGCCTGGAACGCTGTTCCGCGGGGCGTCGTGCCCAAGCCGATGCGCGGAGGAGGGGAGACGATCTACTGGCTTGCAGATGCGGCGGCGCTCCTCTTCGGCGACACCCTGATCGGATCGGGGCCGGGCGAGGTGGCGGTCTGCCCCGAGAGTTGGTTGAGCGAGGTCCGGGTCGATCGGGCGGGACTGGCTCACCTGATGGGTCCGCTGATCGAGCTGGCGGTGGAGCGGCTGCTGGTCTCACACGGCGAGCCGATCCTCCACGACGGCCGGGCGCTCCTGGCACGGGCCCTTCGCCAGGCCGGTGCGCAGGTCAAGTGAGCTCAGAGGACTCCCGATAGCTCCTCAGAGATCATGAGCCAGTATCCCGTTCGCCTGATGGTCAGCGATGACCTCGAGCGCCGCCGGTTGACGGTCGCGTTCAGGCTCCTGCTCGCCATCCCCCTGGCTATCTGGCTGGTGCTGTGGTCGCTCCTGACGCTGCTGCTGAGTGTCGTCAACTGGTTCGCGACGCTCCTGTTGGGGCGGTGCCCGGCCCGGCTGCACCGCTACCTGAGGGCATACGTCAAATTCGTGACTCACTACCTCGCCTACATCAGGCTGGCGGCCAACCCCTACCCGCCCTTCGACGGGAGTGACGGCTACCCGGTCGACGTCTGGATCGGGCCTCCTGAACGCCAGAGCCGCCTGGGAGTCGCTGTTCGTCTTCCATTGGCGCTTCCGGCGCTGGCAATCGCCGAGCTGCTGGTCGGGAGCACGCAGATCAGCGCGGCCGGCCGCTCGGGAGGGGCGCTCACCGGACGGCTCACGCAGGGCGGCCTGGCGGGCACGGTGGCGATCCTGGCCTGGTTCGCGATCCTGGCTCGAGGGCGGATGCCAAGGGGCCTGCGCGACGCGGCCGCCTACGGGATCGGCTACGGGGCTCAGGTGTGGGCCTACCTCCTGTTGCTGACCGACCGCTACCCGGACAGCGACCCGATGACGGCGATCGGCGAGCTGCCCGAGCGCGAAGACCCGATCAGGCTGAGCGGTGAGGACGACCTCAGGCGGAGTCGTCTGACTGTCCTGTTCCGGCTGCCCTTGTGCTTCCCCCATCTCCTCTGGCTGGCCCTCTGGAGCGTCCTGGTCGTGCCGGTGGCGATCGTCAACTGGTTCTGGACGCTCGCCAGGGGACGCTCGCCGGTGCGCCTGCACCGCTTCCTCTCCGCCTACGTCCGCTACCTGGTCAGCGTCTACGCCTTCCTGCTGATCGTCGCCAACCCGTTTCCCGGCTTCGTCGGTGCTCCGGGGGCCTATCCGCTGGACACGCTGATCGAGGAGCCGGTTCGCCAGAACCGCTGGACGGTGCTGTTCCGGCTCGTGCTGGTGATCCCGGCTCTGCTGATCGAGGCGGTCTACTCGGCTATCGGCTCGCTGCTGGGGTTCTTCGGATGGTTCTCCTCGCTGGCTCGGGGGCGCATGCCGCGGGGCATGCGCAACGCCGGGGCGATGGCCCTGCGCTACGAGGCCCAGACGATCGGCTACCTGCTGCTGCTGACGCCCTCCTATCCCTACAGCGGCCCCTGCCGGAGTGTGAGGTCCGAGCCGCGGGGCAAATGGCTCACGCCACCTCCCGAGCCTCCCCCGGGTTCCGTGCCCGTGCCCGCGCCCTTGGCCCCCCCTGATCCGGCCGGGCCCGCATACCGGGCCTTCGGCGAGGCCTGATCGGAGTGGAGGCGGGAATCGCAGAGGGGAGGAAGGAAGGTCTTCTCAGCCCTCGGCGGGCCGGGATTCTGGCGGGGCTGATCGTCGGGGCGATCCTCTGGGGTCTTGCGGCCCATGCGCTGTGGCATTCGACGGTCCCGCCGGGCCTGCACCTCCCGGCGGTCGATCCGAGCACGCTGTTCAGCTCGCACTTCTTGAGCCGGAGCCGCTCCTACGAGCGGCTGCTGGACATCGACGGCCTGCTGGGCGAGATCACGCTCCTGGTTGTGCTGGTCATCTACACCAAACAGGGGCACCGTCTGATGCGCGAGTCGGCGGCCGGGCGGATCGGCACGGGGATGCTGCTGGGGATGATGGGCTTCGCGATCGTCTGGCTGGCGGAGGTCCCGTTCGGCCTCGTGGCGGTCTGGTGGGAACGACGTCATGGCGTCTCCCACGAGGGCTACGTCAGCTCGGTCATCTCAGGCTTCCTGGGGCTGGGCGGGGAGTTCCTGTTCGTCTCCTTTGCCCTGCTGGTGGCGATGGGCCTCGCGGGGATCAGCAGGCGCTGGTGGTGGGTTGGCGCAGCCCCTCTGTTCGCTGCCCTGGCGCTGCTCTCGAGCTACCTGAGCATCTACCTGATCCCCAACACCCACCCCTTGCGAGACCCTGCAACCAGCGCGGACATGCGATCGCTGGCCCGGATCGAGGGCCTCCCCGGAACGAAGGCCGAAGTGCAGGAAGTCCACCGCTTCACGACCGCGCCGAACGCGGAGTCCGTCGGGTTCGGGTCGACCCGGCGGGTGATCCTGTGGGACACGCTGCTCGACGGACGCTTCGACAGGAGGGAAGTCAAGGCGGTCATCGCGCACGAGCTGGGCCACCTGGCCCACCACCACATCCTCAAGCGGGTGGGATGGCTGCTCCTGTTCCTGATCCCCGCGACGGCGATCGTCGCGCTGGCGACCGGGCGGATCGGTGGACTGGGCCGTCCCGAGGCGGTCCCGCTGGCGCTGCTGGTGTTCGTGGCGCTGCAGCTCCTGACAGGGCCCCTCACGAACATCGTCTCTCGCCGCGACGAGGCCGAGGCGGACTGGTCATCGCTGCGGGCCACCAGGGATCCGCAGGCCGCGAAGGGGCTGTTCGTGCGGTTGGCCAGAACGAGCCTGGCCAACCCCGACCCGCCGAGCTGGTCCTATGCGCTCTACGCGGACCACCCCACGATCGTTCAGCGGATCGCGATGATCGAAGCCTGGAAGGCCCGCAACCCCCAGCGCTAGCCGACCGTTCAGCGCTGGATGACGAGCTTCGTCCAGTCTCCCGCCGCCAGGGCCTCGGGTGCCTCCTCCCAGGGGACGGTGAGGCTGGTCACCCGCTCGGGATGCAGGGCGCCCGAGGAGGTGAGCTCGAGCACATGGGGGATCGCCTCGATGGCGTTCGCCCGCCCGGTGCGGAAGGTGATGCCCTTGGTGTACATCTCGAGAAGGGGGAGCGAGGGCTGCTCGCCGAAGTAGATGGCACAGCTGGTGCAGGTGCCGTCGGGTGCGGTGGAGCGAAGCGCCAGGGCGAGGCCCTCTGGGTCGGAGCTCGCGTCGACGGTGATCGGGAACGGCCCCAGGCGCTTTGGCACCTCGGCCATCGTTTGAGCGCCCAGGGCTTCCGCCCGTCCGCGCCGGGACTCGTCGGGGTCCACGTAGAGAACCCACTCCGAGCCGAGCGCCCGGGCGATGCCGGCGGCGTAGAGGCCGATCGAGCCCGCTCCCGCTCCACCGACGACGAGGACCGGTGCGCCGGGGTCCTCCTCGAGGCCCGGAGCGACGGCGCGGTAGGCGTCGGCGATGTTGTCCGAGGCGCTCGCGACGCTCGCCGGCTCGAGCCCATCGGGCAGCGGCACGAGCATCCGCTCGGCGTAGGGGACATGGACGAGGTCGGACAGGAATCCACCCCACTCGGCGACAGCGGGACCGAAGCCGTAGGTCGACATGAACGGCACGGCCGAGCAGTTCGACGAGCGGCCCCGCAGGCACTGAGAGCAGCTGCCACATGAGATCTGGAAGGGGACGCTGACGAGCCGGCCCGGCTCGAGGTTGGCGCCCGCGGCGTCACCCAGCTCGACGACTTCGGCGACGCACTCGTGGCCTACGGCGAAGGGGGCGGGGAAGGGCGAGCCACCGGTGACGATCAGCGCGTCGAGGTCGCATGTGGCCACCGCGACCGGGCGGACCAGCGCGCCACCGTCGGAGCTCAGCCGCGGCTCAGGCGCCTCGCGCCACTCGAGTTCGCCCGGGCCGACGTAGTTCAGCTGCTGCATGACGCCTCCTTGTTCGGTAGACCAGTCGGTATAATAACCGGATGAGCGAGGAACGGCGGACACGTGCACCCGGTCGCGCCTCAAGAGACGCCTTCATCGACAGCACGGGACGCCTGCTCCGCAGGCAGGGGTACGCGGCGACGGGTGTCAACGAGATCGTCCGCCGCAGCGGTGCGCCGCGCGGATCGCTCTATTTCCACTTCCCCGGAGGCAAGGAGCAGCTGGCCGCCGCCGCGATGGAGCGGACGGGAGAGCAGCTGCGCGATGCCATCGCCGCTGTGATCGGCTCGCGTCCCCGGGCCTCGGAATCACTGGGCCTGCTGATCGACGGCCTGGGGGCCGGCCTTGAGGCGTCGGGCTTCCGTGACGGCTGCCCGATCGCGACGGTCGCACTCGAGGCATCGGCGGACTCCGAGACCGTCCGCCTGGCGGCCGAGCGGGTCTTCTCCTCCTGGCTCGGCGCGCTGGAGAAGGGCTTCCTGGATGAGGGCCTCGACCCCGAGCAGGCGGCCCGCAGGGCGCTGCTCGTGCTCTCGGCGATCGAGGGGGCGCTGCTGCTGGCACGTGCCCGGCGCGATCTTGCGCCCCTGGAAGCGGTCCGAGACGAGCTTGAGGCGCTGAGCGGCTAGGAGCCGGCTGGAAGCTGCATCAGCTGCATCGACTGTCCACAGCTGGTCTCCGGGACGGTCCAGACGTGGAGCGTCCCGCCAAGGTCGACCGGGCCGGGCATCTCGTCGCGGTTGTCGGGGCCGCAGAACCTGACGCCCCTCGTGCGCATCTCCGCACAGACCGCCTCGATGTCGGCGACCTTGTAGGCGACATGGTCGAGCTTCATCTCGGCGCCGGCCAGGCGGCGCTCGAGCAGCTCCGGGTCGGTGAACGTGAAGATCTCGATGCCGGCGTGGCCCTCGCCGAGGTAGATGCCCACGAGGTCGAACTGGGGGCGCTCGAAGCGCTTGACGATCGGCACTCCGAGCCGCTCGCCCATCGACTCCGCCGCGCCCTCGATGTCGCCGGTGAGATAGCCGACGTGGTCGATCCTGCCGATCATCGGAGGGTCGCCGAGTGCGAGGTGAAACGGCTCTCCCGGGAGGTCGGCATCAGGCCGACCGTATCAGCCGGGGGTTCTCTAGGATCGCCCGACATTGCCCGTCCCGGGCTCGACGAAAGGGAGAACATGATCAAGGACTTCAAGACCTTTCTGCTTCGCGGGAATGTCGTCGACCTTGCCGTCGGCATCGTCATCGGGGCGGCCTTCGGCGCGGTCGTCACGGCGCTTGTGGCCGACCTCGTCACGCCGATCATCGCGGCGATCATCGGCAAGCCGGACTTCTCGAGTCTCACCTTCACGATCAACGGCAGCGTGTTCAAATACGGCAGCTTCCTGAACGCGCTGATCGCCTTCCTGTCGATCGCGACGGCTGTCTTCTTCTTCGTGGTGCAGCCGATGAACGCCCTGATGGCCAGGCGTCACACGCACCCCGACGCGGACGCCGAGACCGTCCCCTGCCCCGAGTGCCTCTCAGAGATCCCGCGCGAGGCACGTAAGTGCGCCTACTGCACCTCGGCCGTCACGCCGGCCGCGGCCTGAGCTCGGTCCAGGACAGCTCCTCGGGCCGCCGCGGCGGTCAGCGCTCCGGCAGGCCCGGGCCCAGGGGAAGGACCACGGATCAGCTCAACAACGAGGCTCGCCGGCTGGGGATCGATGGCCGCTCGAAGATGGTAAGGACCAGCTGAAAACGGGCGGTCGACGCAAACAAGCGCTGAGCTCGAGCTCAGCGCGGCCCGGCCTCAGATCGTCGGAGGTGCGGGGTCTGGAGACGGGTTCGGCGGGAGGTCGGGGCCGGGGCCGGGAGGGCTCGGAACATCCGGCCCGGGCAGGGGCGGCGAGGGGTCCGGGCGCGGGGTCGGTGGCGCCGGCTGAGGCGAGGGGGCAGGTGGGCCGGGCTGCACCTCGCCGGCGGGTCCGCTCGAATGAGGTTGCAGGAGGCTCATGGACGCTGGCTACCCCTGACCAGGTACGGCAAACACATCGGCCTTGACATGTGACCATATAGTCACCTATGCTGGGCCGGTGGACGAGGTGTTCAAGGCGCTCGCAGATCCGACCCGAAGGGGACTGCTCGATGAGCTGGCCCGCGAGGACGGTCAGACATTGAGCGCGCTCGAGGGGCGCCTGCCGATGACCCGCTTCGGCGTCATGAAGCACCTGAAGGTGCTCGAGGAGGCGGGGCTGGTAGTCAGCAAACGGCGCGGCCGAGAAAAGCTGCACTACCTGAACCCCGTCCCGATCAGGCTCGTCCATGACCGATGGGTGAGCAAATACACAGAGCCCTGGGCCGCTGCGCTCGTGGGGCTCAAGAGCGAAATCGAGGACGAGACGATGGAGAAGGTGTTCGAGATCTACATCAAAACCACCCCTGAGCGCCTCTGGGAGGCGATCACCGACCCGGAGCAGCGTTCGCGCTTCACCTTCGGCGTCGCGCCGATCACAGACTGGACCCCCGGGTCCACCTACGAGGCCAAGCACCTCCAGTCGGGGACGGTGATCATGACCGGGGAAAATCTCGAGGTCGAACCGCCCAGGCGCCTGGTGCAGAGCTTCATCGCCAAATGGAGCGAGGGCGTCGAGAGCGAGGGGACCTCGCGAGTCACCTGGGAGATAGAGCCAGTCGAGGACTCATGCCGGCTGCTGGTCACCCACGACCAGCTCCGCGAGGGCGCCAACGGCGAACTCTATGGCGGCTGGCCGATGATCCTCTCGGGTCTGAAGACGCTCCTGGAGACCGGTGAATCCCTCACGACCCCCGGCTCGCTCCGCTACGCGGAGGCTCCTCCGGCAGGCTGATGCTCAGACCCCGCGGCCCGAGAGCGTCACGGCGATCGGGCCGCGGCCGTCGTCGCTGTTGAACCTGTAGACGCCCAGCGCGGGCCCCCGGGCACTCGGGCGGAAGGCCACCCGGATGTGGGCGGCTGCCCCGGGGTCCAGGCTGATGCCCTCAGGGAGTGGAACGGGAGCCGAGAAGGGTTCGACTGGAGCGATCGCCCGGGTGATCCGCAGCGGCACCGTCCCGCGGTTCGAGACCGTCAGGGTCACGACCTTCGTCTGCCCGACGCGGACCGGTCCGAGATCGAGGCGCCTGGATGCGACGGACAGCCGGGCTGTCCCGGTCCGGGAGCTGCCCGTGACGGGGAGGCTGACGGAGCCGTGGTCCGTGCTGATTCCCAGCCGCGCGCGATAGGAACCGGCACGGGCCGGGTCGAACCACACCGAGGCCGTGATTGCCTGGCGGGGAGCCAGGACGGTGCCCGGCGCGGGCAGCCCGCTGACCGAATAGGGCCCCGCCGGGAGATGGAAGCCCCTGATCTGCTCCGGACGCGACCATGAGTTCGCAAAGGTCACGCTGAGCCGCTTGCCGCCGGCGCGGGTCTGGATCCTGCCGAAGTCCAGGGGCGGCGCTGACAGGAGCAGTCCGGGCTGCGTGCCGTATCCGGAGATGGTCACCGCGCGGGTTCCGGCGCTGGTCGGGATCGTCAGCTCGCCCACGACGGGTCCTGCGTGGGCGGGAGCGAAGCGCACCTTCACACGGACGGTTGCGCCGGCCGGCAGAGCGTGACCTCTCGGTGGCTGTTCGATCGTGATGACCCCTCGGCCCAGTGCCGAGTTGCCCGACGGTGAGATCTTCGACGGCCCCGCCGTGACGGTGCCGGCGGGAAGCCCCGCGGTGCCGGCGCCGGGAACCCTTTCGACGCCGCGTGCTGTCATCGCCGAGGTGAAGCTCAGATTCCGCAGCGCTGAGATCGGCAGGTCCACGGTCCGGCTCTGACCGACCGGCACGGCGCCGAGCTGCAGCCCCTGGGCCAGGACCGGTGCTGCCGCCGAGGAGCCGAAGGCCAGCAGGTGCCCGTCGCGGGTGCCGACATAGACGCGACCCTGGTAGGCGGTCGGAACCGAGAACTTCGAGGCTTTCCCGATCTTGCCGGACCAGAGCAGAGGGAGATTTCCTCCGACGGGACTCGCGCTGTAGGCCCGCAGCTGAGCGCCGCCACCGTTTTCGTTCGAGCCGCTGACGTAGGTGACCCACACCACGGCGCTGCCGGGCGTCGTGGCGTTGCTCGTCACCAGCGGCGACCCGGACGTGTAGCCGAAGGATTCGGAGCTCGTCCCGGCATCTGTGAGCTGGGGGAGGCCCGTGCCGCTCAGGCCGTAGCTCAGCGCCCGGAGATATCCCCCGCCGGAGCTCTCGAGGACGTAGACCCAGCCGCCCTGGCCGGGATAGGCCGCCGGATGACCCCAGACGCCATTGAACGGGCCGAGCGTCTGCAGGACCGCATCGCCGCCTTTCGAGCCCTGGCGGTAGCCGCCCATGTTGTCGGCGTCGAGCAGGAAGACCCTGCCGTCCTTCCCGACCTCGACGACCAGGTGGGGGTGAGCAGCAGTTCCGAATGCTTCGGTCGGCAGCGCGATCGGGCCACCAGAGCCGAGATCCTCGTCGTTCTGGTCGAGCGTCGGCGCGTCGCTGGGGGAGAAGAACTGGCTCGGCGAGATCTGTCCGGCTTCGGAGATCGAGAGTCCCAGGACCGACTCGGAGAGCGTCGCCGGCGGTTTGTTCGAGGGAGCCGGCGAGGGGGCGATGCCGTTCCCCGTGGCAAGGATGATCCGTCCGGGAATGTCCGAGACCAGCCCTCCGCCGCTCTGCCAGACGCCCGCCTCTGAGTTTTCATCGGTTCCCACCCCCGACTCGTCGCTCCACATCGAGCTGATGGACCCGTCGGACTCCCTCATCCCGACGACGATCCCCCGGTAGGGGGTGATGTCACAGGCCGAGGCGAAGGCTACATAGACCACGCCGTTCAGGAGCAGCAGCCCGGGGCGTTGCAGCTGGAAGCTTTCGTTGAACGGGATCCCGGGGGTGTTGTAGGGGGTTCCCTGGATCGCGACCGGGAAGCCGGGTCGCTCCTGTCCGGTTTTCGCATCGAGGGCCTGCAGATACCACCTTGCGCCGGCCAGGCCTTTCCCCGTCTGCAGGCGGGTGGTCATGTACATCGTCCCGGTCGCCGAGTCGATCACCGGCGTCGCGGTTGACCCCAGGTCGGGCTTCAGGTCGGAGCATCCGATCGTGGCGGACTTGAAGGGCTTGCCGAACGAGCGGGTCCACTGGACCGCGCCGGTCGAGGAGTTGATCCCGTAGGCGTTGGCCGCCTCGGTGGTGACGATCACAGTGTTTTCGTAGACCAGTGGCTGCGCGTAGACGGAGCCCTTTACCTTCGTTGCGAACAGCTTGCCGAAGGTCGATGACTGGACCGCCGCGGGGCTCAGCCCCGGCTCGGCGCTGTCCCAGTCGTCGCGCAGGTTGCCGTAGCCGGCGGTCGTGACGTTTCCGGCGCCGAGGGCCGGGACGACGGCCGCGAGGGCGAGCGTGGCAGCCGCGCTGAGCAGGGCGAGTGTGACGGCGATCAGCCTCGGCATACGGCGCACCCCTCCTGGTTGTCGTGGCGGCTCCGCCTGCTCCGCCACCGCGTCATGGCTCTCCCTGCGGCGGAGATGATGTCTATCAAAAGCTCGGCGCCGCGATCAGGCTGTGATCGCGATGTGGCCCGGCTGTGAGGCCACCCGCTCGAGCCAGGATCGGATCGCCGGATAAGGCGAGAGGTCGAAGCCTCCCTCGTGGGCGACGTGCGTGTAGGCGTAGAGAGCGATGTCGGCGATCGTGTACTCCTCGGCGACCAGGAAGGCGCGGCCGGTGAGGTGGCGCTCCATGGCCGCCAGCGCCACGTAGCCGGCATCGCGTCGAGCCTCGATCTCTGCCTGCGGAGGAGGGGATTCTGAGAAGGCGACCCAGAAGCGGACCACCGCGATATGCGGCTCGTGCGAATACTGCTCGAAGAACAGCCACTGCATCGTCTGGGCGCGGAGGAACCTGTCCTCGGGAAGGTAGGGCGTGTCCTCTGCCAGGTAGGTCAGGATCGCTCCCGACTCGCCGAGGGCTCGGCCGTCCTCCAGTACGAGCGTCGGAACGCGGAGTGCCGGGTTGAGCTCGCCCAGCAGCTCGAAGCGGCCCTCGCGCCGGACGACGTCGACCTCTTGGCGCTCGAATGCGATGCCCAGATGCGTCAGCAGCTGGCGCACCTTCCAACAGGTGCCCGAGACCGCGGAGTCGTAGAGCAGCATCATCGAGGTCAGCTTGCCCTTCGCTCCGTGGGGGTCGCGGCAGGCGTCCCGGGCGATGAGGCGACCCGTGCGCCGGTCGCCGAGCGGATCGCCCCCAGCGCCGCGACGCAGACGCACGCCGCAAGCAGGAAGGGGACCGGGTCGCCAGTCGCCGTCGCGATCGCGCCGGCCGCCGCAGGACCCACCATCGCACCGAGGGCCCATGCCCCGTTCATCAGGCCGAAGGCGATCCCCTGGGGCAGCCCTGACCGCTCCGCTCCCTCCGAGATCAAAGCGAACGACGGCGTGAACAGCGCGCCGAATGCGGCGCCGGCGACGACGACCAGTGGCGCATAGATGGCCGCCGCGGGGTCGCCGGCCAGAGCCAGCGAGACGACGAGACTGGCCAGCAGCGCATAGCGGATCGGCGTCAGGGGACCTAGGCGGTCACTTAGACGCCCGACGATAGGCGACTCCCATGCCTCGATGGCGGCGCTCACCAGCCACATGGCTCCGATCTCCACGGCGCCCCAGCCATCCGCGGCCAGGCGAAGGGGTGCGAGTACCGACAGGACGCCGAACAGCAGCGAGGCGATCATCAGAATTGCGAGGCCGGCGCCCATCCTGGGGTGCCTGAGGGCTCCGGCCAGGGTCGTTCGCGAGGGCGCCATGTCCGGCGGCGGCTCGAGGCGGAGCGTGGCTATCGCCAGCGCAAGCGCCAGCACCGCCAGAGCGGAGAAGATCACCTCGCGGCCGGCGAGGTCCGCCGCCGCTCCGACGACGGGCCCGAGCAGGGCGCCGAAGACCGCGGCCCCCATGGCCTTGCCGATCAGCTCGCCGCGACTGTCCCCCGCCGTGTGCAACAGCCAAGCGAAGGAACCGGCCCAGGTGAATGCACTTCCGGCTCCCTGGAAGATCCGCGCGGCGAGAAGCGTGCCGTAGCTGTCGGCGAGCGCGAAGCCGAGGCTTGCCAGCCCCATCATGGTCAGACCGACGAGGATCGCCCTGCGCGGCCCGAAGCGAACAGCTGCACGGCCCGCGGGGAGTCCGGCGAGCAGCGCACCGGCGGCGTATGCCGCGACCAGAGATCCCGCACCGGTCTTCGACAGCCCCAGTTCACTGGCGAACCGGGGGAGCATCGGCGTCAGCGCGGCGAACAGCATCGTGTCCACCATCACGAGCGAGGAGACGAGTATCAGCAGGCGACGCACTGGCTCACGCTAGCAACGGAGTCCGTCTGACGCAGACGTGTCAGCTATCCCTGAAGCCGTTTCGAGGCGGCTAGCGGGGAACGGCTGTGACCGGCACGGGGGAGGCCTTCAGCAGGTCGCTGGTCACCGTCCCGATTGCCTTTCGCAGGCGTGAATGACGCTGGCAGCCGACGACGATTCCGTTGGCCCCGTGGCGGCGCGCCGAGGATGTGAGAGCGCTGACCGGGTCCTTGTCTGCGACCTCGGCGACGATCTCGCGATCGAGCATTCGGTTGGGGCCCTCGAGCAGCAGCTCGTCCAGCAGGGCTCGGCCGAACTCGCGGCGGGCACCCGCCGACGCCAGCGGAGAGGTCGGTGCATGAAGCGGCCTGCAGGCATGCACCAGGACGATCTTCCCGTTGACCGGCAGCACATCCGTGGCCCAGGCGACAGCGGCCCGGCCGCTGGCGCTTCCGTCGTAGCCGACGACGAGGCATGCCGCCGGGCCGGCTTTGGGCTTGGGCTTCGCCGTGGACTTCGTGGCGGCGGATGCCCTCGACTTGGCTCGGGCTGCCGCTTTCGGCTTGGCCCGGGTCGCGGCTTTGGCTTTGGGCCTCGCCGTGGCGGTCGCGCCGCCTGCGGCAGGAGTTCGTTTCGCCGCCCGTTTGGTTTTCGCCGCGCGTTTTGCTTTGGAGGCAGGTTTCGCTTTGGCGGCCGGCGCAGATTTCGCCGCCCGTTTGGCTTTGCCCCTGGGCGCTGCTTTGGCGGCCGGTTTCGCTTTGGTCCTGGGCGCAGCTTTGGCGGCCGGTGTTGCTTTGGCGGTGGGTTTCGCTTTGGCGCCCGGCGCTGCCTTCCCTTTCACTTTGGCTTTCGCCGCGGGTGCGGAGGCTTTGCGTTTGGGTGCGGCTTTTTTCGCGGCGGGTGCAGGACTCATGCTGGGATCCCCTCGTTGTCCAGTGATTCAAGGTAGGGCGTCAGGTACCGGGCGGTGATCTTCTGTTCCGCGCCTCCGGATGGAGGGTTCTCGCCGAAGTGCGAGCTCTCGCCCTGACCGCCGATGATCTTCGCGCTCATGTACCGGGGCCGGTCGTCAGTGAGCAGCATGCCGTGGATCACCGGCTTGAACGGTTTCGGGTCCAGCTCGACTCCCGCCAGCGCAGCGATCGATTCGGCGGCCACGTCGGCCTGCTGAGAGCCGAGGCCGCCCTGCTTGATCGGGAAGTCGATCGCGTCGCCGGCAGCGTAGACGGGGCCCGCATCGGGGACCCGGCCGAACCGGTTCACGCGGATGAATCCATGCTCGCTGACGGGGATGCCCCGGACAGAGGGGCCATAGAGTTCGGGAAGCGCGACGATCCGCTTGAAGTGCATCTTCCGGTCGCCGGGGTTGATCACCAGTTCACCGGAGGCGGGGACCTCGACGTAGGCCGAGTTGATCACCTTGATGTTGGCCTCCTCGAGCAGCTCGGCGACACCACGGCTTACCTCGGAGCCGAAGATCGCCAGTGGGCCGTCCTCAGAGGTGATGATCGTCGTCTCGAGCTTCACGCCGCTGTCGTAGGCGCGTCCCGCAGTCATCAGAGCAAGCTCGTAGAGGGGGAAGGGCCATGCCATTCGCGCGGGTGCGACAAAGGCGATGCTGTCGGCGTAGCCGCCCTCGACATCCTGGATCAAACCGTGAAGTGCCTCGTCCATCCGGCGATCGTCGATCGTGATGCAGTGCTTGTAGCGGGATGTGACCCGCGCCCCGAGCGCCAGCAGCAACGCGTCGTAGTGAAGCTCGCGCTCATCGGTGGTGTGGACGACCTGGGCGTCCCGGTCGATCCAGCCGAGCTCTCCCTCGATCAGCTCGGCGCCGGCGTGGCGAACGATCGGCGCAAGCTCGTAGCGCCGTGCCTGGGAGTAGGCGAAGGGCTCACGGACGGTCATCGGCCGGTACACGAACTCGCTGTTCGGGGCCAGGACGCTTACAGAGACGCGGTCGCCGGCCAGCTCGTGGAGCGCCAGGATCGCCTCGATCGCGGCGACTCCGCCGCCCGCAACGAGGACCCGCAGCTTCTCGGTCGGGTTGCTGGGTTGGTTGCTCATGCTGATGAATCTATTGCAGACGGGCCGAGGCGGTAGCCGAGGAAGCCCGTCACCCCCGTGGGGAATAACTACGTAGCACCTGGGTCCAGCGGGAGAGTCTCGAAACAGGTGTGGTGGTAGCACTCGTGTGCATCCAGCTCTCCCCTGATGACAGCCTGGCGGTTCCCTCTGCGCGGCGTTCCCGCGACGAGCGAGACGAGCGGCTCATATGCGCCGATCACATCACCGCAGAGGTGGCATCGGAGGCTGTCTTCGGTGGTCACAGATCGTGGTGGGAGTGGGTCTCGGCGCGGGGTGGCAGGTTGTAGGCCCCCGACGCGGGCGGGGATGCCGCGACGGGTCCAAAAAGTCACGCGAGGGCGCACCGGAATTCGAACAGTCGGGGAAAAACCGCAGGGTGAC
>CAZFGJ010000037.1:0-20090 GCA_964518445.1 uncultured Solirubrobacteraceae bacterium
CAACGGAATCGCCATCGACCTCGAGGATTGGGCGATGCGCTTTCCCCTTCCAGACTCCGATTGAGGACTCAGGGCGCGGGCATCGTGCCGAACACAGCGCGGCCTTCGACAGTTCCCGACACGCGGGCGACGGCGTCTGCCCCCGAGGTTGTCCAGCTCGCCGTGAAGGACGCACGCCGCACGCCAGGAGCGGCGACGCTCAGCTGAGCCACGACGGCCTGGCCGTCCTGGGCGATCGGCGCCGGTGAGAGCCGCACCGTGCCGCTCACCTGCACGCCTGCGATCAGTTGATCGTGGGTCATGGTCAGAAGACGCCCGCCATGACTTGCAACGACCTTGCCGCCCCGAAGGCCGGCGTCGGTTGAAGCTTCGATCGCGGCGTAGCGGGCAACGGCATCGCCCGCGCTCGTCACGCCGGCAGCCGCCAGACGCAGTTCTTCCACCCCCGCAACGCTTCCCGGTCCCGCCGTGAGCGGTGGCTCACCGGACAGCTGCGCCGGAAAGGCACCGAGGGTGTGAATCGGGGGAACCGCCGGGGCGCAGGAGGCGTCCAGCGTCTGAATGTCCTGAGGCCGGGCCACGAACTCCTGGACCACAGTGGATCCGCAGATCGTGTCCTGCTGGCCGACCACATGCGTGGCGTTGGCCAACTCGATGAAGCGGCTGTTGCCGCCGATCAGCGCAAGCACCTTGGGCGAATCCACCGGCGGCGTCCAGGTGTCGAATTCGCCGCCCAGCACGAGCACCGGAAGCGTCGAGGGGAGCGGAAGCCCTCCCGCTCCGACCGGCGGCTGGGCGATCGTCGGGGAGGGCCACTGCAGACAGCCCGTCAGCGCCTCGGTGTTCTCGTCCTGGGAGAGCCACTCGGTCGTCGTGAAGGGGTCGAACGTGCCCGCCGGGAGCGCCTGCTCCGCCGAGAGCAGCTGCTGGGCGCGCTGGGCTCCGCTCGCACCGAGGTCGAACAGCTGGGTGTAGTCGGTGCAGGCCGAGGCGAAGTAGAGGGCCACCGAGTATTCCTTCAGGGGCTGGCCGAAGTAGGCCTCATCCGAGGACAGGCGCTGCGCGTAGAGGCGAAGCAGCGGCGCCGCGTCGCCCTGCTGGAGCCAGGCCCGAGCCGCCGCGTCGAGCTGCTGGTAGATCAGCGAGTCCTCGGCGGCGTCGCTGACGAGGTCGAGCAGCCCCACGACATCCATCGAGACGGTTTCGAGCTTCCCTTCGGCGCCGGGCACGCGGCCGGAGATCGGGGTGGCGCGGAGGCTCGCCGCAAGCGCCTGAATCCGCGGCCAGGAGCCACCCGGTGCCGCCGCCGCGCAGGCCGGGCTGCGGCTGCAGGAAGCGTCGAAGGCGCCCGGCATGGAGGCGATCGAGCTGCGGTACCACGGGTCCAGCCCGGTGGACTCATAGGTCGAATCGAGGGTCACGCTGCGGAGCATGCGGGGAAACCTGGCTGCGAAGACCTGGGCGAAGAAGGAGCCGTAGGAGTCGCCGTAGAGGTCGACCTTGCCCAACCCCAGGGATCTGATGACTTCCGCCATGTCCTCCGCCGCCGGTGCCGAGTTGAACAGATCGGAGGCGTGAACGAAGCTCCCGTCGGTGTTGCGCCAGTGATGGTTCAGCGATTCGGCGCAGGCGCCCACCGTCTGCTGGAAGGCCGCTGTGCCTGTGGGGCCCGAGAATCCCTGGAGCGCCGGGCAGTTGAGCACCGCCGAGCGGCCGGTGCCTCGATTGTCGATCGCCAGCATGTTGCGCTGCGCCAGCAGCGGGCCGTACATCGCCCGGAAGCCCGCTTCTCTTCCGCCCAGGGAGTATTCGACCGATTCACCCGACGGATATCCCGGCCCGCCCTCGACAGGGACGAGCGTTCCCTTTGCCGCCGCCGCCCCGCCTTCGATCGCCGGATAGAACGTGTAGGCGACGTTGATCCTCGGCCCGCCCGAAGCTCCGCGGTCGAGCGGCACCGCAAGCTTCCCGCAGTAGCCCACCGGCGCCTTGGAGCAGAGCGTCAGCTTCTGAGCGCCGAGGACGATCCGCTTCGGCGCAGCCACAGCGGGCGATGCAAGGAGCAGCAGGAGCGCGGCCACCGCCATGCAGGCACCCATGCGGACCGGCCGCCCGCCTCCTCTCCCCCGTCCGTCTGCCGCACCCTCCATAAAGCACGCTCCGTTCCGCTTGCCGCCGATCTTACCCTCGGCCCAGGAGGCATCTCCCGCAGCGCTCCTTCAGCCGCCGCCGATCCGGCGTCCCGCCCAGGCCGCCGCCAGACCGAGAGACAGGCTGAGCAGGAGGTTTGCGACCATCACCCAGGTCCGTCCAGCCTCCCCCTCCCGCTCGGACTCGAGCATCCAGGTCGAGAAGGTCGTATAGGACCCCAGCGTCGCGGTGCCCGCCAGCAGGTAGCCGTTGCCGCTCAGGGCAACCCCCGCGAGCACTCCCAGGACGATCGTTCCAGACAGGTTGACCGCGAGCGTCCCCAGCGGAAAGGAGCCGCGGGTGCGGTCGGAGACGAGCCGCGAGACGAGGAGCCGCGCAAGCGCCCCGACTCCACCCAGCACGCCCACCCCCAGCCACAACCCCAGGAAGCTCATCGGGCTCCCCACCTTCGAGCGAGCCTGCTGGTCAGCAGGACGACCCCAAGCCCGCACCCCACGCTGGCGAGGCCGTATCCGGCGGCGAGTCCCCAGCGCGAGGATTCGAGCATTCCCAGCAGCTCGATCATCATCGTCGAGAATGTCGTCAGCGCGCCGCAGAAACCGATCCCGATGAACGATCGCCCGTACATCGAAGGCGGCGTCGCTTCCTGGGTTCGCGCGATCAGGAACCCCAGGATCCCCGCGCCGAGGATGTTGACCGCGAAGGTCGGCCACGGCCACTGGCCCGGACCCACCGCGAACCCATGGGTCAGCCCCGTCCTCGTGATCGAGCCGATCGCGCCGCCGACGAAGACGGCAAGGAGATCATGGCCGGCCAGATGGCGCCAGCGGCGGTTCGAGGGAACTTCCTGGCGAATGCTCTCGGGGCATTCCACGACGGCCTCACATGCGTTTGTGTGCGGGTGACGTAGAAGCCATCAGCGGCCGCAAGCCGCGGTTATAGAGCGGGCCTCATCGCTGCGCCGGTGAGGATATCGGGCGGGCTCCCGCCCGGTGGCGCGAGAGGAACTGATAGACCCCCGCCGATGGGAGCGAGTGAGTCCTCCGCATCCGGTTCCCGCCCGCGGGGGCGCCGCCGTGCCGCGGCTCTCCTCGCGGTCGTGCTGCTCGCGGGGATCATCGTCTTCGCCGTCTCGCGACTGAACTTCGAGCGGATCGGGCACGCCCTCATCACCGCCAGTCCCGGCTGGCTTCTGCTTGCCCTCGCGTTGATGGCGACCTCGCTCCTGCTCCGTTCGGCCTCTTGGCAGCAGACCCTCCGAGCGGCCCTCCCGGATCTGCACATCCCGTGGCCCGCGGTGGTGCGCTCCGCGATGATCGGCGTAATGGCCTCGGCGCTCCTCCCCGGGCGCATCGGCGAGCCCACCCGGGTCGTCGTCCTGACCCGGCGGCTCGACGGGTCGAGGCGAACGCTGCTGCCGATCGTCGCCGGGACCGTCTTCTCCCAGACCCTGATCAACCTGGTCGCGCTGGCGGCGCTCGCCGTCGTCACCTTCACGGCGGTCCCACTCGAACATGGCCACCTGACGGCCGTGGCTGTCGCGCTGGCAATCCCTCTGGCGATCTGCCTGCTCGTGCTCGCCGGCCCGCGTCTGCTCGCGCTGGGGGAGCAGACGCGATACGCCCGGGTGGCCCTGATCGCCCAGCGAACCGCCGCCCTGCTCCGGCTTGCCCGGCGGGGCCTCGTCGTCTTCGCCCGCCCCCGCCACGGCGTCCCCGCCGTGACTTTCCAGCTGCTTGCCTGGGCGCTTCAGTGGCTCTCCTGCTACGCGGTCCTGCTCGCGATGGGTCTCGCCGATGCCGCGGGCCTCGCCGGTGCCGCGGCGATCCTCCTTGCCGTCAACGTCAGCGCGGTGCTGCCGGCGACGCCCTCCAACGTGGGCGTCTTCCAGGCCGCCTGCCTGGTCGTGCTGGCCGCCTATGGAGTCGGCGCCGGACCGAGCCTGGCCTACGGGATCATCCTGCAGGCGATCGAGGTTCTGACGGCCGTCGGGCTGGGTATCCCCGCCCTGCTGGGCGAGGGACTCACCTGGAGCGAGCTTCGAAGCGGCGTGAGTGATTCAGCCGGCGATGACTCAGCCGGCCAGAGCGCGGAGTGACTGCTTGAGCGAGCGCGTCGTCTGCAGGACCGCCGTCGGCTCGTAGCCGCAGTGGGCCATGCAGTTCTCGCAGCGCGGGTCCCTGCCTCGCCCGTAGCTGCTCCAGTCGGTCGTCTCGAGCAGCTCCTTGTAGGTCTTCGTGTAACCGTCGGCCATCAGGTAGCAGGGACGCTGCCAGCCGAACAGCGAATAGCTGGGGATCCCCCAGGCGGTGCAGTCGAATTCCGCCTTGCCCTCAAGGAAGTCGAGGAACAGGGGACTGTGGTTCAGACGCCACTTCTTGCGCCGCCCGCCGGCGAACGCCTCGCTGAACAGTTCGCGCGTCTGCTGCACCCCGAGGAAATGCTCCTGATCGGGAGCTTTCTCGTACGCGTAGGCAGGGGAGATCATCATCTCGTCAACTTCGAGGTCGTCGTTGAGGAAGTCGAGCACCTCGCGAATCGTCTTGGCGGAGTCCTGGGTGAAGAAGGTCGTGTTCGTCGTCACCCGGAAGCCCGCCGCCTTCGCTGCCCTGATCGCCGAGACGGCCTTGTCGAAGACGCCCTCCCGCTCGACCGATGCGTCGTGGCGCTCCTGCAGCCCGTCCATGTGGACGGCCCAGGCGAAATAGGGGCTCGGCTTGAAGTTCTCGAGCTTCTTCTCGAGCAGCAGGGCGTTGGTGCAGAGGTAGACGAACTTCTTGCGCTTGATCAGTTCCGCTGCGATCACGTGGATCTCGGGGTGGATCAGCGGCTCCCCGCCGGCGATCGAGACCATCGGCGCGCCGCTCTCCTCAATCGCTCCGATCGCCTGCTCAACCGGCATCCGGCGGCGCAGCTCATGCTCGGGGTGCTGGATCTTGCCGCAGCCCGAGCACGCCAGGTTGCATTGGAACAGCGGCTCGAGCTCGACGATCAGGGGGAACTTCTCGCGCCTGGCGAGCCGCTGGCGCATCAGGTACCAGCCCATCCGAGTGCTCTGTTTCATCCGAGCGGCCATCGGCGCCTACATTAGTCCGACGGAGCCCACTCGTGAAGGGCCGCCGCGACCTTCCTCAGGGCCAGCGCTGCACGGAGCGCGCCCCCCACCGCGCGGGGGCGCATCAGCTCGTGGGAGGGGCTGTCGAGCACCACCCGGACAACGCCGAAGGGACGGCCCCTGGCGCCCGCGGCGAGCCAGACCGACTCCATGTCCACGGCGATCGCCCCATCGTCGTGCAGCTCTGTCCGGCGCTCGCCCAGCGCCAGTTTCGAGACGCAGACGACCCTGCCCGTGCGGACCTTCATCCCCAGCCCCGTCAGCCTCCCCAGAAGAGGCGTGGCAAGGTCGCAGACGATCGGCTCCTCGGCGTGGTTCTCATCGGCCGCCGCATAGACCTCCTCCGCGACGATCACTTCCCCCGGCACCGAGCTCTCGTCCAGGCCTCCGCAGAAGCCGAGCACCAGCATCGCCCTTGCCGTCTGGACCCCCAGGCCCTTGGCGGCCAGGCGCGCTCGCTTCGGCCCCATCCCGGTCTTCTGCACCAGTGACCCGCGAGAGGCAGAGGAGATCAGGGCCGCCTCGACCCGCATCGGCGCCGCCACGAGCAGATCGCTCATCGCGGCCCCCGCATCGGCTCGGCCTCGCCCGCCGCTCGCCGGGCGCTCAGTTCTGAGAGCGTCACCCGCGCCGCCGCGTGGCCGCTGAGGACCGCGCTCTCGAGCGTCGCCGGCCAACCCGTGCCGGTCCAGTTGCCTGCCAGCGCCAGGCCCGCCACGGAGGTTCGTGCTCCGGGCCGCAGCGCCGCCGTGCCCGGTGCCGCCCTGAACGTCGCGGCATGTTCACGGGTCACAAGGAATTTCTCGACGTGGGCATCCCGGGCTCGGGGGATCAGCTCGGCCAGCGCCGGCAGATAGCGCTCGCGCAGCTGATCGACGCTCATCTCCATCTCCCTTGAAGCTCCCGAGAGGGACACGGCCAGATACTGACAGCCGGGCGGAGCCCCGCCCGCCTCGGTTCGGTCGAACAGATACTGCACCGGCGTTCCCACACCCGCCGCGAACGGCTGGTCGAGCACCCGGCTGCCGTAGAGGACATGGAGGTTGACGATCGGAGAGCTCTCGAGTTCGCCGGCCATGCCGGCATGTCTCCCGAGCAGCGGCTCGAGCAGCGCCCCGGCGCGGTTGTGCGGCAGCGCCACGATCACCGAGCCCGCCTGCAGCAGCTCCTCGCCCTCGCCGCCTCGGCCGCGAAGCTCGAAGCCATCCCCCTCGCGGGCCAGGCTCTCCGCCCGCCAGCCGAGGCGAACATCAACGCCGGCCCGCTCCAAAGCCGTCCGGGCGGGATCCCCGATGATCGACTGAAGCGTGCCGACATGAAATCCGATGTCCCCTGCGTCGGCGCCCGACAGCAGGCCCCTGCGGAAGACGAAGGCCGCCAGCGCAAGCGAGGCATCCGCCGCAGGGAGGTTGAGGGTCGGCAGCGCAATCAGGTCCCAGAGGGCCTCGACGGCCTCGCGGTCCTGTCCGTGGCGGGCCAGCCACTCGCCGAAGGTGACCCTGTCGAGGCCCGGGTCCCCGATGTCCAGGCGCATCAGGCCGACCGCCGCCCAGGCCGCTCCGAGACGGCGGCGGGCACTCAGATAGGGATAGCCGGCCAATGCCCCGGCCAGATGCAGGGGAGCCGGCAGGGAGCTGCGCCTGATGAGCGCCGGTGGGCGGCCCGGCCGCAGCACCGGTATCGAGAGACGCTCCTGCACCTCGACCAGATGACTGCTGCCCAGGCGCTCGAGAAGGGCCCTGTAGGCGTCGCAGCAGCGCAGGAACACGTGCTGCCCGTTGTCCATCTGCAGCCCCTCGCGCTCGAACGAGTAGGCCGCGCCGCCGAGGCGGCGCCGGACCTCCAGCAGCGTCACCCGCCGCCCGCCATCGGCGCAGTCGAGGGCCGCCGTGATGCCCGCCAGGCCACCACCGATGACGGTCACCTCGCTCATGCTCCGGCACCCATCATCCCCCGCACAGCGACCCATGCCTTCTCCCTCGCCGGGAGGGACATGCGGCCGGCCAGCGACCTGCTCGGCTCGGCGTCGATCCGCTCCAGCAGGCGGCGGTATATCCCCGCCATCGCCAGCACACAGGCCGCACTCCGGCGGTCCAGCAGCGGCACCAGGCTCATCCCCCGCTCGAACCACTCCCGCGCGCGGTCAGCCTCCATCCCGATCAGCCCCTCGAACTGAGTCAGATCCGCGCTCGCAACGGCCCTCTCGATCTCGCCCAGCAGGGCCGGCGCGGCGAGGCCCGGCTCCCCCGCGGGCAGGCCGAAGCGCCGCAGGTCCGACGCGGGAATGTAGACACGGCCGTTCGCCGCGTCTTCACGGACGTCGCGCAGGATGTTGGTGATCTGCAGCGCAACACCGAGATCGTCGGCCAGGACCGCCGCGGCCGCCATGTCCCCGCCGGGGTCGCGCAGACCGAAGATCGCCAGGCAGGCGCGGCCGATCGCTCCGGCGACCCGCCGGCAATAGAGGACCAGCTCGTCGAACGACTCGTAGCTCACGCCGGCCACGTCCATCCTGACCCCCTCGATCAGCGCCTCGAGCGCATCGATCGGCACGCCGAAGCGCATCACAGCGTCCCTCAGCGCACGCGCCACCGGGTCCCCCCCGGGCTCCGATGCGGTCCTGAGCGCCGTCAGCATCGCCTCCTCGGCGTCCAGGCGCGCCAGCTTCTCCTCCGCCGGGAGGGTGCCGTCACCGATGTCGTCGACGCGGCGGGCGAATGCATAGACGGCGCACATCGCCCGCCGGCGTTCGGAGCTCAGGAGGCGGATGCCGTAGAAGAAGTTGCCCGCCTCCTCGCGGGTGATCTGTTCGCAGCGGGCGTAGGCGAGCTCGAGCTCGGAGGCCGCGCTCATCTCGCCCTCGCCTCACGGGAGAGGAGTGTCCGGGCCAGCGAGCCCAGCAGGTGGGCTCGCCCGACGGGCGGCGGGCCGCCGAGAACGTCGTAGTCGGCCCGCTCGATCGCGTCGAGTGCCGAGCGCCCGCCGGCGACGAACGCCGCCACCGCCAGCCGGGCCCGTCCTCGAAGCTCCCCGATCAGGGGAGCCCCATCGTCGAAGAGCTCCCGGGCCCGGGCCACCTCGAACGCCACGACCTTTCGCAGCGGCCGCCCGGCATGGGGATCTGAGAGCTCATCGATCGAGCAGCCGAACCGCGCCAGGTCCTCCATCGGCAGGTAGACACGGCCCGCCAGGTTGTCCTCGGCGACGTCCTGGCAGTGCTCGGTCAGCTGAAGAGCCGTGCAGATGCGATCGGAGAGCTCGACCCGCTCGGGACTCCTTTGCCCCAGGACCGCCAGGACCAGCTCGCCGACCGGGTCGGCCGAGAGCCGGCAGTAGGCCCGCAGGTCCTCCCAGGTTGCGTAGCGGCTGCGCCTCTGGTCGAGCCGGTTGGCCTCGATCAACCTGACAAACGGCTCGCGGTCGAGGCGGCAGTCGCGCAGCGTGCCGGTCAGGCGGATCAGCAGCGGGTGGGTCGCCCGCCCCTCGAATGCGGCGTCCAGTTCGCCTTCGAGCCAGTCCAGAGCCGCCAGCCGGTCGCCGCCGGCGCTGTCGCCCAGCTCGTCGACCAGCCGCGCGAAGCCGTAGATCGCGAGCAGGTGAGCGCGCGCCGCCCGCGGGAGCATCCGGCTGGCGACAGGGAAGTTCTCGCTCTGCGCCCGTGCCATCACGGCCTCGGGAGTTGGAGCGAGGAAGGGCGCTTCGGCCAGGAGCGTCACCCCCGGCTCTCGACAGCCGCGCCCGCGGCGTCCGGAAGCTCCTGGCTCCCGAGCGCCTCCAGGCAGCGCCCGAGCGCCATGACGGGGAATGTGAGCCGGTAGAGGTGGTAGTTGATGTAGTAGTCCAGCGGGAATCCGGTGCCCGTGTACTGGGGCTCGTCCCAGCTGCCATCGGGGCGCTGGGTGTCGGTCAGCCACGCCACGCCGTCGCTCATCGCCTGGGAGGTCTCGCCGGCCGCGTGGAGGGCCAGCAGTGCCCAGGCTGTCTGGGATGCGGTGCTCGGGCCGCGTCCGATCCAGCGCGGCTCGGCGTAGGAGCGCGGGTCCTCGCCCCATCCGCCGTCGTCGTTCTGATGGCGCTCCAGCCACCCGACGGCGGCGCGGATCGAGTCGCTCTCGGGGTGGACGCCCGCGGCGATCAGACCCGGGACCGCCGCGCCCGTCCCGTAGATGTGGTTGACCCCCCAACGGCCGAACCACGAGCCATCGGCCTCCTGCTGTTCCAGCAGCCAGCGGACCCCGGCCCGCACCGCGGGATAGTCACCCATGCCGAGCGCCCCGAACATCTCGATCGCGTGCCCCGTCACATCGGCGCTGGGCTCATCGATCACCTCGCCGAAATCGAGGAAGGGCAGGTCACGAACCAGCGAGCGCGTGTTGTCCGCGTCGAAGGCTCCCCAGCCGCCACCGGTGCTCTGCATCCCCTCCACCCAGGCCAGCGCTCTGGCTCGCGCCCCGTTGCGCCGAGCGCCGATGGCACGGTGGCGCACGCGCTCCAGCGCCAGGACGACCTCGGCCGTGTCGTCCACGTCGGGGTAGTTGACGTTCGCGAACTCGAATGCCCAGCCGCCCGGAGCGAGCCCCGGGCGGACCATCGACCAGTCGCCGTTCTGGGTCACCTCCTCCCCCAGCAGCCAGTCGGCCGCCCGGATCAGCGCCGGATGGTCCTCGGGGACGCCCGCGTCGGATAGCGCCACGACCGCCAGCGCCGTGTCCCACACTGGCGATTGGCAGGCCTCGAGGCGCCGGCTCGCTCCTCCCGGGGCGCCCACGCCCCGCGAGTCGTCCTGGTCCTCGATCATGAATCCCTCGATCCCCTTCATGCCCCTGCGCATGACCGGATGCTCCAGCGGATAGCCACAGAGACTCAGCGCGATCAGCGAGTAGACCCACGGTGGCTGTATCCCGCCCCAGGACCCGTCGGCCTCCTGGCGACGGACGATCCAGCGCTCCGCCCGGGCGCATGCCAGACGCCGCAGCGGTGCGATCGGATGGCGCTCATAGATCCGCAGGAGCCTGTCCAGGCGCCCCAGGCCACCGGAGCGCCATGTCCCGCTGACACGCGAGGAGGGCTCTTTCTCGGAGTCTCCCGGCGGGACCCACAGCTCGCGGAGATCGAACTCCAGCCTGCGGAGGGGCCGGTGTGCTTTCACCAGCCCCAGCGCCACGATCGTCTGGCGGGCCCAGCAGGCGAAGTCGTAGACGTTCAGCGGGATCCTGGGGCTCAGCAGGACGACCTCCGGGGGAAGCGCCGGGACCCGTTCCCAGGACCAAAGGCCGAACAGGGCAAGCCACAGGTGGGTGAAGACCCTGGCCTGCTCGATCCCGCCCTGTCCGCGGATGAACTCGGCCGCCATGAGCATGTGCTCGGCCTGCGGGTCGTCTCCTGCCAGCCGCAGCGCCCAGTAGGCCTCGATCGTCGTCGAGAGGTCCCCCGGCCCCTCGAAGAAGTTCGCCCAGGTCCCGTCGACCCTCTGCTGGGAGCGGATCCAGGCCGCCGAGCGTTCCGTCTCGTCCGCGCGGCGGACGCCCAGGAACTCCCGCAGGAGCATGTCCTCGGCGTCCATCGTGACGTTCGTCTGCAGCTCGCCCCGCCACCAGCCCCGCTCGTCCTGCAGTGAGAGCAGGTGCTCACGTCCGGCGTTCAGGGCCCGTTGAGCCTGGCTCAGTGCATCCAAGGTCACCTGCATGCTGAAAAGCTAACCTAGCGCGCCGCCGCCGCGGTTTCGGGCACGAGCACCTCCGGGTGGGCAAGGGTGATCACGTGGCGGCGAAGCTCGGCCTCGCTGACAGGCCGTGCGGTGGGCGCCACGAAGCGGTAGACGAGCAGCCCGTCGATGTCCTCTCTCGAGATCAGATGAAACCCCGGTGCCGGCGGGGCACCGGCCGATGGGCGCAGCGGCCGGTAGCCCGTCTCGAACACTTCGCGGGCTGTGATCAGAGAGCCCGGCCGGAGGTAGTGGACGCCCGGGAGGTAGTACTCGAGCGGCGCCGCACCGAGCTCGACGGTCGAGATCGCCCGGGGCCCCGGACCGGCCGAGACTGCCTTCGCCACGTCACGCCAGTTGCCTCGCTGCAGCCGCGGGCTCAGGTTGACGTCGATCGTGATCGCAAGGAAACCCGCCGCCGTCAGGGAGATCAGCAGCACCCCCACACCGCCACAGCGCGGCCAGGTGCCAAGGATTGCGATCAGGACCGTCACCGGGATCATCGCCGCGACGAGATTGCGGGGCGCGAGGTAATCAGCCCCGAAGACGGCCAGCACGATCGGCGCGAGCACGCCCGACGCGGCGATCGCCAGCAGCGCGGCCGAGCTCCAGCGCGACTCGGCCTCCTGCTTCCAGCGCTCCGATTTCGCCGACGGTTCGGTCATCCGCCATAGGCCCAGCCCTATGACCCCCAGGATCGGGAGGGCGATCAGCAGCTCGACGCCGTGGCCCAGAGGAGCTCCGGAGTTGCCCGTCAGGAAGTACTGGGGAATCGCCTGCAGGCGTTCGGACAGCGGCCAGCGGCCGATCCACTGGGTGCCGTGCCCTCCCTGGGCGGAGATCAGCGGAAGCAGCGCGATCCCGGCGAGCGCCAGAGCCGCAAGCGCCGGAATGCAGGCCCGCCGCGTGCGGGGCTCCGCCAACAGCCAGACCGCCATCGCCGCGAGCATGAAGACCGCGAAATAGTGGCTCAGGAGGGCCAGCACGCCCGCGACGGCAAAGGCTGCGACCCGGGCGCCGTCCTGGCGCTCGCGCAGGCGCAGGAAGCACAGGATCGAAAGTGCCGCCGTGAATACGAACAGGCCGTATGCGCGAGCCTCCTGCGAGTACCAGACGAACAGCGGGTTGACCGCCACGAGCGCCGCCGCGGCGATTGCCGCCCGACGGCCGGCGGCAATCTCACCGATCGCCCAGGAGACCGGAACGACGGCGATCCCGGCGAGCGCCGAGGGCAGACGCAGCGCGAACTCGCCGCTGCCCAGAAGCCGGTAATCGACCCACTCGAGCAGGTACCAGAGCGGAGGGCTGTTCTCGGTGTGAGAGACGGCCCGCAGCGTGTCCGGGAGGCTCTGGTGGAGCACGTGGACCGGCGTGAAGGCCTCGTCGTACCAGAAGCTCTGAAGGCCCAGCGTGGGCAGGCGCAGGAGCGCCGCCAGGAGCGTCAGCGCCGCCAGCGGCCACCAGCCGGGGAGCTCACGCCGGGCGCTGGCCGAAGCCGAGGCCGCCGACTGAGCCGCCGTGCTCATCGCGCGCAGAGACCCGCGGTGACAGACCCGAAGCAGCCGTAGCGGTACTTGCGCAGATTGTCTTCGGTCTTCGGCGGCAGGTACCAGCCGCCCCGCACTTCGCGCTTTCCCGAACGGGTCGGACCGGCGACGACAAGACAGATCTGCGCGCGTTCTTTGGGAGGCCCGGCAGTCGTGTTCCCGCAGACGACGTCCCGCTTTGTCGTGATGCCGAGCAGTTCCTGGCTGACCGAGATGTTCTTGTAGTTGTGGGCCGTGTAGGAGCGCCAAGTCTTCAGATCGGCGATCAGGCGGTCGTTGACACCCGTCTGGCGCGAGACGTCGTTGATCGTCGCGACCGCCAGCAGGAGGAAGACGATCAGCAGCAGGGTCGTCTCGACCAGGCGCAGGCTGCCGGTCCCCGGCAGTTCCTCCTCCAGCGGGCGCAGGCGCGGCGGCAGCCGATCCCAGAAGCTCGCCTTGGAGGTGGCTGCCGGGAGATCGCTCATTGCACCGGCGCCAGTAGCGGCGAGATCTGGTGGGCGACGAACAGCGCCTGGATCGCCAACGTCGCGATCAGCAGCCTGCGGTCGCGGGAGATGACCGCCAGGGGGAGCGGCCAGAGGATGTACCAGGCCAGCAGCCAGGTGCTCGTGACGGAGATCGCCAACAGCACCCAGCCCGACGCGGCGATCCAGTCGTAGCCGCGCCATGTCCGCCAGAGCAGGTGCAGGAAGATCAGGACCAGCCCGGCCTTCAGCAGGTCGTGATCGATCGGGAACACCCCGGGCTTGCCGAACAGATGGGCGATCTCGTTGGCGAAGCTGTCGGTCGAGACGAAGGCCGCGTCGCGGTTCAGGGCCGCGACGATGTTGACGCCGTGGACCCCGAAGGCGATGTAGCCGACGATCGCCCCGGCGACGATCGCCGCGACGGCGCCCACGATCGGAGCCAGGCGTCGTCTCGAGACGATCATGAAGGGCAGCAGGACCGCGACGGTCGCCTTGATGAGGGCTCCCGTGACCACGATCGCCGCCGCCGATCCTTCCCGTCTTGCCGTCGGCGTGCCGATCAACATCAGGCTGACCGCCCACATCATCGCGGCCAGCATGATCAGGTCGTTGTGGGCACCACCCAGGCCGTAGATGAAGTAGAGCGGGTTGATGCCCACGGCGAGCAGCGCCAGCACAGGGTCGAGTTCGCGAACCTTGGCGCAGCGCCATACGAGCCAGAGCGTCGCGGCGCTGGCCAGGGTCGCCTCGAGCTTCATCGCCCACAGCGCCCCCTCGAGCCCCAGCGGCGCCAGCGGGTAGGACAGGAGCGTGTAGATCGGCCCGTAGGCGGTGGCCGTGTTGCGCCAGTCGTGCCCGACGTATTGGAACACCGGATCGCCCGAGATGGCGGCCGGCCCGTGCGTGTAGGGGTTGATGCCGTGTTCGACACCCATCCGGGCGTAGGCGATGTAGCTGAAGACGTCGGTCGAGATCAGGACCGGCCCGAGGAAGACGATCAGGTGCAGTAGGACGATCAGGCCGATCACGAATCGTTTTGAGACCGCCTTCTCTCCGACACGAACGGCCAGCGCCAGGAGGCCCGCGTAGGCGGCGCACAGAACCAGCAGGGCGATCAGGAAGACCCTGAAGCCCAGCCGCTCGCCGACACCCGTGAGCCATCCTGCGATGTCCGGCTGTTTGGGTACCAGCGGCGAGTGCCCGACCGCCGAGTCGAGCACGATCTCCAACGTCGCCGCGACGATCAGCAGCCCGAAGATGAACGCCGGCACGGACGCCCACCGCTCCGAGCGGACACCGGCCGGTGCTCGCTCGCTTCCTACGGCGACGCTCACGAAGCGGCGAGTCTCACAACGCCGTCCACACCGACTTGCTCTCGAGGTACGCGTCGAGTCCGTCGTGGCCGTGCTCGCGTCCGATACCCGAAGCCTTGAAGCCTCCGAACGGCGCCGACGGGTCGACAAGGCCCCACGCGTTGATCCAGACCATCCCGGCGCGAAGTTTCGCGGCGAGCCGGTGGGCGTTGCCGACATCCCTCGTCCAGACCCCCGCCGCGAGACCGTACTCGCCGGCGTTGGCCCGCTCGGCGACCTCCTCGAGCGAGTCGTAGGGCGAGGCGACCAGAACGGGGCCGAAGATCTCCTCGCGAGCGATCTTCAGGTTGTCATCGGTCGTCGAGAAGAGCGTCGGCGCGACGAAGTAGCCGCCGCTGTCGTTCAGGGCGGTCTCCCCGCCGGCGAGCACCTCGGCGCCCTGCTCCCGTCCCGACTCGATGTAGCCCATGACCCGTTCCTGCTGCTCGGCCGAGACGAGCGGGCCGAGCTGGGTGCCAGGCGCGAGCCCCGCTCCGAGCTGAGCGCCCTTGGCGGCCTCGGCGAGCGCCCCGAGGACCTCGTCATAGCGCTCGGCCGGAACGTACAGCCGCGAGCCGGCGTTGCAGGCCTGACCGGAGTTGAAGTAGATCGCCTGGAAGGAGCCCTTCACGGCCGCCTCGATGTCAGCGTCCGGAAGGATGATGTTGGGGGACTTCCCGCCGAGCTCGAGGGTCACCCGCTTCAGTGCCCTGCCCGCCTTCGCGCCGATCTCGCGCCCGACCGCGGTCGAGCCGGTGAAGGCGATCTTGTCGACGTCCGGGTGGTCGACCAGGGCGGCACCGGTCTCACCGTCGCCGGTGAGGATGTTCAGGACTCCCGGCGGGAAACCGACCTCGAGCGCCAGCTCACCCAGGCGCAGCGCGCTGAGCGGGGTCTGCTCGGCAGGCTTGAGCACGACGGTGCAGCCCGCCGCCAGTGCCGGCCCGAGCTTCCAGGCGGCCATCAGCAGAGGGAAGTTCCAGGGGATGATCTGAGCGGCCACACCAACCGGTTCGCGGCGGGTGTAGGTGTGCATGTTCGGCACCGCCACGGGCAGCACCGCGCCCTCGATCTTGGTGGGCCAGCCTGCGAAATAGCGCAGGTGGGCGACCGCCCCGTTGACGTCCACGTACTGGGCCAGCCCCACGGGCTTGCCGTTGTCGAGCGACTCGATCTGGGCGAACTCCTCGGCGCGCTCCTCGAGGGCGCTCGCGAGGGCGTGCATCAGCCGCTCGCGGCCGGCAGCGGGCATCGTCCCCCAGGGGCCGTTGGCGAACGCGTCGCGCGCCGCCGCGACGGCACGCGAGACGTCCTCGGCGCCGCCCTGGGCCACCTCGGCGATCTCTCGTCCGGTCGAAGGGTCGAGGGTGGCGAATGTGCGGCCGTCGGCCGCGTCGAGGCGCTCGGCCCCGATCAGCAGCCTGTGCGACTGGGCGATGAATTCACGCGCCGGTGCACCGAGCGCGTCGGGAAGTGCCTCTGCGGAGATAGTGGTCATCGCTGGAGCCTACCTCCACGCGCGCGGGCGGGACGCGAAGCGGGGAGCTCTCAGACGAGCAGAGCGGCCAGCGGCTGGGGATGCCCGACCTCGAAGCCCTGCGCGAAGTCCACGTCGTAGGCCTGGAGCATGGCCAGCGTCGGTGCGTCGCCGACGAACTCGGCGATCGTCTCACGGCCCATTCCGCGGACGATCCGGGCGAGCGCGCGCACCACCAGCTGATCGGTACGCGAGGACGGGAGGTTGCGAATGAAGTCGCCGTCGATCTTCAGATGGCTGAAGGGAAGCTGCTTGAGGTACTGGAACGAGCCGAAGCCGGCACCGAAGTCGTCAAGAGCCAGGCCGCAGCCCAGATCGAGCACGCCGCCGCAGAAGACCCTGGCCCGCTCCATGTCGGAGATCGCCGCTGTCTCGGTGATCTCGACCGCCAGACGCGAGGGCTCGACCTCCTGGCGGCGCAGGCAGCTATCGATGTAGTTGAGCATCGATCCGTCCGTGACCGAGAGGGCCGAAACGTTCACGGCGACCGTGGCACCCTGCAGCGCCGGCTCGCAGCCGAGCATGCGGGTGACGCGCGCGAGGACCATCCGGTCGATCTCCGAGATCAGGCCGTAGCGCTCGGCTGCCGGCAGGAAGCGCCCGGGTGCGACGAGCTGGCCGCTGGGCTCGTCGATCAGCCGCAGAAGCGCCTCGTAGTGGGAGATCGTGCCGTCCCGGAGGGAGACGATCGGCTGAAAGTGAAGCTCGAAGGCGTCCCGCTCCAGGGCGCTGCGCAGCCGTGCCACCCAGGGCCGGCCGTGGAGCCCCGCGGGCGAGGAGATCCCGACGCTGGTCAAGCCGCCCCGGTAGCGCCCCTGGCGGAGCCCCGGAGGGGTCCTGATCGAGACGCGGGGCATCGCGTTGGTGCTCGTCGAGCTGCGCATGCGGATGATCTTCGACGGATTCGGCCCTGTACCTGCGGTCGGCCGGGGTCCTGCGAGACGCCACCGAAGCGTCGCCCGGATCGCTCAGGAGCGCCTTCGCGCCCGGTAGGGCCTTCGCGCCCTGTCGGAGATGACCAGCAGCAGAGCCACCAGCACGAAGTTCATCACCACCGAGGAGCCTCCGTAGGCCACGAACGGGAGTGTCACGCCCGTCAACGGGATCAGCCTGGTCACACCCCCCACGATCACGAAGACCTGCAGGGCGATGATGAACGAGAGCCCCGTCGCCAGCAGCTTGGAGAAGGAGTCGCGAGCCAGGACGGCAGTCTTCAGGCCGCGGGCCACCAGCAGCAGATAGACGACAAGCAGGGCGACCCCCCCGGCCAGGCCCAGCTCGTTGACTATGACGGCGTAGATCATGTCGCTTTCGGGCACCGGCAGAATCGATGCGCGCACCGTGTGGTGCGGCGCGATTTCGACTGTCTGCTGGAGCAGGGAGCGGTCGAAGCCGGTCCCCAGCAGGCCGCCGTCGGCCTGGGCGAAGAGCGACTGCGCAAGCTGGTAACTGCCGCCGACCTTCTCTTCGTAGAGGGATTTGTTGAACGGGTGTTCCCAGGCATCCACCCGAGCCTGGACATGGCTGACATGGCTGGTGACGAACCAGACCCCGACGGCGAACAGCAGCAGGCCGATGAAAGGGAACGAGAACCTGCCCGTGGCGACGTAGAGCAGCGCCAGGAAGGCCCCGTAGAACATCAGCGACGTTCCCAGCTCGCGGGTGATCAGCAGTGTGGCCATTGCGGCCCCCCAGACGATCAGCATCGGGCCGAACTGCTTCATCGGCGGGATCGTCAGGCCGAGGAACCGCTGTCCCGCCGTCACGAGGACCTGGCGGTTGTCCCGCAGGTAGCTGGCCAGGAAGATGACGATCGCGACCTTGGCGAACTCGGCCGGCTGGAAGGCGACGCTGCCGATGTGGATCGCCAGGTAGGCGCCGTTGACCTGCTGGCCGATGCCCGGCAGGCGGGGCAGCAGGGTCATCCCGATACCGACCGCGGCGATCGTGTAGCGGTAGCGCTCGAGCACCCCCACGCCCTCCTTGCGCAGGGCGAGAATCGTGGCCGCGAAGAGGATCACCCCGACCACCATCCACTGTGCCTGCTGGCGCGCCAGGACCGGGTCGATCCGGTAGACCATCACGATCCCGATGCTCGAGAGGACCGCAACGAGGGGAAACAGGTAGGGATCCGCGTCGGGAAGGGCGAAGCGGATCACCAGGTGAGCGGCGAGACAGATCCCCAGGAACAGCAGCCCGTAGCTCAGCGACAGACTCGAGGCGTGGTTGAGGGTGAGGTTGGTGGAAGCCCGCGGCGTGTTCTGTTCGGACTGGATGAAGATCGCCGTGAAGCCCGCCACGACGAGCAGGGCCGACGGAATCAGGCCGAGCAGCTCCCGATTGCGAGGGGTGAACACCATTCCGAGCGTACCCGGCAATCCGGCGCTGCGCTCCGGCACGGTCGCTACCCTTGTTGGCGGTGTCCACCGGGGGGTTCCGGGCGCCGGCCTCGGCATTTATGCGCTTCCAAGAGCTGATAACCCATGGATGACGAGCGTCCTCCCTCCCTTGCGCGGCCCATGTGGCTGCGTTTCGCGCTGGCCGCAGTGCTGATCGTGGGGCTCAGCGGCGTGGCCACCGCGACTGTCGCCCTGAACAAGGCGACCAGCATCGCCGAAGAGCTCTTCCCCAAGCTCAGCCAGATCAAAACGCCCAAAGGCCTGGTCACGCCCGTGTACGGTGGCGGGCCGCAGACGTTCCTGATCCTGGGCTCGGACCGCCGCTCGGGGTCCAAGAACACGCTCGAAAAAACAGCCGCCCCGCGAAGCGACACGATTCTCCTTGTTCGCTTCGACCCCAGCCAGGGCCAGACCTCGGTGATGTCCATCCCCCGCGATCTGATGGTCAACATCCGGACGCCCAAGGGCCAGCTCTACCCCGACTCGAAGATCAATGCCGCCTACACCATCGGGGGCACCGGCCACGGGAACGACGGCGGAAGCGTGCTGGCCGCGGAAACGATCGAGCGCGAAGTCTTCCCCGAACTCAAAGGGCAGCTCAATGGCATCATCGACGTCAACTTCCAGGGCTTCATCAAAGTCGTCGACGCGCTCGGCTGCGCCTACGTGAACGTGGACCACCGTTATCTCGGCGGCGGCCCGGGCAGCGAAAACTTCTCAGCCATCAACCTTCAGCCGGGCTACCAGAAGCTCTGTTACAACAACGCCCTCTCCTACGTCCGGTTCCGCCACTACGACTCCGATCTCGTCCGGGTGGCCCGCCAGCAGGACTTCATGCGCTCCCTGCGCGAGCAGGTCTCACCGGAAATCGGCAGCATCGACAGGATCGCCAAGGCGGTCGGTCACGCGATCCGCACCAACTTCCACGCCTCTGCCGAACGGCTGATCGAACTCTCCAAGCTGATCGCCTTCTCGCAGACGAAGCCTCTGCGCCAGGTCAAGTTCCGCTATTCGAATGCCGCCTTCATGGGCCCGAGTGGGGAATCGTTCGTGACCTCGACCCCTCAGCTCGAGAAAGAAACCCTGTCCGACTTCCTGCATGGCACCGAACGGGTCCACCTGCCCCCGTCGCACAGCCCCGCCTCGGGCAAGGGCCACCACCATCACTCGAGTTCCTCGAGCTCGACCAGCGCGGCCGCGGCGGCGAAGATCAACCTGGTCCCGACGACAGGTGAGAGCGAAGCGGTCTCCGCCGCGCTCCACGTGCCCTTCAAGTTCCTCTACCCCACCCTTCAGACCGGCTCGGCCAGGCAGCTCCAGGTCCGCCCGTATGCGCTTCGCAACTTCCAGAAGAAGATCCACTTCGCCTACGTCGTCGTCTGGCAGACGAACACGATCGGCGGCTACTACGACTTCCAGGGCACCGACTGGATGAGCCCGCCCCTGTTCAACCACTCCCACACCTCGACGATCGGCGGACGGGACTTCAAACTGGTCAACGACGGGGCGCACATCCACGTGATCGGCTGGAAGTCCGGCAAGGCGCTCTACTGGGTCACCAACACGCTCCTCGAGGAACTCTCGAACTCGCAGATGATCGCCATCGCCAAATCGGCCCAGACGCTGCATTAGCGCCCGGCGAGGCGGCGGGCGGGACTATCAGCCCGAGCGGGCTCCGTCGAGCGCGGCGTTGACCAGGGCGTCGGCCCTGGCGTTCTGGGCGCGCGGAACGGTGCGGATCGACCAGCGGTCAAATCCGCGGAGGGCCTGGATCGAATCGAGGTAGAGCGGACGCATCGCCTCGTGCTTGACCTT
>CAZFGJ010000038.1:0-20036 GCA_964518445.1 uncultured Solirubrobacteraceae bacterium
AGGCGCCGAAGAAGAAGGTGCGCCCCATGTGCAGGAAGATCAGGATCACCATGACGCTCGATCCCCACTTGTGCATCCCGCGGACGAACTGGCCCAGGAAGACTTCGTTCGTCACGTAGCGGATCGATTCGTAGGCGCCCCCGGACGGGTCGGGCCGGTAGTACATCGCCAGGAAGACACCCGTGACGGCCTGCGAGAGGAAGGCGAACATGGTCGCCGAGCCCAGCGTGTAGAACCAGTTGGTGCCCTTGGGCACCTTGCGGAACATCATCCAGCGGGCCCCGCCGCTCAGCGATGTGCGCTCGTCGACCCAGTCGACGACCGTGATGCCTGCCTCCTTGACCTCGTCCAGCGCGCCTTTGCCGTCGTGTTCGCCGGCACGCTTGGGCGGCGCCTTGAGGGCCGCGGGCATCGGCGCGGCGGGCATCTTGGGAAGCTTGGGCACTGTCGCTCAGACCCCTAGAGTTTCTGCGCGCCGGGGCGCGAGGGGTAGGCGTACTGGCCGATGCCGTCCAGGGGCTCGCCCGGATCACGCGGCGAGAAGCGGCGCAGCTCGCTGTTGACCGAGAAGCGCGGGCCCAGTTCGACGTTCCCGTTGTTGACCCGCGTGTAGAAGCGGTCCAGCGGGCGGACCGGAGGCCCACCGACGCGGCGGCCCAGGAGGTCGTAGACGCCGCCGTGGCAGGGGCAGATGAAGCGCTCGGCCGCATCCACCCAGCGGACGGGGCAACCCAGGTGCGCGCAGCGGCTGGAGATCGCGATGTAGGGGGTGCCCTTGTCGTAGGGGTCCACGTCCAGGCCGTGGTTGAACTTACGCACATAGGCGGTGGTCTTACCGGCCTCGCCGATGCTGGGCGTCACCGTCAGGACCACGGGGACGTAGTTGTCTTCATTGAACATGCTCTCGGGGCCGACGTTTTCCCACCGGTCGGGAGTGCTTTTGAAGATCGGTCCGATGGCGAATCCGAGCGCGGGCAGCGTGAAGGAGGCCGCCGCGATGATGCCGGCGGTCTGGCCACCGACGACCATGAAACGGCGTCGGCTGACGGTCTCGCCCTCGAAGGCACCGGGCATGCCACGGTCGAGGGTGTATTTGGACTTCTGTTTGAGGTGCTTGTCAGCCACTGGCGCTGAACAATATCGAGGCGGGATTCAGGGCGACGCCGGGACCGCTCCGGCACTTGTGCGCATCGCCTCTAGCGCGTCCGGAGAACCTGATGAAACGAGCTCCTTGGCGTGCCGGTGGGACTCGCTCGAGCCCCAGCCCACGGCCCGGGCCCCGGCGTCCCAGATCGCCTCGGCCAGCTCCTCGTCCCCGGCTCCCTGGGCCAGGGCCGACAGGGTGATCGTGTCGGCCAGCTCGGCGACGGCGGGGGTGTCGCCCAGGGCAACGAGGCGGGCGAGGCCGACGGCATAGAGCCTGTCGCCCGCCAGCAGGCGCAGATCCGCATCGGGCACCCGGTCGACCAGGGGGGTCCCGTAGTGGAGGAGGTACCCCTCGTAGATCGCCTCGACCAGCAGCTCGTACTCGGCCCGGCGCCCCTCGGCGCGGGGGCCACCGGCCGCGACGAGTGCCGGGGGGCCCGCCTCGAGCGCGGGCTGCGGGGCGTCGTCATCGAGCAGTTCGGCCATCAGGCCGCCCCCATCCCGCAGCAGGCTCCGCAGTTCCTCGAGTCCGCCCGCACTCATGCCGCGGGAGCCGGGTCCGGTAGCGCGGCGAATGCCGCCTCGGCGGCGGCGAGGGTGCGCTCGATCTCCTCGTCGCCGTGCGCCAGCGACGGGAACCACGCCTCGAACTGCGAGGGCGGCGCGTAGACGCCCCGGCCGAGCAGCTCCCGGGCCCAGGAGGCATAGGCATCGAGGTCGCAGGCTCGAGCATCCTCGAACGAGCTGACGGGGCCCCTCCGGAAGAAGACCGTCAGCAGCCCGGTGGTGCTCTGGATGTGGATCGGATATCCCCCGGCGGCCCTCTGCAGTCCTTCGGCCAGACGGGCCGTGGTGGCCGCCAGACGGGCATAGGCGGCTTCGTCGAGCATCTCCAGCGTCGCCAGGCCGGCGGCAACGGCCAGGGGGTTTCCCGAGAGCGTCCCGGCCTGGTAGACCGGCCCTGAGGGGGCCAGCATCCTCATCAGTTCAGCCGATCCGCCAAGCGCCGCCGCGGGCAGCCCTCCGCCGACGATCTTGCCCATGACGGTGAGGTCGGCATTCACGCCGGTGAGTTCCTGGGCGCCTCCGCGGCCGACCCTGAAGCCGCTGATCACCTCGTCCAGGATCAACAGCGAGCCGTGCTCATCGGCGAGCTCGCGCAGCAGCTCCAGGAAGCCTTCCTGGGCGGGCACAAGACCCATGTTGGCCGGGAGCGGCTCCGCGATGATCGCCGCCGGCGGCTCGTTCGCCATCGCCGCGCGCAGGGCCTCGGGGTCGTTCCAGGGGACGACGAGGGTGTCCGCTGCCGCGGAGGCCGTGACACCGGGGCTCGAGGGGAGCGCCTGGGTCGCAAGTCCCGAGCCGGCCTGGGCCAGAAGCCCGTCGACGTGGCCGTGGTAGGCACCGGCGAACTTGACGATTCCGTCCCGTTCGGTTGCCGCACGGGCCAGGCGAATTGCCGTCATCGACGCCTCCGTCCCGGAGGAGGTCATGCGCAGCATCTCGACGCTCTCCATGCGAGAGCAGACCTCTTCGGCCAGGCGCACCTCGCCGGTCGTGGGCGCCCCGAAGCTCGTTCCCTTGGCGGCTGCCTCGGCGATGGCGGCCAGCACCTGCGGATGGGCATGGCCGTGGATCAAAGGACCCCAGGAGCAGACGTAGTCGACGAAGCGGTTGCCGTCCACGTCGATCAGCTCGGCGCCCTCGCCCCTGTCGATGAAGAGGGGGCCGCGCCCTATCGCCTGCATCGCCCGGACGGGCGAGTTGACTCCGCCGGGAAGCCTGCCGAGCGCGCGGCGGTACCACTCCTCGGACCGCCCGTCCCTCAGTGCGGTCCCTGCGCTCGCCCGCTCGGCCATGTCCGCGAAGCGTCCCGCCGCTCAGGCGTGACTGCGCTCCCACTCCTTGAAGTCATCGGTGAAATAGAGCAGCCGGATCTTCTTGAACTCCGTCGAGGAGTAGAGGGTGGCGCGCTCGGTGATCCCCGTCTGCGCGGCGATCGAGTCGAGCACCGCGTCGCACTCCTCCTTCGAGCGGCCGTGGGCCATGGTGAAGACCGAATAGGGCCAGTCCTCGTAGGTGGGGCGCTGATAGCAGTGAGAGATTCCCCGGACCGCGGCCATCTGGCGGCCGATGTCGTGGATCTGCTCGTCGGGGACCTTCCAGACGCCCATGCCGTTGGCCGAGAAGCCGGCCCTGCGGTGGTAGAGGATCGCCGCGACGCGGCGGAGGATTCCACGCTCCTGCATCGCCGCAAGGTGATCAAGCAGCTGCTGCTCCTCCATGCCGAGCTCCGCTGCGGCGGCGGCGTAGGGCTGCTGGACGACCGGCAGGTCACCCTGGAGGGCACGGATCACAGCGATGTCCAGCTCGTCGTAGGGCTGCGCTTCGAGCTCGATCGGCTCGGTGGCCTCGGTCGATGAGGACAGCGAGTCGGTGCCGCCCTCCATTTCGAGGTCCATCCGGATCTTGAACAGCTTCAGCGTCGGGAGCTGGCGGATCGACTCGGCACCCGACTCGCGAGCGAGCACGTCGAGGGTCCCCTGCAGGCCGAGCTCCGAGTCGGGCTCGGTGGCGATGGTGAACCAGAGGTTGAATTCGTGGTTGCGCAGGTAGTTGTGGGAGACGCCCGGGTGGGCGTTGATCACCTGTGCGGCGCGGTGCGGGTGGTCCGGATCGACCTTGGCGGCCACCAGCATCGAGGAGTAGCCGAGCGCCCTCGTGTCGAAGATCGGTGTGACCTGGCGGATGATCCGCTTCTCGAGCAGTCGCTTGACCCGGCTCATCGCCTCCTGTTCGGAGATCTCGGCGAGTCCCGACACGTGCTTGTACGGTTCGCTGGCGATCGGGAACTTGCCCTGCATCAGGTTCAGCAGGCGGCGATCGACATCGTCCATCGGCACCGCAGCGCCGTCCTTGCGGCTGCGGATCTTGGGCGTGGCCGCCGCGGCGCGCTTGGCGTCGGCGTCGGTGGTCAGGTCTGCTCGGCTAGCCATCTGGCTGCGTCCTTTGCGTGATAGGTGATGATCGTGTCGGCTCCGGCCCGGCGCAGCGACATGAGGATCTCGAGCACCGTCGCGCGCTCATCGAGGTGGCCGGCGGATGCGGCAGCCTTGACCATCGCATACTCGCCGCTGACGTTGTAGGCCGCCACAGGCAGTCCGGTGGCCTGCTTGACCGCGCTGATCAGGTCGCCATAGGCCAGGGCAGGCTTGACCATGATCATGTCGGCGCCCTCCTCGACGTCGAGAATCGCCTCGCGCACAGCCTCCCGCCCGTTGGCCGGATCCATCTGGTAGGAGCGGCGATCGCCGAACGCCGGCGTCGAGCCGGCCGCCTCGCGGAAGGGGCCGTAGAAGGCCGATGCGAACTTCGCCGAGTAGGCGAGGATCGGGGTGTCGGCGAAGCCCTCGGAGTCGAGCTCCTCGCGGATCGCCCCTACGCGGCCGTCCATCATGTCCGAGGGGGCGACGATGTCGGCCCCGGCGCGGGCGTGACTGACGGCTGTCCGCGCGAGCAGCTCGAGGGTCGCGTCGTTGTCGACCGAGCCGTCCTCTCGCACGACGCCGCAGTGCCCGTGGGTCGTGTACTCGCAGAGGCAAACGTCTGTCGCGACCAGCAGGTCGGGGACGGCCTCCTTGATCGCTCCCGCGGCGAGCTGCACGGCACCCTCGGGATCCCAGGCGGAGGAACCATGCTCGTCCTTCTCGGCCGGCACCCCGAAGAGCATCACGCCGGCCACGCCCAGGGCAGCGGCCGTGCGTGCCTCGGCCACCGCTTCGGAGATGCCCAGGCGCTCGATCCCCGGCATCGAGGCGATCGGCTCGGGCCCGCCGGGGGCCGTCTCCAGGACGAACATCGGCAGCACCATGTGGGCCGGGCCCAGGTCCGTCTCGCGAACCAGCCCGCGCAGGCCTGCGGTGGCTCGGAGCCTGCGCATGCGTGTACGTGGAAAGGCCATGCCCTCCCAGGTTAGAGGCTCCAGTGCCGCCCGGGGCCTCGGCCCGGGCTCGCTCTCAGGCGGTCTCGCCGCGGCGCAGGCCGAAGCGAGCGAGCCCACCGAACAGGACAATCAGGCCCGCCAGATGGAGGAGCGAGACGCCCAGCGAGGGCGAGGAGCTGTTGACGGCCGCGTCCAGGGCCTGCAGGGCCGCCTTGAAGGGAAAGACGAACGAGATCGCCCCGATCAGGTCATAGGCGCCCTTCCCGACGGCGCCGGCCGGGACCAGTGCGAGCAGAGCGAGAGGCAGGGAGAGGATGAAGGCCAGCAGCGAGGCCGCCCGGACCTCGCGGGCCAGCGCGCCGATGGCGACGCCCAGCGAGGCGAAGGCCAGGGCGGCCACGGCGCCCGCCAGCACCCACAGACCGGCACGGGACCAGTCGAGCGACACGAATGCCCCCACGCCGGCGAGCATGGCCAGGCCGACCACGAGCGAGCAGCCGGCACCCAGGAATCCCTTCTCGAGCAGCAGCTTCTCGCGCGAGAGGAGGCCCCGGACCAGCCGCGAGAGCGTGTTCTCCTCGCGCTCGGCCGCCACGGCCCCGGCGGCAAGCAGCACCGCAACGAACATCAGCGAGACGGTCACCGCCACGACGACGGCGAACGTGTTCAGGGGCGTCCGGCGGCCGTGGAGGAGCGTGCTCTGGATCTGGATCGGCTGCCCCACGGTGGTCAGGACCTTCTTGGAGACGGTCAGGTTGCGCGCCGCGAAGTTCGCGAAGTCGGCGACCCGGATCAGGGCTTCGCGGTCCGCTCCGGGCGGAGTCCGGGCGATGACCCGATTCAGGACGCTGGGGATCTGCTCGAGCCCGATCAGGTTCGAGGGCGCCCCGAGGGACCCCAGGTTGCCTCCTCGCAGCAGGCCGTCGATGGCCTGCGCCGCGGCTGACTGGATCTGTTCGGAGAAGCCCAGGTTCGCCTGCGCCAGCGCAGAGCGCAGCTGCGAGGAGACGAGGGACTGCTCGAGGGCATCGCCGTTGTAGACGACCTCGATCGACCCCTGGCTGGTTCCCGAGCCGACCCGGGCGGCAAGATCGGCGGGGATCACCACGGCGGCCAGGACTTCGGCTGCCTTGACCTTTTCGACCGCCTCCTGGCGTGTGGCGACCTTGACCGGTTCGACCTGGCTGAAGAGCTGCTTCGCGTATTGGCTGACTTCGACTCGCTGCGAGCCCACCTGAACGGTCTCTCCGGGGGGCGTTTCGTCGACGATCGCCACACGAGGCCGCTGGGGGCTGCGCGAGATGGCCAGGCCGATCAGCAGGGCGATCGCGACCGGATAGATGACGAGCAGGGCGACCAGCAAGCGCGAGCGCCGCAGGATCAGCAGGTCCTTGCGGAGCAGGGACCTCACGCGGCTGACGCCTCCGCGGCGCCGAGATCCTCGAGCAGCGCGAGCATTGCCTTCTCGAGGTCGTGCTCCTGCGATGAGCCACGTTCGAGCAGGGACGCCGGCGAGCCGTCGAAGACCAGGCTCCCCCCGACAAGAATCAGCAGGCGATCGGCATTCCGCTGCGCCTCGGCTGCATCGTGGCTGGAGAAGACGACCGACGTCCCTTTGGCGGTCCGGCTGCGGACGAACTCCCAGAGGCGCCGCCGCTGCGCCGCATCGAGCGCCGCTGAGGGCTCGTCGAGGGCGAGCACCGGCGGATCGGCGATCAGGCCGATGGCAACGTTGACACGCTGGCGATTGCCACCGGACAGGCGGCCCACCGGATCGCCGGACCGCTCGGCCAGGCCGGTCTGGGCGAGCATCTCGCTGACCGCCGCGTCGGGATCGGGGATCCCCTCTAGGCGGGCGAAGAGCTTCAGGTTCTCGGCGACTGACAGCTTCCCGTAGAGAGCGCTCTGCTGCGGAACCCAGCCGACTTCCCGAGGGTCGCGGCTGACGGTGCCGGAGCTCGGCCGCTGGATGCCGGCGATGATCGACAGGAGAGTCGTCTTGCCGGCCCCGTTGGGCCCGAGGACGGCGATCACCTCGCCTGCCTGGGCCTCGAAGCTGACGTCGGAGAGCGCCTGCAGCTCCCCGTAGCGCTTGCTCAGCGCCGCGACTCCAAGCGCCGCGCTCACAGCAGCTCGCGCCGCGAGGAATCCCAGGGTTCGAGCGTCACGTGACGGTTCAGATAGACGGCTGTCTCGCGCAGGACGGAGAGGATCGGCAGCGCGACCAGCGCGCCGATGACCCCGTCCAGTTGCAAACCCAGCAGCAGCGCGAAGATCACCAGCAGTGGGTTGATGCGCAGCGTATGCCCGAACACCTGCGGTGCGACGATGTGGCCCTCGAGCTGCTGCAGGCCCACGAACAGGAGCACCACCCAGACGGCCGTGATCGGTTCTGTCAGGAGGGCCACGAGCACCGGCGGGATCGCTCCGAGGATCGGGCCGATATAGGGGATCAGCTCCATCACGCCATAGAACACGCCGAAGGCCACCGCGTACTTGCGCCCGTCGGGGAAGATCCCGAGCACGCCGAAGATGTAGAGCGCCACCCCGGCGGACAGCCCCATGACGGCGCTGAACAGCAGCTGCCCGCCCACGTAGCGCGAGACGGCCCGCTGCACCAGCACCGGGTAGTCGTCGGCCTTGGAGCCGTCGCCCTCGGGCATCATGCGCCGGACGAGCTTGCCGATCTGGGGCCCGTAGAGCAGCATGTAGACCGACAGCACGAACACGAGCACCAGGTCGAAGATCGCGTTTGCGACTTCGGTCAGCAGAGCGCCGCCGAAGGTTGCGAATTTGCCGGCGCTCTTGGCGACTTTGTCCTGAATCGTCTGCAATGCCGTTTTGCCGTTCTTGGTGAGTTCCAGGTGGACCCCGTTCCGGCTCAGGGTCCGTTCGAGTTTGGCGAGCTGTTTGTTGGCTTCTTCAACGATGTGGGGAAGGTTGTTCGAGAACGTGAGCACCTGGTGGGAGATAGGGTTGGCCAGGAGGAACCCGATGCCCGCCAACGACAGGAAGAACACGAGATACACGGCGAGCACCGCCAGCCCGCGCGGAATCCGCGGGCGGTGGAGCAGGGCGACAGCCGGGTTCAGGATCATCGCGATCAGGGCGGCCACGATGAACAGCAGCATGACTTTGCCGGCCGCTTTGGCCAGCGCATACACAGCCAGGATCGCCAGCGGCAGCAGCACCAGCTGCATCCAGCGCGGGACGACGGCGCGTGCAGGCTCGGGACGCTCCTCCTCGGGCTCCTCGGCCTCCTCGGACGTGAGCTCGCGCTCCTCCTCGCTCGGAGGCTCGGCCTCGGGGCGCGGCGCCGCAGGCGCGTTACCGCTCAACTTCCTCCCACCATCGCTCCAGTATGGCTGAGGGTCAGGCGTCCGAGGCGCCGGCGCGGATCCTGTTCGTCGGTGACATCGTCGGCGGAATCGGGCGGCAGACGCTGCTCGACTGCCTCCCTGTGCTGCGCGAGCGCCATGAGCTGACCTTCGTCGTCGTCAACGGCGAGAACGCCGCCGGCGGCCTGGGGATCACGCCGAAGAACGCAGATCAGTTCTTCGCCGCCGGGGTCGACGCGATCACTCTGGGGAATCACACCTATCACCGTCGAGAGATCTACCCGTATCTGGAAAGTCATGAGCGGATCATCAGACCGGCCAACTTCCTGCGCAGCCAGCCGGGGCGAGGGAGCTGCGTCGTCGAGCACGACGGCATCCGCCTGGGAGTGATCAACATCAGCGGCAACCTCTACCTGCGGGCCGGTCGTTCCGCCTTCACCGAGATCGAGGTGGCGCTGGGCGAACTGGGCGAGGTCGACCACATCCTTGTCGACGTCCACGCCGAGGCGACCTCGGAGAAGATCGCGATGGGCTGGCATCTCGACGGACGGGTCACGGCTGTGGTCGGCACGCATACCCACGTCCCGACCGCGGACGCCCGTGTCCTGCCCGGCGGCACCGCCTACATCACGGATGTCGGCATGACCGGCCCCAGGGGCGGCGTCATCGGCGTCAAGCGCGAGCAGGCGATCCAGTCGCTTCTGACTCAGATGCCGGTGCGGTTCGAAACCTCAGAGGAGGACCCCTGGCTGATGGGTGTCCTCCTCAGCTGCTCAGAACGGCTTCGGGCCGACTCGATCGAGCCGATTCTGATGCCACGGCCACCGTCTGGCTGAGCGGCTCGGCGAAGCGGCCCAGCAGGGCCAGGATGACCAGCGGGAAGAACCATGGGATGTAGAGGTAGAACCAGTGTTCGATCCCGCACTGGACTCCCAGGATCACGGCGGCGCAACCTGCTGAGAGCCCGACCATGTCCATTCGCCTTGGCACCAGGGCGACGATGATCGCCAGCGCGAACGCGGCGATCTCCACGCCCGTCTCGACTCCCCGCAGGCCGTAGAGCCCCCAGGCCGAGAAGGGCGAGCCGCGGTCCCCCTGGTAGGCCAGTGTCCGCTCGTAGATGGTGTGCAGGGAGTCGTGGGCCAGGGCCGGGATGAATGCCAGGGCGCCGGCGGCCGCGAAGGAGAGGACGAAGATCAGCGCCGTTGTTCCCCGCCGCCTCGCGGGCATCTGGCGGAGGGCGTCCGTCGCCAGGAGGGGCGCGATCGCCAGAGGGGCGAACTTCGTCAGCCCCGCCAGGGCTGTCATCGCGCCGCGGCCGGCCGTCGCGAGGTTCGACCGGTAGGTCGCGGCCAGCAGCGCGGCCAGCATCAGGCAGGCGACGAGCGTGTCATTCGTGTTGCTCTCCAGCGCGAAGAGGGTGAAGGGGAAGGAGACCCAGGCGTAGGCGAGGGCGACTCCAAGCGTGGGTCCCCGCATCCGCCGGCCCAGCAGGAAGAGCAGTCCCGTGGCGAGCAGGTCGAAGAAGATCGCCGCCCCGTGCGCCGCGGGAACCTCGTCCCAGACCGTCCCCCCGCCGAAAACCTGCTGAAACGGCAGGTAGGCCTCGTAGTTGACCGGCCCGTAGGTGTCGCCATGTTCATTGTCCGAGGGATATCTCCCGTAGAGCGGCCCGCCGTCCGCGATCCGGTGGGCGCCGATGACACCTGCGTAGCCGACGTCGACGACGTTCGAGTCGGTGACGTTGAGCGCGATCCGGAAGCCCAGGAGAAACACGACGGCGAGGGCCAGCCAGGGCAGGGGAATCAGGAGGCGCAGCGGCCCGGGGCCGGGGCGTCCCTCTCGCGGGCGTCGCATCAGGGCCAGCATCCTGGCGAGCAGGTAGAGCAGCGGCGGATAGAGGAGCGGCACCGAGACGTCGATCCGGGCGTGATTGAAGTAGGCCAGCGAGACCGAGAAGGACAGGAGGACAAGAAGGTCCAGATTGATCAGCGAGAAGGGCCGCCGGTAGTTGAAGAAGGGCAACAGGAACAGGACGCACAGCGGCAGCCAGATGTAGAGCGCGTTGACATGGCGGCCGAACGCCCCGGTGTAACCGCGAGCCATGGTCCAGGCGACCTGGTAGCCGGTCCACTGTTCGAGGACCCCTCCGGAGAGGTCGTCGATGATCACCTGCGCGATCTCCTTCTTGCCGCCCTTGGAGAAGTAGCTGACCTGCCAGTGGAATCCTGGCTTCAGGTAGGCCCCGGAATAGGCGCCCTTGTATTCCCGTTCGAGCTGTTTCATCCGCGGCAGCCGTGCCGCGATCGCAAGGACCTGGTTTGGGCTCAGTCGCCGACCGGCGGGCGGTGTGTTCGAGCGTGCGACCGGGACGGGAGATTCCGAGGTGACGGCCGGCGCCGAGGACGACCCGGCGGAGCCGGCCGTCGAGCCGCTCCTGCCGATGGTGCTCACGAGGCTGCTCTGGGCACTTGTGCTCCCCGCGGCCAGGGCGCCGGCCGGCATCAGGAGGCAGACGGCCATCAGGCCGAGGGCGAGAAGTGGGCGATGCATCGAGGAAGGGTAAGGCACAAACGGCGCTGCGGACGGCTCTCCCGGGCCTCCCTTGTGACTAGTGAACGACGGTCAGCGCAAGCGTCACCGGCGAGGATGTGAGGCCCGCGGAGGTGGCGCTGAGCGTCGCCCGGTAGGAGCCGGCGCGCAGGGCTCGCCTGCCGATACGCCCGCTGAAGGCGATCGCGTCAGCACCCTGGTGCTCGGTGGCGCGGGTCAATCTCCCCACGACGAGCGTCCGTGTGCACCGCCGGGCATGGTGGGAGCGCAGCCTGTGCGAGGGCGCAACACAGCGGCGGCCGCTTCGCAGACCGGCCACCGCTTTGGTGAAGGTGATGCGCACGCTCGCCGTCTGGCTGAGGTTGAACCGGAAGCTTGTCCCGAGCGCCAGGCGCGCCTTCGCGGAGATCGCGGTGGCATTGCGAGCGACCCTGAAACGCCGGTGGGTGAGAGTGGCCGCCGAGATCCTCGGCGCGACGGCAGCGATCGACAGGACACCGCGAGCACTGGTCGTGTTCCCGAGCGCGTCCGTCGAAGCGACCGTGACGGTGTATTGGCCGGCGGCCGAATAGGTGTGCGTGATGCTCGTGCCCGCCTGGCTCGTGCCGTCGCCAAGGCTCCAGCTCGTCGCGCCGAGAGCCGACCAGTCATCGAACGGCGAGACCGAGAACGCGACCGGCTGCCCGACGGCGCCTCCTGCGGGAATGGCCAGCGAGTTCAGGCTCGGCCCTGCGGCATCGAACCCTGCGGCTTCGGTGAGATAGTCGCTCCCATCGAAGCGGCGCCAGACGGACGCGGCGTTGCCCTGCGAGTCGATTGCGACCTGTGCTTCGTCGGCTTCACCGCCTTCGGCTGAGAGCGCCACCGCCGGCCTCCAGGCTCCTTCCGATGACGTTCCCGAGGCGGCTTCGATGACCTTCTTCGCGCCCGCCCACTGTTCCCAGACCACGATGGCCGCGCCGGCGTCATCGACGCTCACCGAAGGCGCCTCTTCGGTGAGGCCCGCGGGGGCGGACAGCGCGAAGGGAGCGCCCCAGTGCCCCGCCGATGGTGTTCCGAGGGCCGCTTCCACGACATCCTTGTTCGACGTGGTCCGCGACCAGGTCGCCACCGCCCGGCCCGCAGCGTCGATCGCCACCTGCTGCCCGGCCGGTTCGCCCTTTGTCGCTTCGGGTTTCGTGATCGCGACGGATTTCCCCCAGCCAGCCCCGCTGCCGGGGCGCCCCGCGGCTTCCACAAGCTCTTCGTTGGCTTCATTGTCGAAGCGTTCCCAGACGGCCACGGCCTGTCCGGCCGAGTTGACGGCGATGCGCGGTTCGTTGGCGCCGCCCGTTTCCTGGGAGAGCATCACCGGTGCCTGCCAGCCCGCTCCGGCCAATCTCTCGGCCGCGGCGATCCGCACAGGCCCTCCTTTCGCTTCCCACACGGCCGTGGCGGCCCCGGCGCCGTCGATCGCGACTTCGGGCGGATGTAGGTCTTCGGCTGATTTCGCGATCGTTTCCGGTTTCCCGAAGGACAACGCGCCACGAGCCCGGAACACTGATTCGACGACCCCTTCGCTGCCGCTGGAGCGCTCCCAGACGATGACCGCGTCGCCTGCGGCGTTCATCGCGGCGTCGGGGCGCGGCTCCATCGGCGCGGTCATCCCGACCGTCGCAAGCGTCGCCGGCGAGCTCCAAGCACCCGCGAGCCCTGAGCGAGATGCGGCCAGGTATGAGTATTCGGCGCCGTCGAAGCTGAGCCAGACCGCAACGGCGTCTCCTACGGCGTCCGTGGCCACCTGCGGTTCGGATGCCTGCAGCGAGCTGTTGGAGAGCCGCTGGGCGGGCTGCCAGCCTCCCGTGCCCGCCGGGCGCGAGGCGACTTCGATCACGTGGTTCGCCGTTTTCGCGTCGGGGCGTTCCCAGACGGCGACTGCGTCGCCGCTCGGGTCCACTGTGACCTGGGGCTTTTCCGCCGAGGCCCCGGAGGCCGAGAGCTTGGAGGGCCCGAGCCAGGTCGGTGCCGCCATCGCCGTGGAGGCCGCGAGAAGCCCCACTGCCGCGATCAGCGCCGACGCCAGACGCATCACCCTTGTCACCGCCCGCATCGGCTCAGACTAACGGGGCGTCCTTGGCTGTGCCGTCGAGTCCGAAGTGCCCGCGGACGAGCGCCGCGACGTCCCGGATCGCCCACAGCTCGGGCTCCGGGTCTGGCAGCTCGATGCCGTGCATCACCAGCGCCCCGAGCGAGTCGCTGGCATGCAGCGAACCGTGGCTTCCGCCGCCCACGTGAGCCTGGCGGCCCCAGTCGATGAACTCGTAACCCGGTGCGGCCGACAGGAGCACCTCCCCCGATGTCGGGCAGAGCAGGGCCGACCAGACCCTCGCCAGCGCGTCGGGGTAGGAGGGCGTGCGGAGTCGGCCGTCAGCGATCGTCGCGTCGAGCGCGGCAAGCTCCCCGTCGACACTCCAGGAGGCACCTCGGTCATCGAGCAGCGGACCGCCCGGGGCGAAGCGAAGCTCCCCGTGGCGGGGGCTCAGGATCACACCCTCGCGCGGTCGTTCATGGGCGTCGCGCTCGAGCCAGATGACCAGATCCACGCCGACCATCCCCCGGGCGATCGCGGTGACCGAGGCGCGCATCGCGTCGCGCTCGGACTCCTCGAGCGCATAGACCATCGCGGCGCGCTGGGAGGGACAGACGGCGATCCGCGGTTCCGCGGCCGCGTCGGCTCCCCTCGTTCCCCGGGCCGGCTTGGTCGGCCCGAGCACCCCAAGTTCGGCCAACCCGTCCTGCAGGGCGATCGTCTCGCTGACGGGCGCCTGCGAGTGGTCGGCCATCACGATCACGGCATGCTCCTCGAGGAAGCGATCGAGACCCCCCGCCGCCTCGGCGACCCGCGCCAGCTGGAGGTCGGCCTGCGCGATCGACTCGACCTGGCCATCGGGTCCCTTCTTGTGCGAGTACCAGTCGTTGTCGGGAAGCGACAGGAGCAGGAAGTCGAAGAGATCGTGCTCGACCATGTAGGCCGACACGCAACCGGAATGGCGGTCCCGGACACCCGGCATGCCGAGGACCGACCGGCACCCGGTCGGGCGCGAGGCGAAGATGTCCGCGTAGAAGAGCTCGCGGGGACCCATCACGGGGTGGCGCATCAGCGCCGCGGCTACACGGGTCAGGGCGCTGTCGCGCTGCGGCTCGTGACGGTAGCGGCCCCGGTACATCAGGTAGGTCGTCCCGGCCGTTCGGACGTCGGCGTCGTCGAGGGATTCGAACACCGTTGGGGTCTCGGCGGCGAGGTGGACGCGGTTCATGTTGTAGACCGTGTCAGTCAGCTGGCGAGCGATGCCGAACCGCTGCACCGCCCGGAAGCTCGAGCCGTACTCGATGTAGCGGTGCTCCTCACGGTGGAACCAGTTCATCGCCGGGATCCGATGCTCGTCCTGGGCCAGGCCGGTGACAATCGAGGCCGCGCAGACGGGCGTCACGGAGGGGAAGGCGGCAACACAGCCGGGCACATAGCGGCCCTCCTCCACCAACCTTGCGAGAACGGGAGCGGTACCCGCGGCGATCGCCCGCTCCATCATCTCCGGCGCCATCGCGTCGATGACGCAGAGGACCAGCTTTGGCGGTGTTCGGGACAAGACGATCGCGGCTCAGCGGCGGAGGATCCGCAGGCCGGCGTACTTCTCTCCGGCACGGGCGCGCCTGCGAACCAGGAACCATCCGAGCAGCACCACGACCACGTAGCCGAGCGGGTGGAACAGCGCGACGAGTGCGGCCACCAGGACCGATGCCGCGTCCAGGTAGAGCGTCAGAGCCTCCCTGGCGCCGCGGTCAGGCAGACGTTTGCGAGCACCTGCGATCACGGGCCCCGAGGCCCACTGGGCCAGGCCGGCCGCCAGCAGTCCCCCGATCAACCCGGGCCAGGATGCGTCACCATGGTCGGCGAGCGTGCCGGCGAAAAGGACCGCCCCCGCCCCAAGGGAGAGGCCGGCCAGCGCCGAGGCCAACGGGGCGGTGGCCGATTCGCTTCGCGAGTCGAGCGTGGGCGCAAGGCCCAGCAGCAGCTGCAGCGCGTAGGACATCGCCATTGCAACGGCGACGATCAGCAGCCACCAGTCCTGCTGGAGGAATTCGAAGCCGCCGTGATCGAAGGAGACTCCCAGCGCGTTGGAGGACCCCAGCGCCCCGGCGAGCAGCAGCGGCAGGAACGGCCTGAGCCCGCAGGCCGCGGCCAGACCGATGCCAAGGCCTATGTAGAAGAAGGTGCCGTTCATCAAGGAGGATCCGGTGGTGCGCTACCGTCCCTGCGGGGCGCTCCGCGATTCGGCCAGGACGATAGACGACCGGTCCTTCCGTATGGGTCGCATGCGAGGTTGCAGCCCCTCGACGGCGAATAGGGAAGTCAGTCATATGGATCGATCGAGCAGCGGAGGAGGAAGCGGAGGAGGCGCACGCCCGGCGGCGCACGAGCTGGCGCGCTACGAGGCGCTGTTCGCGGCCAGGACCCGCGGGATGAAGAGCTCGGCGATGCGCGAGATGATGGCGCTGACCGAGCGCCCCGACGTGATCTCCCTCGCCGGAGGCCTACCGGACACCTCAACCTTCCCGGCCGAGCTCTACGCGCAGCTGATGGCCGATGTGGCGGGCGAATCGACCGCCCGCGCTCTGCAGTACGGCCCGACCGAAGGCATGGCCGCGACCGTGGGGTGCATCGTCGAGGTGATGGCAGCCGAGGGCACGAAGGTCGATCCCTCCGAGGTGATCGTCACAACCGGCGGGCAGCAGGTGCTCGACCTGGTCTGCAAGACCCTGATCGACCCGGGCGATGTGATCGTCGCCGAGGCCCCCACCTATCCGGGGGCGGTGCCGACCTTCAGCGCCTACCAGGCCGACGTCGAGCAGATCGACATCGATGCCGACGGCATGCCGATCGACGCGCTGGAGAGCACCCTGGACCGCCTGCAGGCCGAAGGGCGCCGGCCGAAGTTCATCTACACGATCCCGAACTTCCAGAACCCCGGCGGGGTGACGATGTCGCTGCCACGGCGGCGGCGGCTGATCGAGGTGGCCCGCCGGCGCGAGCTGCTGATCCTCGAGGACAACCCCTACGGCCTGCTCCGCTACGAGGGCGAGCAGCTGCCGACCCTCCACACGCTGGACGCCGAAGCGGCGGGCCGGGGCGGGTCCTCGGACCTGGTGATCTACCTCGGGACGTTCTCGAAGATCCTCGCCCCCGGCCTTCGTCTCGGCTGGGCCGCCGCCCCGCGGCCGGTGCTCGAGAAGCTGAACCTGGGTAAACAGGGATCGGACCTCTGCTCCTCGCCGGTGACCCAGATGTTCGTGACGGCCTACTTCCAGCATGGCGCCCGGCACGGGATGGGCTGGGAGGGCTACGTGGACCGCCTGCGCGACCTCTACCGGACCCGCCGCGACGTGATGCTCGAGGCGCTCGAGCAGCACTTCGGGGAGAGCGCCAGCTGGACCCGTCCGGAGGGCGGCCTCTTCATCTGGGCGACCTTGGATGAGCGGATCGACACCACCGACCTGCTGGCTCTCGCCCGCACGAGCAAGGGTGTGGCATTCGTCCCGGGCAGGGCGGCGTTCATGGACGGGCAGCGCGGCGCCTCATCGATGAGGCTCAACTTCGCCGGTATCCCCGAGCCGCAGATCCGTGAGGGGATCCGCCGGATCGGCAGTGCCATCGGCGAGCAGCTCGGCCTGCTGGGCTCACTGACCGGGTCGGGATCGGAGCACTCCAAGCCCGCCGCCGCGCCGGCTGACCCGCTGGACGGGGCGCCGATGGCCGACGTCGTCGCTCTGCCGCGCCGCGAGGGCGGCTCCGCGGAGCGCCGCCGCCAGGACCGATGAGCGAGGCGCTCCGCGTCGCCGTCCTGCAGGGCGGCCGCTCGCTCGAGCGAGCCGTCTCGCTGCGCTCCGGTGCCCAGGTGCGGGACGGCCTGGCCCGCCTGGGGCACACCGCTCTCCCGATCGACACGGACGGCCGGCTCGTCCAGGACTTGATCGCGGCCCGGGCCGACGTCGCCTTCGTGGCGCTTCATGGCCGGGACGGTGAGGACGGCACGATCCAGGAGGTCCTTGAAGCGCTGGGGATCCCTTACACGGGCTCCGCGCCGGCAGCCTGCGTCCGCGCGACCGACAAGATCCTTGCGAAGCACCTGATGCGCGCCGCCGGGATCCCGACCCCGGCCTTCTTCGCCCTGCACGAGGCGGTGGTCAAGGAGCTCGGGGGTGCCGATGCCCTGCCGAACATCGAAGCCCAGCTGGGCTTTCCCATGGTCGTCAAGCCCGCCCGGGGAGGATCGGCTCTGGGAGTCAAGTTCGCCCGCCGCGGCTCCGAGCTGCCGGGCGCGATGGTCGGGGCCTTCTCCTACGACACCCGGATACTCGTAGAGCGCCACATCAAGGGCCGGGATCTGGCCGTCTCGATCATCGAAGGGGAGCGCCCCGAAGCGCTCCCGGTCGTCGAGGCCGTCCCCCGCGAGGAGGACTTCTACGACTACGAGTCGCGCTACGGCATCGGCATGACCACGTTCGTCTGTCCCGCCGAGCTCGAGGCCGAGACGACCGCCAGGGCCCAGGAGCTCGCGCTCGAGGTCTACGCACTGCTGGGCTGCCGCGGCTTCGCCCGGGTCGATCTGATGCTCGAGGAGGACACCGGCGAGCTGTTCGTCCTCGAGACCAACGTCGTCCCGGGCCTGACCGAGACGAGCCTCCTCCCTCAGGCGGCCGATGCCGCCGGGATCGGATTCGACGAACTGCTCGAGCGAATCCTCGCCAGCGCCCTGAACCGCTCTTAGGACCTCACATCCGTGCCGGCTGTGTGGTGACCGGCGACACGGACGCTGTCCGAGGCCGACGGCGGGTGTGTCTCCCGCGTCACCCCGCGACGTTCGTAGACGAACGCCACAGCGGGCCGCTGACCAAGCAGCTCAAGGACGCAGCGAGCGAAGCGTGCTCCGCACGTGAGCGAACGAGGACGCCGAGATGCGCCGCGTCAGCGGTCAGCTGTCGCCCGCGGCGAAGTCCTCTGGTGATACCTGATCGAGGAACTCCTTGAACTTTTCGACCACGTCCTCGGACTCCTCGACGTCATGCTCGAACTCGATGGCCGACTCCGAGATGACCTCCTCGGCGGCGTAGATGGGCGCCCCCGAGCGGACTGCAATGGCGATTGCATCGCTCGGCCGGGAGTCGATCTCCAGCTCGCGTCCGGCGACGCTGAGGGTGATCGAGGCGAAGAAGGTGTTCTCGCGGAGCTCCGTGACGGCGACCTGGGTGCACTTGACATCGAGCTCGCCCAGGATGTCGCAGAGCAGGTCGTGGGTCATCGGGCGGGGTGTGCCGGCACCCTGGAGCTTCATCAGGATCGAGGCGGCCTCGGGGTGGCCGATCCAGATCGGGAGGAACTTGTTGCCGTCAACGGTCTTCAGAAGCACGATCGGCTGCTTGCCGACCATGTCGAAGCTGACGCCGTAGATCACCATCTCCTGCACAAGGATCCTCCGAGAGGGGAAGTCAGAGTATATGTAGCGATTACCGGGCCGCCCGGGCGGGCCCTGAAGGGGGCCCGGTACCCGTGGCGAGCATCGGACTCGCCACGATCAGGCCTTGGCGCGGAAGCTCCAGAGCTTGTTGCCCAGGAAGCTGAGAGGCGTAGCGGCGGCCACCGCCAGGGCCTGGGCGGGCACCTTGGAGAAGCCCCCGGACTCGACCAGGAGGGTCAGCAGCAGAAGGCTGATGATCTCCGTGACGACGCTGACGAGCAGGAAACGCATCGCCTGGTGGTGGGCGACTCCCTCGCCGGCATCGAAGGTCCAGTGCCGGTTCCAGACGAAGTTGTTCGCAACCGCGACGATCCAGGCGGCGACCGAAGCGACCCGGTACTCGACCCCGAGCCCGTGTACGAACAGCGTGTAGACGGCGAGGTTGACGACGAATCCGACCGCGCCGACAAGGCCGAACCGCACCAGCTGAAGCCAGTTTGCCGGGCGGCGCATACCGTGGAGCAGGCGGATGTGGGGGCGCAGCCCCACGGCCGTGGCTTCCTCGTGCATCGCTTCAGGTTAGCGACACGCGACGGCGGACACCCGCGCTAGCCTGAGTGCATGGTTCCCGCCTCCCGGCCACGGCTGCTGCTGTGCTGCGGCCTGATCTGCGCTGCCATCGCCGGCTGCGGCAGTGCAAAGTCCGATTACGGCACGCCCGCAGCCGCGGTGGCTGATGGCGGCATCCGGTCGGGCCCGCCCGTCACCTCAGCCACGGCGACGACCAAGTCGACCACCAAGGAGGTCGCCGACCCGCTGGAAGCAAACAGCTACCCGGCGCCCGCCAGCGTTCATCACATCGCCGCTGCGACACCGGCCAAGGCAGGGGCAGCCGTCGCGGCCGGTGCGCCCTCGGACGCCGAAGTCAAGGCCGAGCTCCAGCAGATGCAGGCGGTCGAAAAGAGCGCCAAACGCGCACGCACGACACCCCTGACCCCGGTTCCGGGCGGATTCTCGATCGGCGGCGACGGGACCATCCCGATACCCAGCGGTGTCCCGGAAGTGATCCAGAAGGTGGTTGCCGGGGCTAACGAGATCGCGAACTTCCCCTATGTCTACGGCGGTGGTCACGCCTCGTTCGTCGACAACGCCTATGACTGCTCGGGCTCGGTCAGCTACGCCCTCGCGGCCGGCGGCCTGCTGAGCTCACCCGAGACCTCGGGCGAACTCGAGAACTGGGGGGCCCCCGGGCCGGGGCGCTACATCACCGTCTATGCCAACGCGGGTCACACCTACATGTATGTGGACGGCATCCTCTACGACACCGCCGGGCGCAGCGGGGTCTACGCGTCCCGCTGGCAGGTCCAGCCGGTCAACAACAGCGGCTACGTCGTCAGGCACTACCCCGGCCTCTGAGCGCCGGCGACGATGCACCTGCTCGCGCTGCTTCACGCCCCGCCACTGGCCCTCGACGGCGAATCGGCCAATGGGAGCAACGTCGGCCTTGCGGTCATCTCGGTCGCCTCGATGGTCTTCGGCTACCTGGTGATCGCCGGCCTCTGG
>CAZFGJ010000039.1:0-19561 GCA_964518445.1 uncultured Solirubrobacteraceae bacterium
GGATGGTGAGCTGCGCGCCAGGCCTCAGCGAGGCGGCGATGAGGATGGACGAGCGATTCGACGCGGTGATCGTCGGTGCCCGCCTGGCCGGCTGCGCGGTTGCGGCCCCGCTGGCCCGGGCCGGGCGCAGGGTGCTGGTGCTGGACCGCATGGGCTTTCCCTCCGACCAGCTCTCAACCCACGTTCTGCTGCCGGCCGGGACCAGCGAGCTGGCCCAGATGGGGGCGCTTCCGGGGATCCTCGAGCTGAACCCCAGCCGCGTACGGTGGGTTGAGGTCCAGGCAGAAGGGAGCGTCTGCCGCGAGCGCCTCCGGGCGGCCTCGAACGGGATCGACTTCGGCGTTTGCGTTCCCCGTGACCTCCAGGATGTGAAGCTCGTCGAGGCCGTTCGCAGCCAGGGAGCGGAGGTACGCGAGCACTGCACCGTGACATCTCTGATCTGGCGCGCCGGGCGGGTATCGGGCGTTTGCTACCGCGACGGCGAAGGAGCGGAGCACCGGGTCGGCTGTGACCTGCTGGTGGGCGCCGACGGGCGGCGCTCGACTGTTGCGGCCCTGGTCGGATCCTGGAAGCCCTACCGGCTGTCGCGAAACGGCCGGGGGCTGGTGTTCCGCTACCTCGACGATCCGCTGGCAGGGACCGTCGAGGCCGAGACCTACAGGCAGTGGCGGGAGGGGGAATCCTTCGCCTTCGCCTTTCCAACGACCCCCGCCGGGCGGCTGCTGATCCTGCTGATGGGCCATCGCGACGAGGTCGCTGAGGCGCGACGCGAACCCGAGGCCTATTGGGCTCGCAAGCTGGCCCGGCACCCCGGCCTCGCCCGGCGGGTCGAGGGTGCCCCGGCGGGGTCGAAGCTCCGCTCCACGGGGGATACGCCGGCCTTCTTCCGCAGCTCCTCGGGACCGGGCTGGGCGCTGGCGGGGGATGCGGGGCACTTCAAGGACCCCGTCACGGGTCAGGGCATGCGCGACGCGATGTTCGCCGGCAGGACCCTCGGCGAGGAGGTTCTCCCTGTGATCGGCGACCAGGCCGGGCTGGACCGGGCAACACGGCGCTGGGAGGCGGCGCGGGACAGGGAGTGCCTCCCCGCCTATCACTTCGCCAACGCTGACACCAGGGTTGAGCGTCCCTCGCCTGTGATCTGCGAGCTGGTCCGCGACGCGGGCCGGACCAGCGACCCCGACCTGACCGATCTGTTCGGCCGCGCCAGGACACCCGAGGAGATCGCCCATCCCGCCCGGCTGGCCCGTCTGCTCACGATGGCCATGGTGCGAGGCGAGCGGCCTCGCGGCGAAACGCTCACGCGGGCTGCCGCCGATCTGAGGACCGGCCTTCAGACATGGCGCGAGCAGAGCGCCGGACGTTTCCGCAGCACCCGCTCGATCACCGGGTCGGAGCATCCCGGCGCGAGTTGGCCGGCGCCGCCCTCGCCGGGGGCCGGCGCGGCGGCGGAGCCGAGTCCCGTGGCGGTCGGCGCATGATCCGCATCGCCGTCGTGCAGCCGGCCCTTGCCCTGGGTGCCGTGGAGGCGAACCTCTCGCGGATCGAGGATCTCGTCCGCGACGCTCACCGTGAGCACTCGCCTTCGGTGATCGTCCTCCCCGAGGGGATCACCTCGCCGAACGTCTATGACCCGGTGATCCGCCAGGTGCCCCGGCCGGTCGACGGCCAGCCGTTCCAGCTCCTCAGCAGACTGGCCCGGGAGCTTGGCTGCGTGATCGCCGGCGGCTTCCTGGCTCAGCGGGGCGGAGACGTCTATGGCACCTACGTCCTGGCCGAGCCCGACGGCTCGGCCCACCTCCACGACAAGGACATCCCGACCGCATGGGAGCAGCACTTCTACCTGGGCGGCGACGACGCCGGAGTGACGCGCTGCGGGACGCTTGACGCCACGGTCGGGCTGATGTCGGGCTGGGAGTGGGCGCGCAACCGCACCGCCGGGCGCGTCAGGGCGGCCGGGGCTGAACTGGTCCTGGGAGGCATGTGCTGGCCCTCGATGCCGCTGAACTGGAGTGCGCCCCCCTTCGGGGTGTGGGTGCGCCGCGAACATGCGATCTGGCGCCGCCAGGCGCGAGAGCTGCCCGGACAGGTGGCCCGGATCGTCGGAGCGCCCGTCGCCCATGCGTCGCACGTCGGACCGGTCACGGGCATCACGCCGCTCGCCGGCGGGCTGAAGTGGCGCACCGAGATGCTGGGGGAGTCCCAGATCTGCGACCGCGACGGGACGATCCTGGCAAGGCTCTCACTCGAGGACGGCGAGGGCCACGTCGCGGCCGACGTCGAGCTGGGGGCGCCGCGGCCTCTCGATCCGGTCGGCGAGCGCTACTGGATTCCCAAGATGACGCTGAGCACGCATCTGGCCTGGCACTCGATGAACTCTCACGGCGCCATCAGCTACCGCTTCAACCATGCCCGGGGCCGGTTCCCCTGGCAGGAGGTTCCGGCGGGCGACCTGCCCGATGAGATTGGTCCCTCGGACGCCGCCGAGGCTCCCTCGGCTACCTCTAGGCCCTAGCGTCGTTGCGGGCGCCCGCCCGGCGGGTGCTGCAGTCGGCGAGCCGCAGGAGCATCTCGAGCTCCCGTTCGGCGCCTTCACGGGTCATCGCGCCGGCCAGTTGGACGCGGCCGCGCTGAACGGTCCACCATCCGGTGGAGGTCTGCTTGATCGTGAGCTTGGGGGAGTGCATGCTGGAGTACCTGGTGTGTCTCGGTGTCAGTGCGTAGAGCTTTGAATGCATTTCGGCAGCACTGCCCCGCGCCTGTAGCGCTGCCGCCGGGGATTCGGCGCCTTGGCGCCCTGGGCGCTCAGGCGAGGCCGAGCTGGCCGAGGATGCTGAGCTGGTCGAAATAGACGCGCTCGCAGACGATGCGGTCACCCTCGAAGATGAAGAACGCCACGACACGGGTGCGGAACTCGCGCCCGGTGGGCTGTATTTCTCGCAGCGGTCCGCTGTGCGTGCCGAGCAGGTCGAACTCGACGATCACCGCATCGTCGGCGTGGCGAAGCGAGATCAGCTCGTTGCGCTGGTCGGGGAAGGCCGTGCGGCTCTCCGCGAAATAGCCACGGACCTCCTCCTCGCCGTCGTAGATGTCACCCGTCGGGATGATCTCGTAGCGGGGGTGGGAGAAGGTGCCGATGGTCGTGTCGAAGTCGTGGTGGTTCTCCGACTCCATGTGCTCGCGCACAACCGCCTCGCGCCGCGCGCGCAGGTCCGTGTCTCCAGTGACCGCCGACATGCCTCGACTTCTACCAGTTGGCGACGTCCGGCGCTCAGCGGGAAAGCGCCACGCCCCACTGCGCCGTGTGGGAGGCGCCGGGCTCGAGGCGCACCAGCGACTCGCCGCTCTGGAACGCGTTGGGCGGGCAGCTCATCGGCTCGAGGGCCAGGCCCCGGCGGCGCCGGGGAGGCGCGAGCGTGTCGCCCGTGTAGACCTCTAGGTAGGTGTACGCCTCGTCGACCCAGAGCTCAACGGTCGCTCCGTCGGGCGCCCTCAGGCGAGCACGCGCTCTGCCGTCCGCGTCACGGCGCAGGTCGGTGAAGGGCGCGTCGATGGCGATCGAGCCGAGCCTCCGAGGGGTCAGGAAGTCCAGCTCACCGCCGCCGAGCGGTTCACGCCCGTTCGGCAGCTGGCGCTCGTCGGTCGTGATCAGCGTCCCGGCGGGCAACTCGAGCAGGCAGTCGTCGATCGTCCCCTCGCCCGGAGAGAGATATGGGTGCTGCCCGGTACCATATGGGCAGGGGACGTCCCCCAGGTTGCGAGCGGTGCTCTTGACAGTCAGCCCCTCCGTGCCCAGGCGGTATTCGACGCTGACCTCCAGGTCGAACGGGTAGCCCGGCTCTGGATGGATGCGGGCGGCGACGAGCACCCGCTCGGTCTGGAGCTCCACGGCGCGCCATGGCCGCCAGCGCAGCAGCCCGTGGATCGCATTGCCCGTGCCCGGCTCGGTCAGGGCGAGCTGGCGCTCTACCCCATCGAAGCTGTAGCGCCCATCGGCCAGGCGGTTCGGCCAGGGCGCGAGAACGGCCCCGTGGGCACCGTCGCAGAGATCGCCGATGTCGTAGGGCTCGAGCACGGGACGCTCACCGTCGAAGTACTCCCGGATCCCGCCGCCGACCTCGACGATGGTCGCCCGCTGGCTGCCCGATGCCAGCTCGAACTGCGCACCTGATGGAGGGAGTGTCATCGGCTGGAGACTAGTGGGCCGCGAGGTCCTCGCCGGCATCTTCGAGCGCCCGCGTCGAGCCTGCGATTCGCACCGAGGCGAGATCCTGCCAGTCGGCGGCCGTGGAGCCCTCGCCGAGGCCGCCGACGATCGCATGGACGGGGACCCCTGCCCTGGTGGCCCGATCGAGGATCGCGCCGGTGATCTTCCCGTGCCGCGACTGGCCATCGAGGCGGCCCTCGCCGATCACGACCGCCTCGGCGCCGGACAGGCGGCTGTCGAAGTCGAGTGCTCCCAGGACGAACTCGGAGCCCCCCTGCAGACGCGCCCCATAGAGGGCCCAGAGGGCTCCGGCGAGACCGCCGCCGGCGCCGGACATCGCCATCCCCCGGGGGTCGTGGGGGAGTTCCCCCGCGATCTCTTCGAGCCTCTTCGTCAGGCGCTCCACCTGCTCCGGCGATGCACCCTTCTGCGGGCCGAACACGATCGCGGCCTCCTCGAATCCGATCAGAACGTCGCAGGCCAGCTCGAGATCCATGTCCCCGATTCCACCGCCCTGCTCGATCGCCGCGACGGCTCCCTCGCCGCCGTCGCTGGTCGCCGTCCCGCCGATCGCCAGGATCGTCCGGACGGCACCCGCCTCCCTGGCCACAAGGACCAGCTCCCCGGTGCCGGTGCTGGAGGCGCCCTCCGCGTCGCGCTCCTCATCTGTGATCAGCGCGAGACCGGACGCCTGTGCCATCTCGAGGATCGCCGTCCGGCTCTCGGGGAACCACAGCCAGGGCGCTTCGATGTGGCGCCCGAGCGGGTCGTGGACGGGGGCGCGGCGCAGCTCTCCGCCGAGGGCGCCCGAGAGGATCTCGATGGTCCCTTCTCCACCGTCGGCCACCGGGCACTCGACTGCCTCGGCGCCACCGCGTCGCAGGCCCGTGGCGACGGCGGCGGCGACCTGGGCGGCTGACATGGTGCCCTTGAATGCGTCCGGCGCGACCAGGATCGGCCGTCGGCTCCTCACGCGCTCATGGCCCGGCGGCGCTTGTGCATCGGCGCAGCCTAGTAGTGGCCGAGATGCTCGTTGTCCGGCCAGGTCCCGTCGCCGGGCATGTCGAGTTCACTGGTCAACGACTGGCGCCACTCGGGCGTCGTCACAGGCTCGCCCCAGTAGTCCGTGACGCGAATCGCCTGTCCATTCTCGAGCTCGCCGATCGTCACGTTCCGGTACAGGCGCCCGTCCCCATAGTTGCAGGTCCACTCGACCACCACAACGTCGCCCAGGTGGTGACGCCTGCCCACCTCGAGGGTGAGCTCGGGGAAGTTCCCCTCGACATCTGCGACGAGCTTGCTGGTATGTACGGCCTCGCCCATCTGAGGCCACTGCCGGACGACGTCGTCGGCCAGTGGGACGCCGAGGATGTATGCCACCCGCGTCGCGCCGTTGGATTCGTGTTGACTCGTGCTCATCCGGATCGGGCCTCCTCGGTCGGTTTGGCCGCGTCCCGGGAGTGACCGGACACTCAGCCCCGTCGGCCGCCCGTTCCGCGGCGCATCCGGTTGATCCTACGCATCTCCTCGACTGCGTCGTCGTAGCCGCCCAGAGGGTCGGTGGCACGGCTGCCCAGCAGCTCGGGCTTCAGACGCCGCCGAAGCAGCTCGCCGGCGATCGCGTCCACGCGCTGCGCCTCGGCCCCGGTTCGCGAGCTGACGACCCGCTCGAGTGCGCGGCCGCGGAACAGCAGGCCAACTCCGTCGTCCAGAGCCCAGCCGCCGGGGAGCGTTCCGTCGCGCAGATGAGCAAGCCAGACGGGCAGGCGCTCGGGCTCGCCGTCGGCGTGAACGGTGAGCGAGCCCTCCAGCAGGCCCAGGCCCTCAATCGGCTCGGGCGGACCGCTGGAGCGGGTCAGGCCCCACTCGAACCAGCACATCGCGCCGGCGCTCAGTCCTGCCAGGACGGTGCCCCGTTCCCACGCTTCGATCAACATCCCGTCGAGCTCGTGGGCGCGCCAGATGGCCAGCAGGTTCCGCATCGAGCCGCCGCCGACGTAGAGGATGTCCTGCTCGGCCACCAGCTCGGCCAGGGGCCGCTTCGTCTCGCGCAGCCGGAACAGCGAGAGGTGCTCGGCGACGCAGGTGCGTCCCGTGAAGCGGGCTTTGAAGGCGTTGATCTGAGGCGTCGTGTCGCCCGAGGCAGTTCCCAGGAACAGGATCTTCGGTTCTCTGGTGCGAGCCAGCGACAGCACGTAATCGTCGAGCAGCGGGTTTGCCGGCTCCATGGTGAAGCCGCCGCCGCCCATCGTGAAGATCGTCCGCTCCTCCAGGGGGACGGGACCTGCTCTGCTCATGCAGCCACCGGCGTGTGGGAGAGCTCGGGAACGGCCGTCGCCCGCGGTGAGCCCGCGGAGCCGCCGAGGTACTCGGCATCGAGACGCGCCTCGCTCACCCGGCCGGACTTCTGCTGCACCATGAAGGCACGCCCGCCCGGCCGCGAGCTGACGACCCGCTCGAGCTGGGTCCCACGGAAGTGCAGGCCGACGCCGTCCTCGACGGCGAAACCGGCCGTCATGCCGTCGGCGACGGCACGGTGGTACTCCTCGCGCCGGGCCGGCTCTGCGTCGTAGTGGACGCAGTTCGAGTAGGGCAGAAGGGCGAGTCCCCGGACCGGGCGGGGCGCGCCGTGGAAGGCGCTTAGAGCCTGGGCGAACCAGCAGAGCGAACCGGCCGAGGGGCCGCACATGACGATTCCCCGGCGCCAGGCTCGCCGCAGGATCGAGTCGAGCCCGTGGGCCCGCCAGGCACCCAGCATGCTGACCATGTTCCCGCCGCCGACGTAGATCAGGTCCTGTGAGAGGAGGTGCGCAGCGAGGTCGTCCTCGACGCCGCCGGTTCCCTGGTCTCGCCGGAAGAGGGAGACATGGCTCGCTTCGCAGCCGGGCGAGAAGCGGCGATAGAAGCGCACGACGTAGTGGTCGGCGTCACCCGAGGCGGTGGGGAGGAAGCAGACCCTGGGCCGAGGGCGGTCGACGAGCGAGAGGATGTAGTCGTCCAGCAGGGAGCCGTCCTTCTCCATCGAGAAGCCTCCGCCTCCAAGTGCCACGATCTGAGGAGCTCTGGCTGGCATGACTCTGCTTTCTGGCGGGGTAGCCGACGATCACAGGTTGGCCGAGTACGTGCCTTTCACCTATGGACCCACGTCCGAGATCACCGCGGGGCCAATCGACACCCGCACATATGCCCGGGCGGGTGACGGAGTGCGCTGCTCCTAGAGTGTCGGGCGTGAGGGAGCCGACAATCAGCGCAGGGGAGCGGGCGGGCGGTGCCGCGATCCTGCTGGAGGGGGTCGTGAAGCGCTTCGGCCCGATCACCGCCGTCGACGGTCTTGACCTCAAGGTCGAGCCGGGTATCTGCTTCGGCCTGCTTGGCCCCAACGGGGCCGGAAAGTCGACGACGATGCGGATGCTGACGGCCCAGACGCTGGCCGACGAGGGCTCGATCTCGGTGTTGGGCTACGAGCTGCCGCGGGAGTCCAAGCAGTCGCGGCTGGAGATGGGCGTCGTCCCCCAGTTGGACAACCTGGACCAGGAGCTGACCTGCCGGCAGATCCTGATGGTGTTCGCCCGCCTCTACCGCGTTCCCCGTGCCGACCGGGCGGCGGCGGTCGAGCGGGCGCTGAAGATCGCGAACCTCCTGCCGCGTGCCGACACGATCGTCAAGGAGCTCTCGGGCGGCATGCGCCGCCGCCTGCTGGTGGGGCGGGGGCTGATCCATCAGCCGCGCCTGGTGCTGCTGGACGAGCCGACCGTCGGGCTCGACCCGCAGATCCGCCAGGAGCTCTGGACCCTCATCGATGGCCTGCGGGCAGAGGGAGTGACGGTCCTGATGAGCACCCACTACATCGAGGAGGCGGAGCGTCTGGCGGACACGGTTGCGGTCATGTCGGCGGGGCGGATCATCGCCCAGGGAACTCCGGCCGAGCTCGTGGGGGACCATGCCGGCAACGAGGTCCTCGAGGTCTACGGGCCGCCCGAACGACTCAACGAGGTCGTCGAGCTGGCTGCCGACAACGGCTGGGTAAGCCGTCGAAGTGGGCCGGCCGTGGCGATCCTCCGCGCGGAGACGCTGGACGGACTGGCCCCCGAGGGGATCCGCCGCCCGGCGAACCTCGAGGATGCCTTCGTGGCCCTGACGGGAGAAGAGATCGAGTGAGCACCGTGGCCCCCGTGCAGCCCGCAGAGCAGGTGCCCCGCCGCGTGGGCCGCCTGGAACCGGCCGCCCTGATCGGGGTGATGAGCCGCGACATCGCCATCTTCGGGCGCTACTGGAAGGCCACCACGTTCTCCTCGATCGTTCAGCCGACGATCTACTTGCTGGCCTTCGGGCTCGGCCTCGGGGCGGCGCTCAATGTGCCCGGCTCGCTCACCTACCAGCAGTACGTGGCGACAGGTGTGGTGGCGACGGCGGTCCTGTTCTCCTCGGCCTTCCCGGGGATGTTCAACACGTTCATCCGGTGGCAGTTCCAGCGAACCTACGACGCGATCCTGGCCGCCCCTGTGGATGTCGAGGAGCTGGTCACGGCCGAGGTTCTCTGGATCTCCGTGCGTGCGGGCGTCTACGGGATGGCCCCGCTGTTGGTCGGCTTCGCGTTCGGGCTGGAACCTGTCTGGGGGATGCTGCTGGTCCCATTCATCGGCTTCGTAACGGGCTACGGCTTTGCCTGCTTCGGCGTGACGATCGCGGCGGTGGCCAAGACGATCGACAACTTCAACTACGTGACCAGCGCCGTCCTGACGCCGATGTTCCTGTTCGCCGGGACGTTCTTCCCGGTCTCCAACCTGCCTCCGGTGATGCGCGCGATCGCCGAGATCAACCCGCTCTACCACTGCGTCCAACTCGTCCGAGACGCCTGCCTGGGCGGCCTGCACCCCGGCGACTGGGGCCACGCGGCGGTGTTGATCGCCTTCGCCCTGATCATGTGGCGCGTGGCGATCTCGCAGCTCGGCCGGCGCCTGATCGACTGACGGCTCTTACAAACCTCTGACGTTTCACACATGTTCGTCCTACAGCCGGCGGCCATGCTGCCCCGGTGAGCTACTCGTTGGAGACAAGTTCGGCCACCGCACCAACGGCGTCGGTCGAACCGGTCAACACACTCTCTGGCACAGCCGAGGGCGTCCGCGGGCGCCTTGCGACGATGCGCCGCCCGCGTCCCGAGATCCTGGGCCTGCTCGTGCTCACGGGTGTTCTGAACCTGTGGGCCCTGAGTCGCAACGGCTGGGCCAACGACTACTACAGCGGGGCGATCCGCTCGATGAGCACGAACTGGCACGACTTCCTGTTCGCCTCGCTCGATCACAGCGGCGTGATGACCGTTGACAAGCCTCCCCTGGCGCTCTGGGTCCAGGCGCTGTCGGTTCGGGTCTTCGGCTACCACCCGCTGGCGATCCTGATCCCCCAGGCACTGATGGGAATGGCCGGCGTGGTGCTGCTCTACGACCTGGTCGCGCGTCGCTTCGGGCGCATCGGCGGCGCGATCGCCGGAGTGTGCCTGGCGGTGACGCCGATCACCGTCGCCGTCTCGCGGCACAACAACCCCGACGCGCTGCTTGTGCTCTGCTCGATCGCCGCCGTCTGGTGCGCCGTGCGGGCGCTCGAAGCCGGGCGCTCGGGACGCGGCACGCGCTGGCTCGTCGCCTCGGGGGTCTGCGTAGGCCTCGGCTTCGAGACGAAGATGCTCGTGGCCCTGGTGGTCGTCCCTGCGATCGCGGCGGCCTGGCTCTGGGTGGCACCCGCGGCGAGGGGCCGCCTCCATGCCCTCGGGCAGCTGCTTGCGGGTGGCCTGGCGATGCTTATCGTCGGCGGCGCCTGGCCGGCGCTGGTGGAACTGACGCCCGCGGCGAGCCGTCCTTGGATATCGGGGACGAGTGACAACCGCGTCTGGTCGCTGATCTTCGAATACAACGGCGTCGGCAGGGTCGACGGCCAGCAGGGCGGTCCGGGCGGCTTCGGCGGCACGATGTTCGGCGGCTCGACCGGCCCGCTGCGGCTGCTCAACTCCGCCCTCGGCGGGCAGGGCGGATGGCTGCTCGGGTTCGCCCTCGTCGGCGGACTGGGCATCCTCCTGGCGAGCCGGCTGCGCCGCCGCGATGAGCGGACGGGCTGGCTGATGGTGATCGGCGGCTCCTTCCTGACGACGGCCGTCCTGTTCAGCCTCGCCAGCGGGATCTTCCACCCCTACTACGTGTCGCTCCTGGCTCCCTTCACGGCAGCGCTCGTCGGCGCCGGCGCGGCTCAGCTGATCGCCGGCAGGATCGACGTGCGCGTCTTCGGTCCTCTGGCGATCCTGGCGGGCGTCGTCTGCGAGCTGATCGTCCTGGGCGACTACTCCGGCCAGCTGACCTGGCTGGTTCCCGTTCTGATCGTCGCCGGGATCCTCGCCTCTGTTGCCCTGCTCGTCCTCGCAGACAGGACGGTCCGTGGGGTGGCCGTCGGCGCGATCCTCGCGGTCCTGCTCGTCGCCCCGACGGTCTGGGCCTTTGACACGCTGGGCCGCACTGCAAGCAGCACCTTCCCCGAAGGCGGCCCGGGCTCGCTGCAGTCGGGTCCCGGCGGCTTCGGAGCGCGCCCGGGTGGCGCGAGGGGTGGTCTCCCACAGCTGTTCGGCCCGGGTCAGGGCGCGGGAGCGCCCCCTCAGGGCATTCCCGGTGGCTCATCCGGATTCCCCGGTGCCGGTGCCCCTGGAGCGACCGGTGGCGGTGCGGCCGGAGGTCCTCCCGGCGCACCGTCGCTCGAAGCCGGCCCCGCCGCGGGAGGCTTCCCCGGCTTCGGTGGGGCGCCCGGCGGCGCGCGTGGCATCCGAGGCGGCTTCGGTGGACCCGGTGGCCCGGGAGGCTTCGGCGGAAATGAACTGAGCAGTGAGGTCCTCGCCTACGTGAAGACTCACGGCGGTGGCACGATCGCCGTCTCGAGCCAGTCGGGAGCGGCCTCGGCGATCATCAAGAGCGACGCCGATGTTGCCGGGATCGGCGGCTTCTCCGGCCGCGAGAGCAGCGTCAGCGTCTCCTGGCTTGCCCAGGAGGTCGGCTCCCGGAAGATCCGCTGGGTGGTGGGTGAAAGCGCGACCGGCATGATCCCCGCAGATGGCCGCGCCGGCTCGAAAGCGGCCATGGCTGCGGTCGCGAAAGCCTGCACGAAGGTCACCCTCGGATCCGCCGCGAGCTCGGAAGCGTCCCTCGGCGCGGGCCTCGGAAACAGCGCCCGCTCCACGACCCTCTACGACTGTCAGGGCCGGGCGGCGGAGTTGCAGCTCCCCGGCACGTAAGAATCAGATCCGTGCGGATCCTGATCGTCGACGATGACCGGGCGGTCCGGGAAGCCCTGCGACGGGCCCTGGCACTCGCCGACTACGAGGTCGAGACCGCCGATGACGGCGAGCAGGCCCTCGAGCGGATCGCCGGATCACCGCCCGAGGCGGTCGTCCTCGACATCGGCCTGCCCGGAATCGACGGCCTCGAGGTCTGTCGCCGCGTAAGGCTTCTGGGCAACAGGGTCCCGATCCTGATGCTGACGGCCAGGGACGCCGTGACGGATCGAATCGACGGGCTTGACGTCGGGGCCGACGACTACATGGTCAAGCCGTTTGACGTGGGGGAGCTGAAGGCCCGGCTGCGGGCGCTCATGCGCCGTGCGAAACCGGAGCAGAGCGCTGGGGAGCTCGCATTCGCGGAGCTGCGCCTCGATCCCGAGCGCCATGGCGCCGAGGTCGGCGAGAGGTTCGTAGAGCTGACCAGAACCGAGTATCAGCTGCTCGAACTGCTGCTGCTCAACCCGCGTCAGGTCCTGTCTCACAGCCTGATCTACGAGCGCGTCTGGGGCTATGACTTCGGACCGACCTCAAATGCACTGCGGGTCTACATCGGCTACCTGCGCCGCAAGCTCGAGGATGCCGGTGCTCGCAACCTGATTCACACGGTGCGCGGCGTGGGTTACGCGCTGCGGGAGCCCTGAGGCGTGACCCTGCGCGCCCGGATCGCCGGTGTCGCCAGTCTCTCGGTGGCGCTTGCCGTCCTTGCCGCCGCGATCGGCCTGTACGTCGCCGTCCGCTCTGACCTGCGGGGAGAAGTCGACAGCCAGTTGCAGGCTCGTGCACGCGTGTTCGCCGGGCAGACGGGCCCGGGGCTCGGTCCGTCAAACCCCTATGGCGGCGACCGCGGCGGTGGCCCGCCACCCGGCTTCGCGGGCGGGCAGTTCCCAGGCGCCGTCAAACCGGCGCCCTTCGGAGCGGCCAGCGGATACGTGCAGTTCGTCTCCTCCTCGGGGCAGGTCTACGTTCCCGGCGGCCAGGCCTCCACGCCGCGCATCGCCGTGACCTCCGGCGACCGCGCGATCGCCGCGGCCGGAACCGGATCGTACCTGTCCGACCGCACGGTCAATGGAACAAAGCTCCGCGTCCTGACCGTGGCCAGCACCCCCGGGAACGCGGTGCTGATCGCCCGGCCGCTGAGCGAGGTGGAACACGAGCTGAGCAACCTGATCCTGATCCTGGTCCTGATCGGCGCCGGCGGAATCGTCCTTGCGGCGATCCTGGGGACGCTGGTCGCGCGGACCGCCCTGGCGCCGATCGGGCGGTTCACCGAGCAGACCGAGACGCTGTCGGGAAGCCTCGACCTGTCACGGCGGCTGGAGGTCTCCGGACGGGACGAGCTGGGGCGACTTGCCGAGAGCTTCAACGGAACCCTCGACGCGCTGGAGCGCTCGGTCGCGGCACAGCGCCACCTGGTCGCCGACGCGAGCCACGAGCTGCGCACCCCGATCACCTCGCTGCGGGCGAACATCCAGACACTGGGCGAGGCGGACCGCCTGCCCCCGGAGGAGCAGGCCTCTCTCCGGGAGGACATCGTCGCCGAGCTCGACGACCTCACAGCGCTGGTGGCCGACGTGGTGGAGCTGGCCCGGGGCGCCCACCCGGCGGACTCGCTTGACGAGGTCAGGCTGGACGAGGTCGTCGAGTCGGCCGTTCAGAGCGCTCGCCGTCGCGGCGAGCTCAGCTATCGGCTCGATCTCGAGCCCACCGTGGTGATCGGGCCCGCCGACCGGATCGGGAGGGCCGTCTCCAACCTGATCGACAACGCCCGCCGGTGGAGCCCCGAGGGAGGTGAGGTCGAGGTGACTCTGACGCAGGGAGTGCTGACCGTCAGAGACCACGGGCCGGGTTTCTCAGAGCAGGACCTGCCCTTCGTCTTCGATCGCTTCTACCGGGCCGAGCAGGCGCGGGGCATGCCCGGCTCGGGCCTCGGCCTCGCGATCGTCCGCCAGGCCACCGAGTCCTGTGGCGGGTTCGCCGAGGCGCAGAACGCGGACGGCGGCGGCGCAGTTCTAAGGGTTGGATTCGGGCCCCGCCAGACCTCCGGAGACATTACGCCGCATGCGTCCGCCGATCGGCGTAATGTCTGAAGCGCTCGGAAGCACGGGGACAGGGAACACCGGGCCACGGAAGGACAAACCAGGGGTTCGTCTAATACGACCGTTGAATCACCCGCAACTTTATGGGTGTGTTGGAGTCCTGAGGGGTATAGGTAGTAGGGGAGTTGCTCGGTTTCTATGAGGAGGTTGGTATGAGGGTGCACGCTCGGACTTGGGTTCTGTCGTTGATCTGTGGCGTGCTGCTGGGCGCTCTCTTCACCTCCGCTGCATCGGCAGCTGAATTTCCGTTGGTCGAAAAGCTCGTCGCGACCAACTGCACCGTGAGGACCTGCGGGCAGGAAGACGTCCTCGGGCCGTTCTTCGAGCCGAAGCCCGTCATCACGGTCAAAGAAGCCGAAGAAGAAGGCGAAACCGAAGCCGGCGGGCGCGTTCCGTTCGGCATCACCGACTTCAAGGTGCTGACGCAGAAAGAAATCGAAAACGAAAAAGGCGAAAAAGTCACCGCCTCCTACGCCACTGGAACGGTCATCCCGACGATGATCGTCAAACACATCCGCACCGACGTGGCGCCGGGCCTCGCAACCAACCCCTTCGCCGTCCCAATGTGCGCCCCGACCGGCAAAGAAGCCTTTGGGGTGGAAGCGGTTCCGGGAACGGGCTTCTTCACGGCCCCCGGGCCCGAATGCGAAGAAAGCCTCATCGGCGAACAGCAGGCGACCGTGTTCGGCGGGATTCCCAACCAGCCGGGCTTTGAAAAACAGGCCGGCGCGGGCGATCTGCCGCTGTCGGGCAGCGTCTACGACCTGACCCCCGGCGGAGAAGAAACGCTCGAGAACGGCGCCAAACTGGCCGCGCTCTACGGAGTCGCGCTGAAACTTCCGAAAGCGCTCACCGAATCGATTCTTGGTGGCGTCTTCAAAGGAACGAAACCAGAACTCGAAAAAGGCCAGTACTACGCGCACTCGCTGATTAAAGGCAGCGTCGAATGGGGCAAAGAAGAACGTGGCACCAAAGTCGGCGACTTCCACGACTACTTCGAAATCGACGTCTCCGAGGCCCTTCCGCTGGTCCGTTCGCGGTTGATCTTCGAAGGCCAGGCCGGCAACGGCGGCTTCATCACGAACGCCACCAGTTGCCCGGGTCACCTGACGACCTCGCTCAAAGTCGAAGACAAAGAAGGGGTCGAAGCCCCCGTCAAGGAATTCACCACCCCGATCGGCCTCGAAGGCTGTGACGAACTTGAATTCGAACCGAAATTCGCGCTGACGCCGGCATCGACACTGAGCGACTCGCCGAACGAATTCTCAGCCGAAGCGGTCGAGGAACACGAACCGGAAGAAACCGACGTGTCCCAGGTCAAGTCGGCGTCGTTCACGCTGCCGGAAGGCATGACGCTGAACCCGTCGGCGGCAGCGGGCCTTGAAGCCTGCACGACCGATCAGGCCCACCAGATCTCGGGCGGCGTCTTCGACGAACCGTTCGGCGTCGAATGCCCCGCGGGCTCGAAGCTGGGCACCGTGAGCCTGAACGTCCCGACCCTTCCGGACGGCACGCTGACGGGCAACGTCTACCTGGCATCCGGATCGAAATCCGCAACTATCACCGACCCGCCGTTCGACATCTATGTCGTTGCGAACAGCCAGAAGTACGGCATCTCGGTGCGGCTGTTCGGCGAAGCGGTGCCGAACCCGGCAACCGGCCAGTTGACGACGTACTTCAACTCGCCACCGGAACAGCCGTTCACGAGCCTGGCGATCAACTTCGACCGGGGTGCTCTTGCCCCGATCGCCAACCCGCTCCTCTGCGGCACGCCGCAGGGCTCGGCCAGCTTCACGCCGACCTCGGGTGGGCCGGTGTCGACCAGCGCCTTCGGTGTGAACATCACCGGCTGCGCCTCCACGCCGCCGCCGTTCGCGCTGACCCAGTCGACTGAAAACGAAGTCGAAAAAGGCGGGTCGCACACGTCCTACGCGCTCAGCCTTGCGCGCCAGGACGGCCAGCAGTACCTGAAGACGATCAAGACCAGCCTTCCGCTGGGACTGGTCGGGGCCATCCCGGCGGTTGAACCGTTGTGCGACGAAGCGGCCGCGAATGCGGGTACATGTCCCGCCTCGAGCAGGATCGGATCCGTCTCGGTCCAGGCCGGAGCGGGCACGTCGCCGTACACGTTCAACGGCTCGGTCTACATGACCGGCCCCTACAACGGCGCTCCCTACGGCCTGTCGATCGTCGTGCCGGCCACCGCCGGACCGTTCGCGCTCGGCAACGTCGTGACAAGGGCGGCGATCAACATCGACAAGACGACAGCTCAGGTGACCGCGGAAGGCACGGTGCCCACGATCTTCAAGGGCGTCCCGCTCCGTATCCGCAAAATCAACCTGAACGTCAACAGGCAGGGCTTCCTGTACAACCCGACCAACTGCACCACGCAGGCCACGCTGACGACGCTGACTTCGACGGAAGGGGCGACCCAGACCGGGCTGTCATCGCCGTTCACGGTGACGGGCTGCGACAAGCTCCCGTTGGCGCCGAAGTTCGCCGCCACGACATCCTCGAAGGTCTCGAGGGCGAACGGCACGAGCCTCTCAACGACGCTGACGCAGCTGCCCGGCGAATCGAACATCAAGTCCGTCAAGGTCCAGTTGCCCAAGCAGCTGCCCTCGCGTGACTCGACGCTCAAGCAGGCATGTCTGGCAGCGACGTTCGAAGCCAACCCGGAAAGCTGTCCGAAGGGCGCGAACGTCGGTACAGCGGAAGCCGTCACGCCGACGCTGCCGTTGCCAATGAAGGGCAACGCCTACTTCGTCTCCCACGGCGGCGCGGCGTTCCCGGATCTCGACCTGGTGCTCAAAGAGGGCGCCGTGACGATCATCCTGGTCGGCAACACCGACATCACCAAAGGGATCACGACGACGACGTTCGCCACGACTCCGGACGTTCCGGTGTCCAGCGTCAAGGTCAACCTGCCGGCCAAATCGAACTCGGCGGTCGGTGGCTTCGGCGACCTCTGCCACAAGCCGCTGACGATGCCCACGACGATCACCGGCCAGAACGGGAAGGTGACCAAACTGAACACGGTCATCTCGGTGACCAACTGCGGCGTCAAAATCGTCGGCAAGAAGGTCCAGGGCAACACGGCGATACTGACCGTCCAGACGTTCGGGGCGGGCCGCATCAGCGGCAGCGGCAGCTGGCCCAGCAGCGGATCGAAGCGTTCGACCAACGTGGTGAAACAGGTCGCGAAGAACCTCTCGCAGGCCTACAAATCGGTCACCCTGAAGGTGCCGCTGGCCAGCAAGGGCAAGAACAAGAGCAAACCGCTGAAGGTGAGGATCCGCGTCGGGTTCCTGCCCAAGAAGAGCGGGCCGCATTCGCAGGCATACACAACCGTCGTCTTCCACTAGAGGACTGGACAGCGAAGGCCCGCGGGCGGGGCGCCACGAGCGCCCCGCCCGCGGCGCCGCGCTGGCGGCTCGGACCGTGTTGGTTCTTGGAAAGACGTGACTGCGGCCGCCCGATGCCCTAGATTGCAGTAATGGATGTCGTTTCAGGTATGGATACCTCTGCGTCGTCGTCTGGGGGAGTGCAGCAGCTGCTCGGGGGGATACGCCGGCTGACCGCAATGGCGGACGGCGCCGTCGAGTCGGATTCGATCTTCCGAGCCCTGGCCCGCGAGCTGCTGGCTTCGCCGGGCGCCGAGGAGGTCCACGTCCACCATCTGGGGCAGGGCGGCGACGGCGAGGATCTCGTCGAGGTCTTCATGTTCGCCGGAGAGGGGCGCCTCAGCTATCTCTCGCCCCGTGCCGATCGCCCGCCCGGCGTGGGCTGGGTCGCTCGCACGAAGCGGAGCTTCCTGGCGGCGGATCCCGAGGAGTTCGCGGTCAGCGTTCCCCGACTGACGGCAACGGGGGATGTCAGCTGTGCGCTGCTGCTTCCAGTGGTGGAGCGCTCGGAGGTCGATGCGGTCGTGATTCTGGTCCGGCGCACCTCCGGCATCTACGAGCCCCCGTCGGTCGAGCTTGCGAGCGCTCTTGTGGAGCAGGGCGCGACGGCCCTCGCGCTGGTGCGGGCTCGCTCGGAGGCCGGGACGGACGCCGTCACGGGCTGCATGAACCACCGGGCGATGCGCCGGCGCCTCGACGAGGAGATCGGGCGGGCCATGCGCACTGGCGGCCCGCTCTCCTGCCTGCTGCTCGATCTGGACGACTTCAAGCTTGTCAACGACCGTCACGGCCACCCCGCCGGGGACGCCATGCTCAGGGAGGTCGTGCGGGCACTGGTCGGCGAGTTCAGGGCGTTCGACCGTGTTGCGCGCTACGGGGGAGACGAGTTCGTTGTGATCCTCCCGAACGCGGACCTGGACAGCGCCGCCGCGGCGGCCGGTCGAGCGCTCGAGCGTCTCAGGGGGCTGCCCGCCTACGCCGGGGGGCAGGGAGTGTCGGCATCGATCGGCGTCGCGCAGTGGCAGGCCTCGATGACCACCGACGACCTCCTGGGGGCCTGCGACAGCGCCCTTCTGCGCTCAAAGCGCCAGGGCAAGGGACGGGTAAGCCGGGCCTCTGAGATCGCCGGCTGAAGCTCCCTTCCGCCGGGCTCGGACCGGGCTCGAGCGATCGACTCTGCGAGACTGCGAATCGTCCACGTAGAGCCTCGATTGCCGGGAGAAATACATGTCGGAGAACAGTTTTGGCGCCAGGGGAACACTCGTCAGCTCCGAGCGGGAGTACGAGATCTTCCGCCTCGACGCGCTCCAGCAGCGCTTCGATGTCGCCAGGCTCCCCTTTTCCCTGAAGGTGCTCCTCGAGAACCTCCTGCGGACCGAGGGCAACGGCTCGGTCACGGCCGCCGACATCGAGGCGCTGGCCGGCTGGGACGCCAAGGCCCAGCCCAGCAAGGAGATCGCCTTCAGCCCCGCCCGGGTGCTGATGCAGGACTTCACCGGAGTCCCGGCCGTCGTCGATCTTGCCGCGATGCGCGACGCCATGGCCGAGATGGGCGGGGATCCCAAGCTGATCAACCCGCTCGCCCCGGCCGAGCTGGTCATCGACCACTCGGTACAGGTCGACGCCTTCGGAACGAGGGCAGCCTTCGGCTTCAACGCCGAGCGCGAGTTCGAGCGCAACCAGGAGCGCTACGCCTTCCTGCGCTGGGGGCAGGGCGCCTTCCAGGACTTCGCCGTCGTCCCGCCCGACACGGGGATCGTCCACCAGGTCAACCTCGAGTACCTGGCCCGCGTGGTCTTCCCGCGCGAGGCCGGCGACTCCGGGATGGCGCAGGCCTACCCCGACACGCTGGTGGGCACCGATTCCCACACGACGATGGTCAACGGCCTGGGCGTGCTCGGCTGGGGCGTCGGCGGCATCGAGGCCGAGGCGGCCATGCTGGGCCAGCCGATGTCGATGCTGATTCCGCAGGTCCTGGGCTTCCGCCTGCACGGGCGCCTGCCCGAGGGCACCACCGCCACGGACCTGGTCCTGACGGTCACCGAGATGCTGCGGCGCCGAGGTGTCGTGGGGATGTTCGTCGAGTTCTTCGGCGCCGGCGTGGGGGCCCTGCCGATCGCCGACCGGGCGACTATCGGCAACATGTCACCCGAGTTCGGCTCGACCTGTGCGATCTTCCCGATCGACGCCGAGACGCTCCGCTACCTCGAGCTCTCCGGGCGCGACCCCGAGCAGATCGCCCTCGTCGAGGCATACGCCCGCGAGCAGGGCATGTGGCACGACGAGAACTCCGAAGAACCCACCTTCACCGACACGATCGAGCTTGACCTCAGCACGGTCGAACCGAGCCTTGCCGGGCCCAAGCGCCCGCAGGACAGGGTTTCGCTCAGCGGCGCACGGGAGGCCTTCAAAGAGGCGCTGCGCGACTACGTCCCGTCGGCGGGCGAGCAGCCCGACGCCCAGGATGAGGCGATCGCGGAGAGCTACCCGGCCTCGGACCCGCCCGCGAACGGAACGCCGGGGCACGACGCCCCGCCGG
>CAZFGJ010000040.1:0-19107 GCA_964518445.1 uncultured Solirubrobacteraceae bacterium
CGAGACGAGGGCAACTTCCTTCTGCAGCTTGATGATGTCTTTCAGCTGGGGAGGGGCGACGCGGCGCACCGCCTGGGGTAGGACCACGTGGCGCAGAGACTGCCGGGCGGTCAGCCCCAGTGCGAGCGCCGCGGCGCTCTGGCTGGGGTGGATCGATTCGATGCCCGCCCGGTATACCTCCGACACATAGGCCGAGTAGCAGAGCGCCAGTGCCAGGGAGCCGAGCACGATCTCACTGGTCGGAAGCCCCGCGAGCCCCAGCGCCGGGATACCGAACCCGATCAGGTAGACGATCAGGATCGTCGGGACGCCTCTCATCACGTCCACGAAGACGACCGACAGCAGGCGCAGCGGGAACAGCGCCGCCAGGCGGATCGTCCGGCACAGTGCGATCAGCAGTCCGGCGGCGAGCACCACCACCTCGATCACCATGAACATCCTGACGTCCAGCCAGAACCCCCTCAGCACCGAGGGGAAGGACGACTTGAAGGCGCTCCAGGAGAAGAAGGTTTCCTTCACAGCAGACCAGCCGGGGCTGGTGATGAGGATGACGATCAGGCCGCCGATGACTGCAACCGTCGAGACGCTCGAGATCAGCAGGGCACGGCGGGCTTTGCGGCTGCGCGCCTGCTCGCGGGCCTCCCTCGAGGTGGTGGTGCGTCCGGGCGTTATGTGGGTGGGTGTGCTCACGACCGCTTGGCCGGGCGGGTCCTGCCGCCCAGCTAGTGCAACTCGGGCACGTTGGTCGTCGACTTCATCCAGCGCGATTCGATTTTCGCGAGCTGTCCATTGGCGTGCAGCGCCGCCAGTGCGGCGTTGACGCAGGGCTGAAGACTCGAGCCCTTCGCCATCAGGACACCCCAGGTGTTGCCGCCCGGCGCGCTGAACTGCCCGACGATCTTTCCGCTGGAGATCGTTTCGCCGGTGAGTTCGAAGGCTGTCGCCAGATCAACGACGATCGCGTCGACCGTGTGGTTCTTGAAGGCGCTGACGACATCATTGGAGTTGTTGAACACCTGCGTCTGGGTGGTGGGTTTGATCTCCTGTTCCACCGCCGTCAGGCTGGTCGTCCCGATCTGCACACCGATCTTCGCGCTCTGCAGTTCGGAGAGGCTTTTGGCGCTGGCGTACTTCGAGTTCGCCTGCACGATGATCCCCTGCGGGTCGGTGTAGTAGGGAACCGAGAACGAGACGACTTTCGCCCGTGCCGGGGTGATCGAGATCTCGTTGATGTCGAAGTCGAAGGACTTGGGGCCCGGCGCGTAGGAGGAGTCGAACGGCTCGACCGTCCAGCTGACTTCATGCGCCCCGAAGCCCAGACGGGAGGCGATCGCGTAGGCCACGGCGCTCTCGAAGCCTTCGCCGTTGGCCGGCTTGTTGTCGATGAAGTAGGGCGGGTAGGCGGGTGAGTCCGTCGCAACAGTCAGCTTGCCCGGGGAGTGCAGCGTCAGCGAGCTCTTGGTGCAGGCCGCGGCTGTGCTGGCCGCGGCGGCCGTCCCGGCGGTGCTCGAGCTGCTGCTCGACGAACTCCCGCAGGCGCTCAGCGCCAGCACAGCGGCCGCAAGGGCCGTGATCACGATGGGCATCTTGATCTTGGGCATCGTCTATTCCTTCGTGAGGGGGTGGGCTTGCGCCGAAGGGCGAATCGCGTTCCGGGTGCAGCGGCCGCCCAATCTACAGGCACCGCAACTGATCTGCCCACGCGGCGGCACGGCCATAATTCCCCGATGGCCCGATCAGGAGCATCGCTCAGCGCCCTCGCGATCGCCGCGACCATCCTCTGCGCTCTGCCGCTGAGCGGTTGCGGTAAGTCGGGCGCTCAGAGCGGAACCCAGAGCGCATCCGCGCCGGCGCCGGCTGATCCTTCGGCGACAACGGCGCCGCCCGCGAGCATCACGCCTGCTCCCGCGCCGGCGCCTTCAACGGACAGCACCCCGACCGCCCGCAAAACCCCGCCGGCCTCGCCCGGCGGGGCCATCGCGCCCGCCCACCCTGTCCCGGCGGCATTCCGCCCCGCTCCGGGTGCCCCCTCGGATGCCGAAGTGCAGGCCGAGCTGGCCAAAGTCTCAGAAATTCAGAAGCGCGAAGAGCAGCAGAGGCTGAGCGCCGCGGCGGCCAACCTGGCAGGTCTGCTGCCCTGGTCGATCGAGCCCAAGTCGGGGGTTCATGTGAGCGTGGCGTCCGTCTTCACCGACTACGGGTTGGGATTGGCATGCGGTGGCCTGCTGGGCCGCAACGAGCTCGGAGTGGCTCATAAGACGGCTCCCTGCGGAACGCTGATCACCTTCCACTACGGCGGGCGCACCCTGACCGTCCCGGTGATCGACCGCGGTCCCTACATCGCCGGGCGAGAGTGGGATCTGACGGGGGCGACGGCGGCGGCGCTCGGATTCCCGGGGCTGGGGAAGATCGAATGGGCGCTGGCACACTGACCCGGTGAACCCGTGATGCGGCGGGGGCGCCGCCGGCTCAGTAGTAGTCCTGCACGGTCATCCGCCACTCGGCCGAATCGCGGCCGCCGGAGATGATCAGGCGGTAGAGCCCAGGGCCCGTTTCAAAGACATGAGTCTCCTCTTCGCCTTCTGAGAGATCGAAGCTTCCGGCACCTGAGCCCTTCTGGAGATCCACCGCTTCGGCGCTTGGCCCTCCGCAGACCAGCAGCAACAGGCAGGTCCCTCGGTAGGCCATCCGGTAGGTCACCCGCCAACGCGTGCCGAGGATGTGGAAGGGGACTGATTTGCCGTCGTCGATCCCCGAGAAGGTCGTCAGGCTTCGCCAGTGGGGCGTCTCGGAGATCGAGAGCGCCACGGTGGAGCCGCGTGGGAGTGTGGCCGGCGGCTCCGGAGACTGTTTAACGACGATGCCCGTATCTGTCCCGGGGCTGGCGACGGTCCTGACGCTGTAGCGGAGACCGGCGTTTGCGATCAGATCCTCGGCCGAGGCGGAGGTCTTGCCCCGCACTCCCGGAACGGGGACGGGGGGAGGTCCGTCGCTGAGTACCACCCGGACGGTTGCCCCCTGCGTCACCCGGGTGCCCTGTGCCGGGCTCTGGGCGATCGCGATGCCGGCGGGAGCTTCGGAGTGGCTGCGCGAGAAGGACGGGCTCACATGGAGCCGCCGCGCTCGGGCTTCGACGCCCCCGCGGGGGAGTCCGCGCAGGTTCGGGACTGTCGTTTTGGCAGCCGAGCCGCCCAGCAGGACGACCGCGATCGCGGCGCCCAGCAGCAGCAGGCCGACAAGGATCAGTGCGAAGGCACGCCGGCGGCGGTGTGCGGCGGCGTCCGATGGGCGCTGGGGCGGAGGGGGCCCCGACCCGCCGGGCAGCACACGGGTTCTAGCTCCGTCCTGACCTGCGGCCAGGGCGATCGTCTCACCCTCGCCGGCCTCCCCGGCACCGGCCCTGGGCATCCTGCGCGCGACTCCCGGCGGGCTGTCCGGCTGCTGCGCCGGCGGCCTGGGAAGGACTGTCGTCTCCGCGGCGGGGATCGCTGCCTCGTGCAGGGCTCCGGCCATTGCGTTGCCGTCTGGATAGCGCTCGGAGGGGTCCTTGGAGAGGGCGCGCTCGACCACTTTGCGCAGCGAATCGGGCGTCTCGGGCGGAAGCGGAGGCGGCGCATCCTGAAGGTGTCGAAGGCCCAGCTCGACGGCTGAGCCCTCGACGAACGGCGGCCGCCCGGAGAGCATCTCGTAGAGGACCACGCCGGCGCTGTAGACGTCCGTGGCGGCGCTGGTCGGACGGCCCCGAGCCTGCTCGGGAGACATGTAGCGGGGCGTGCCCGCGACCGTCGCCGTCTGTGCCTGGGAGGTGCCCTCGGCGAGCCGGGCGACTCCGAAGTCCCCGACCTTGACCTCCCCGCCCACGCCCAGAAGGACGTTGGCGGGCTTGACGTCGCAGTGGAGCACCCCCTTCCTGTGAGCGCTCCCCAGAGCATGGGACAGCCGCTCGGCAATGCTCCGGGCCTCCTCGGCCGGGATCGGGCCTGCCTTCAGCCGCTCGGCCAGGCTTTCCCCATCCACGAGCTCGGCCACGTAGTAGGGGCCCTCCTCGGCATGGCCGATGTCGAAGATCTGCACAACCCCCCGGTCGTTGACGCTCGCCAGCAGCCGGGCCTCCCGCTCGAAGCGCTCCACCCAGGCGCTGTCCTCGGCCCACCAGGGCTTGATCACCTTGACGGCCACGGCGCGGCCCAGCCGCCGGTCGGTGCCCCTGTAGACGCGCCCGAAGGCGCCCTCTCCGAGCATCTCGTGAAGCTCATAGCGGCCGTCCAGAGCGCGGCCGGCAAGGTCGGGAGCCTGAGGCATGAGCACCGAGTATTCCGCGCCGGGCCCTCGAAAGGCCCCATCGGCGCGCAGAGCGAGTGATGGGCCGGGCGCTACTCGAGCAGTTCGTCTAGCGCCACCGCGAGCAGCTCGGTGTGACGATCGACGTCGGCCTCGGTCGTCGTGGGGGCCATCAGGGCCATGTTGTGAAAGGGCGTCAGCATCAGGCCCCGGTTGAGCGCGTGGAGGTGCAGGTAGCGCTCGAGCTCCTGATCCGTCTGGATGTGCGCCTCGGTCCCATTGCGTGCCGGCCGGGGCTCGAAGCGGTACTCGGCGCGGGCGCCCAGCTCCGCGACACTCCAGGCGAGGCCGCGCTCGGCTGCCACCTGGCGTACCCCGGAGGCGAAGCGGGAGGCCAGCGGGATCGTCATGTCGAAGTCCTCTCGGCGCAGCGCACTCGACAGGGTCGCCCGCATCGCCGCCAGGGACAGGGCGTTCCCGGCCAGCGTCCCGCCGACGCCGCCCGTGTCCTCATAGTCGGCCTCCGGCTGGGCGAGCATCTTCTCCTGCAGCTCGATGGTCATCCCCAGCGCGCCCGATGGGACGCCCCCGCCGATCGCCTTGCCGAGGGTCAGGATGTCCGGTTCAAGGCCCCACTCGCCGGTGCAGCCTCCGGGACCGGCCGAGATCGTGTGGGTCTCGTCGATGATCAGCAGGGTCCCGTGCGTGCGGCAGAGCTCGCGGAGAGCCTTGTGGTAGCCGGGCAGGGGCAGGATGATTCCCATGTTGGTCATCGCCGGCTCGGCAAGGACACATGCGATCTCGCCTCCCGAGAGTGCCGCCTCGAGCGCATCGAGATCGTTGAACTCGACCGCCGTCGTGGTCCGGGCCGGATCTACGGCCGGTCCGACGTTGCCCTCTCTCGTGCGGGTCCCTCTGTTCCCGTCGGAGATCGCGAACGCCTCGTCGACCGAGCCGTGGTAGCAGTAGGAATAGACCAGGATCCTGCTGCGGCCGGTGAGCTGTCTGCAGATCCGCAGCGCTGCACGGTTGGCGTCGGTCGCGGAGAGGGTGAACAGCCACCGCTGCAGGCCGAAGCGGCCTGTCAGCTCCTCGCCCACCCATGGCGCATCCTCGGTCGGGAGCATCAGGGTCAGCCCCTGGCCATCACGTCCGGCCAACACCTTCATCAGCGCCGGGAGGCTGTGGCCGGTCATGGCGCCCGTGTCGCCGAGACAGAGGTCGATGTACTCGTGTCCATCGACGTCTGTCACCCGGCTGCCCTGGGCCGATCTGGCACTGACCGGAAACCCGCCGGCCCACCGCATCATCCAGGGCATCGGCACGCCGCCGACCAGGGTACGGAGAGCTCGCTCGTGAAGCTCGGCAGATCGCTCGTGGGTGGAGCGGAAGTGCGTCAGCTCGCGCTCGAGCAGCTGGGCCAATCGCGATCTGCTGAGGGTGCTCGCCATCGCTCGCGAGCCTACCGGCGAGAGACGCCCGGCAGCCTTCGCCTCGAGACCGCGGGCAAGCGAGGAGCGGGGAAGCTCAGCTTGTGGCCGGCACTGCGACGCCGTCGACCGCACAGGTCCCGGCTGTGCCGTCTATGACCAGGCCGATCGTCATGTTGACGGTGCTCTTGGGCGCGACATAGATCAGGTCGGCGAAGACCCGCGAGTAGTGACCCGCTTCCGCGGAGGGGCCGCCGAGCGAGGTCGTCCCCGCCGGGAGGTCGATCTGGAGGTTGGCCGACTGAGATTCGCCGAAGCCGGGAGCGCCCGATCCTCCGTCGACGCTGATCGTCTCCACTCCGTGGGCAGCTTCGGGACTGCTGACGGCAAGGTTCATCTGTGTGCCCGGGTTCGTGTCTTCGCAGAGGGCTTCCATTCGCAGGCCGTCGATTTCTGTCACGGTCACCCGATCGGGAGAGGCGGAGGCCTGCTCGAGGTAGTGAACCCGGATGGCTCCCGGTCCACGGGGGCCGACAGGGCCGGGAGGGCCGGCCGACACTGTGCCCGCAGAGTCCAGGCGAGAAGTCGAGGGCCTGGCGGCCAGCCGTGTGAGCTGTTGGCGGAGCCCAAGCTGCAGGTCTGACGGGCCGACGCTGTCACTGGCGAGCTCCGAGGCGGTGACCGAACCGGGCTTGAGCTTGGAGCTGCCGATCGAGTTGTCGGCGATCTTGGCTGTGGTGACCGAGCTCGATTGGAGTTGGGCCCTCCCGACGCTGTTGGGCGCGAGGACGCCGGCCGCGTAGGCGCTGCCGCTGAGCGCCACGAACAGGGCCAGCATCGAGACGACGTTGGAAAAGTTCAAAGGGAGACGCGATTTCGAGGGCATGCCGCCTTTTCGGTTGCCCAAGAGGGACGCTTGAGCGCCAAGAGGTGCCTTGCAACGTGCCGCCTCGAAGTGGGGGATACTTAGGCGGTGCTCACGGGGGGAACCGCGAGAACAGGCCCGGGGAGGCGTCGCAGGCTGCTGACGCGGGGTGTCGCGCTGGCAGTCGCGCTGGCCGCCGGAACGGGCGTGGCAGTCGCCGTCGCGGGGTCGGGCGGGCTCGACCCGAGCTTCGGGAAAGCCGGAACGACCGTCTTCGAACGGCCGACCTCGACCTACCCGACTCCGGTCGGCCTCACGGCGGGCGGGAAGATCGTCGCCGTCACGACCGAAGGTGGTGTCATCACGGTCTCCAGGTTCCTCGCCGACGGGTCGCCAGACCCGTCGTTCGACGGTGACGGAACCGCAACGATCGAAGAACCGGGCAATTACCCCAGCGCCTACGGAGCGGCCATCCAGCCCGACGGGAAGATCGTCCTCGTCGGCTTCAAGAACCTCCCCGAAAGCGAAGAGGCCGCGATGGTCTGGCGCCTGAAGGCAGACGGAGGCTCAGGCGCGACCAACGACGCTCTCGACCCGAGCTTCGGCACAGGCGGGCGGGTCGCTCTGAAGCCGGATACGGCAAACGTTGCCAATGCCGTGCTGGTTCAGCCCGACGGCAAGATCGATGTGACCGGCTACATCTTCAACGTCCCCGGCGGGAAAAAGACGGCGGCGGTCTGGCGGCTCGACTCCGCGGGGAGCCTGGACAAAAGCTTTGACACGGACGGGTTGGCCGAAATCACAGATGCCCACGAAGACGACGGCGTGGCAATCGCGCTGGCCGCCGGCGGCAAGGTGGTGATCGCCGGGACCACGACGAACGCGTCGAACCCGCCGGATGTCGCGGTCTGGCGCCTCGAAGCAAACGGATCGCGCGATCTGTCCTTCGACGTTGACGGCCAGGCGGACATCGACAGCGGCGGGGAAGACAGCGCCCGGGGCGTGGCTGTTCAGCCGGACAACCGAATCGTCGTGGTCGGCCGCAGCGACCTGCCGAAATCCTCTCGGGCGATGATCTGGAGGCTGAAGGCGAACGGTGGTCCTGAAGATGTGACGAGCGACGCGCTGGACCCCACCTTCGACACCGATGGCGCTGCCGAACTGGACGGCGGTGGGTTCGCGGACGCGACCGCCGTCGCGCTGCAGCCTGACGGCAAGATACTGGTGAGCGGATATGCCCAGCCCACCGGCGGGCAATCGGCCGCGGTGCTCTGGCGGATCGAGGAGAACGGCGGCTCCGGGGCGGTCAACGGAGCGCTGGACCCGTCCTTCGGCAGCGGCGGAGCAACGACCGTCAAAGTCGGGGCCACATCCGGGGCGCAGTCGCTTGCGCTGGCACCTGACCGGCGGGTCGTCGTGGCCGGGCAGAACTTCGAGGGCAACCTGCTGCTCTTCCGGGCGCTGGGCGATCCCTTCACGCTGAAGGTCGCGACCTCCGGCACGGGTGCCGGGACGGTGCAGTCCGGGCCCGCCGGGATTGCCTGCGGCTCGGCCTGCACGGCGCCCTTCGACGACGGCTCGACGGTCACTCTGACGCCGGCGCCGGCTGGCGGATCGGCGTTCGCCGGCTGGTCCGGAGGGGGGTGCACGGGCACCGGGAGCTGCACGGTCACGATGAGCTCCGATCAGACGGTGACGGGGACCTTCAACCGGGTCCTGCCGCTTCCGCCGAAGATAACGGGGCTGAGCGAGAGCAACTCCGTCTTCCGGGCCGGGCCGTCGTCGACGTCACTCACAGGGCACACGGCTGCGAGGGGCCACCGGCGGGGCACAGTGTTCTCGTTCCGCCTGGATCGAGCCGCCACGGTGAAGCTCGCGATCACGCGCCGGGCCAAGGGCCGTCGGGTGGGTCACCGCTGCGTCCCCGCCACACGCAGGCTGCGGTCCAAGCGAGCCTGTACGAGGAACATCACCGTGGCGACGCTGACCCGTTCGGCTCAAGCCGGTCTGAACCGGCTGCCCTTCAGCGGCCGGCTTCGGAGCAGGGCACTCGCGCCGACCCGCTATGAAGCGGTCTTCACGGCCGCCGACAGCGCCGGCGTCTCGGCTGCCAGGGCGCTGGCATTCAAGGTCGTAAGGCGGTAGTGGAGATGCCCGCTCCAGCCCGCCCGGCGGCGCTTCCGTTCCTGCCCTCCCAGGAGGAGACCCTTCTGCGGGAGGCCGTCGCGGGCATCTGCGCCGACTTCGGACGTGAGTACATGGAGAAGAAGCGCGACACCCAGGAGCCCCCGACGGAGCTCTGGGATGCGCTGGCCTCGCGTGGGTACATGGGCGTCAACATCCCCGAGGAGTACGACGGTGGAGGCCTGGGGATGACGGCTCTGTCCTGGGTGGGCGAGGAGATCGCCGCGGCCGGCTGCTCACTGCTCCTGATCGTCGTCTCGCCGGCGATCGTCGGCAGCATCCTCTCGAAGCACGGCACGATCGAGCAGAAGGAGCGCTGGCTTCGCGGGATCGGCCGGGGAACCACCAAGATCGCCTTCGCGATCACCGAGCCTGACGCGGGCAGCAACTCGCACAAGCTGAGCACCTCGCTGCGCCGCGATGGGAACCGGTTCGTGCTCAACGGGCAGAAGACCTACATCTCGGGTGTCGAGGATGCCGAGGCCGTCCTGGTGGTGGCCCGCACCCGCCTCCCCGACGGACAGTTGGGCCTGCCCTCCCTGGCGATCGTCGACGTCGACACGCCAGGGTTCACACGTCAGGCGATTCCCATGGCCGTGCGCGGCGCCGACCGTCAGTGGACGCTGTTCTTCGATGATGTCGAGATCGAGGAGGAGCGGCTGATCGGAGGCGAGAACGGCGGCCTTGGAGTTGTCTTCGACGGTCTCAACCCCGAGCGCATCATGGGCGCCTCGCTGTCCACCGGAGTGGCACGTCTGGCGCTTGAGAAGGGCGCCGCCTACGCGCGCGAGCGCAGTGTCTGGGGCAAACCGATCGGCGCTCATCAGGCGGTTGCTCATCCGTTGGCGGCGGCGAAGATCGAGCTCGAGTTGGCGCGGCTGATGACCCGCAAGGCCGCGGCCCTCTACGACGCCGGGGTGCCCGGGGCGGGGGAGGCGGCCAACATGGCCAAGTACGCGGCCGCCGAGGCGGGGATCCACTGCGTGGACAGCGCCATCCAGGCGCACGGGGGCACGGCTTCGCCCTCGAGTACGGCCTGAGCGATCTCTGGTGGGCCGTCCGCGTGGCCCGCACGGCTCCGGTCTCGCGGGAGATGGTGCTCAACTATGTCTCCGAGCACTCCCTCGGGCTGCCCAAGTCCTACTGAGCAGCGCCGAGGGTCCACCTCGAGCTAGGCGATCGTTGCGGTGTCGATCACGAACCGGTATCGGACATCGCTGTTGACGACCCTGTCGTAGGCGCCGTCGACCTCGCTTGCGGAGATCAGCTCGATCGCCGGGCGGACGTCGTGCTCGGCGCAGAAGTCGAGCATCTCCTGGGTGTCGGGCAGGCCGCCGATGGCCGAGCCGGCGAGGCTGCGCCTTCCGCCGATGAGGGAGAAGGCGTGAACCTTGTCGGGAGCCGCGGGCGCGCCCACGGTGACCATCGTCCCGTCGACTCGGAGCAGGCGCAGGTAGTGGTCCAGCGGCAGGTTCGCCGAGACGGTGTTGAGGATCAGGTCGAAGCGCCCGCGGAGCGTCTTGAAGGTGTCCCTCTCAGATGTGGCGTAGTAGTCCTTCGCGCCAAAGCGCAGCCCGTCCTCTTTCTTGCTCAGCGTCTGACTCAGGACGGTCACCTCGGCTCCCATGGCGGCGGCGATCTGAACACCCACGTGCCCCAGCCCACCCATACCGATGACGGCCACCTTCTTGCCCTCGCCGGCGTGCCAGTGCTTGAGCGGCACATAGGTGGTGATTCCCGCGCAGAGCAGGGGAGCGGCATCCTGAAGCTCGATGTTCTCGGGGATGTTGACGACGAATCGATCCTTGACGACGACCTGCTGGCTGTAGCCGCCGTAGGTCGGAGTGCCGTCGTACTCGCGCCCGTTGTAGGTCTGGACGTTCCCCTTGACGCAGAACTGCTCCTCGCCGGCGTTGCAGTACTCGCACTCGCCGCAGGAGTCCACCATGCAGCCGACACCGACCCGGTCGCCCACGGCGAAGCTCGTCACCTCGGGGCCGACCGCCGACACGATGCCTGCGATCTCATGGCCGGGGACCATGGGGAAGATCGAGCCTCCCCACTCGTCGCGCGCCTGATGGACGTCGCTGTGGCAGATACCGCAGAACTTGATCTCGATCTGGACGTCGTCGCCCCTCAGCTCGCGCCGGTCGATTGTTGTCCGGTCGAATGAAGCCCCGGCAGATGGGGTGCTTAGCGCGGCGGTCGAGGCCAGTGGATCTCCTGAAAACTAGGGCTGGAAGGTGTGTGGCCAACCAAACAGCCGGTGTATGCTCCGCCGCTAGTCATGGGGATGCGCAGACCGCTCACCGTCGTGCTCACAGCGGCAGCCCTCCTCGCCGGGGGGTGCGGATCGAGCACACCTCCGCCTCCGGGATTGCGGATCGCCGGGCCTGGTCTACAGGCGACTCCTCCTCGCTGGTATCCCGAATACCAGCACCTCGCAGAACGGCTGAAGCTGATCAAGATCCCGCCGGGGGGCAGCGAGGTCTTCCACCATCACGCGCTTCTGCACATCTACGTGAACGGCCTGCTGGCGCCGCTGGCGCCGAACATCGGCCTCGAACCCAAGAAACATCTCGAGTCGAGCCTGCACACGCACGACGGCACGGGGATCATCCACATGGAGGCGCCGCACCCCTTTAAGTTCACGCTGGGTGACTTCTTCATGGTCTGGGGCGTCAAACTCGGCCCCGACGAAGTCGGCAACCTGAAAGGCCTGGGCGGCGATCACCTTCACTTCTTCGTCAACGGGCGGCCCCTGAGCAACCCGGCCGCCTACGTGATGCAGGACAACGACAGCATCGTGATCGGCTACGGCGCCGAAAACAGCTTCCCGCACACTCCCTCCACCCTGGCTCTCAAGGAGGTGGAGGGCAAAGGCGGCGCGGCACTGGCCTGTTCGAGCACTCCCAACGGCAAGAAGGCGAAAAGCTGCATCGTCACCTCGACCAAGCCGACGCCTGCCAAGACGACTCCAGAACCGACCACGAAATAGATCCCGGCCGGACGCCGTCGCACCCGGCCGGCGGGTGCCTCCACGTGACACGAAGATTGCGACGCTTGACACTAGCGCCGCCCTCCCAGAAGGTGCAGCCATGCGAGGGACGGGCGCTGGTCCTCTTCTCGATTCGACAGGGTGCGAGACGACCTCGACTCGCCCGGCGCGCAGGCATTTCGCTCTTCGCCGCAGCGGACAGGTGGCTCGAGGACCGCTTGCGATAGCTGCGACGGCTCCCAGCGAGGTCATAGGCCTGGACAGGATGCTCTCGCTGCTCGAGGAGTTCAGCGAAGTGGAGAAGGTCGCGGCCCGGCGCCAGACGGAGCGCGCGCTGGCCACGGTGCTCTTCACCGACATCGTCGGCTCGACCGCACAGGCGGCCGCCTTCGGCGACCTGGCCTGGAGAGAGGTGCTCGACCGGCATGACAGGATCGCCCAGAGTGCTGTCGCAGCCTGTGCCGGCCGGCTGATCAAGGGGACTGGCGACGGCATCCTGGCGACCTTCGACGTGCCCGCCCACGGCCTCGAGTGCGCCAAAACTCTCCGTGCGGCGCTGGCACATGGCGAGATCGCGATCAGGGCGGGGGTCCACACCGGAGAAGTCGAGCTCCGCGACGGGGATGTGGCTGGGATCGGCGTCAACATCGCCGCCCGTGTCGCGGCGCTGGCCTCCTCCAGCGAGGTGCTGGTGTCGCGCACCGTCCGGGACCTCGTCGCCGGTGGTGGCTACGCCTTCAAGAGCCGCGGCAGCCATGCCCTCAAGGGCGTCCCCGGCCGGTGGGAGCTGCTGGCAGTCTCCTGACCCGCGCCGATAGGGTCATGGGCGATGGGCTCTGACTCGGCAACCGCTCCGCACCCTGTCTTCGCGCGAGTCTGGGCTCGAATCTCGGGGAAGGTCGGATCGGACCGGCAGCGCTCGGAGCTGCTCCAGGGCCTCGATGGGCGTGTGCTCGAGGTGGGCGCGGGGGACGGGCGCAACTTCGGCCTCTATCCCGACACGGTCTCCGAGGTGCTGGCCATCGAGCCGGAGCCCTATCTCAGGGGCCTCGCGGGCGTGGCGGCCACCAGGGTTCCGACCGCGATCACGGTCCTCGACGGGACCGCCGAGACGCTCCCGGCTCGCGACGGCGAGTTCGACGCCGCCGTCACATCGCTGGTGCTCTGCTCGGTGAGCAGCCAGGTCCGGGCGCTGGCCGAGCTGCGCCGTGTGATCAGGGAGGGGGGAGAGCTGCGCTTCTTCGAGCATGTCGCCGCGGAGCAGAGCCTCGGGCGAGCACTGCAGACAGGGCTCGATGAGTCCGGGCTCTGGCCGCGTCTCGGCGGCGGTTGCCACCTGAAACGCGAGACCCTGCTTGCGATCTCCCAGGCGGGCTTCGAGATCGAGAAGCTGCGTCGCTTCAGCTCAGGTCCCGGCTCGATGGGTGTTCCGTTCGTGCTAGGCACTGCCCGGCGCGCCTAGCGAATGAGGCTCCATGTGGCCGGCACGGGGACCTTTGCTGCGGAGATCGTCGACTGGGCGCGGGCGGCGGGCCACGAGGTGGATGGCCTGATCGAGATGCTCGACCCCTCCAGGGTGGGGATGAGCATCGACGGCCTGCCGGTGGTGGCGGCCGGCCACGGCGATCCGGGTCGCAGGGCGATCCTGGGACTCGGGGGCGATCGGGAGGCGCACTGGGAGATCCTGGCCCGACAGGGGTGGCGCGCGGCGGCCGTGATTCACCCGGCGGCCTCCCTTGCCGGCGACGTGGAGGTCGGTGAGGGCGCCGCCATCGGGCCGCTGGCTGTCATTGGAGCCGCAACAGGGATCGGGTCGCAGACGATCCTCTCGCGAGGCGCCCTGGTGGGTCATCACGTGCGAATCGGGAAGTTCGCCACGCTCAACCTGGGCGTCAACGTCGGGGGCAAATCGGCGATCGGAGACGGGGCCTTCGTCGGTATGGGTGCGACGATCCTCAACGATGTGAACATCGGGGCGGGCGCCATCGTGGGCGCCGGATCGCTTGTGCTGCGGGATGTCGAGCCGGGATGCAGGGTTCAGGGCGCCCCGGCGGTTCTCGTCGCGGGTGCCCCGGGCGATTGACGACGACGGGCCGTCAGGGGTCCAGACCGGCGCCGGGCGCCGCGCTCAGGGAGCCAGGCGCTCGATCACCCAGCCGTCATCGCCGTGGCGATAGTGAAGCCGGTCGTGAAGCCGGTCGCTCCGCTGCTGCCAGAACTCGAAGGTCTCGGGTATCAGGCGAAATCCGCCCCAGTGGGAGGGCACGGGAAGCTCCTCGCCCGAGTAGCGCTCGTCCAGCTCGGCCACTGCACGCTCCAGTTCGGCGCGGTCGGCCACCGTCTGGCTCTGCGGTGAGGCGAGCGCGCTGAGCTGGCTGCCCCGGGGTCTCGAGCGGGCGTAGGCCGCCGACTCATCGGGGCTGACCTGCTCCACGGTCCCCTCGATCCGGACCTGCCTTCCCAGCGGGTCCCAGTGGAAAAGCATGGCCGCACGGGGGTTCGCTGTCAGCTCCCGGCCCTTGCGGCTTCTGTAGTTGGTGAAGAAGACGAAGCCCCGCTCGTCGAAGGACTTGCAGAGGACCATGCGCAGCGAGGGCATCCCCAGCGAGCTTGCGCTCGCCACGGCGACGGCCTCGGGTTCCCGCACTCCGGCCTCTCCGGCCGCCGTGAACCAGGACTCGAACTGACGCAGCGGGTCAGGGTCGGCGTCGGCCTCGCGAAGCGGGATTCCGTGGTCTGCCATTCATGCATTCTGACCGAGACGGGCCCGCGCGGCGTTCCGGGGGGCGCTGCGGCCGGCCAGGGCTTTCTCGTAGGTATTTGGCCACGTGGAACTGCTCGGATCCCACGATTGTGAGGGGCTGGGACTGACCTACCGTTGAGTTCAACTGAAGCTCGCGGCACTGCGCCTCCACACGCAGGCCACCCCGTGAGAGGAGACTTGAGATGGTTGATGCAGCTTGGACCTTCACGGTTATCTTCATAGCGATCGGCGTCGCTCTGGCCGCATTCGCGTTCCTCTGGCTGAAGTCCGAAGTGTCGGACGCTGAGCGCCCGCATCACCACGGGAAGACCCCTCGAACTCATTGATTCGATCGGGCGCATGCCGGGTGGGCGAGATGGGCTCCAGCCGATCTAGGAGCCCGGAATGACTCGTGCCAGCTCGAGTGCCGCGCCGGTCAGGATCAGCAGTGATCCGGCGACGACTATCGCCCAGTTGCGAGCTCGGGTCAGGTGGGTCCGTATCTCCACGACCCGCTCGTCTTCGCCGGCGGACGAGCTGCGGAATGCGCTTCGGGCACTCCGGTAGCGGGGATACCACCCCTGGAAAAGGGTGAAGAGGAACTTGACGGCCGCCACCGGGGAATGGAGGGCGCTGGAGGGTCCGATCGCCAGTGCGCTGAGGTACTCGCGAGTGGCGTCGGGCAGGTCATCGGTCCGCTTCAGCGCCTCGAGCAGATCGTGGTACTCGCGCATCTCCAGGCGGGCCTGCATCCCGGGGCCGATCACGAGCAGCAGCGCTCCAGCGACAAGGATCGCCTTCGCGACTATCTCCTCGGTCATTGCGGCCGTTGCGCGTTCGCGTCAGGGGGCGGGGGCGAAGTAGCTGTGGTGGGCCTTCACCCGCTTGTGGCGATGGTTCACGAGATTGGTCACCGCCACGAGGTCCGTCGCTACGAAGATCAGCGTCCCATCGCATCTGTCGACCGTCAGCCACCTGGTGCCGAGGACGGCTCCGGTGGCGTAGTTGCCCTTGGTCGAGTATTTCCCGTGGCCGCTGGCCCACAGTTTGCGTACGACGTGCTTCCTCGAGGTCGCGGTCGTGGCAAGGGCTTTGTGGGCACGCTCCCGGGCGGTCGGGCAGACGGCGAAGTTCCCGCCGGTCAGCACAGCCACGACCTGGCCGTTCTTTCTCTGCAGCAGCTTGAAGGCGCCTCCGAAGAAGTCGATCGTCTGGGGCTTGCCGTCGGCTCCGATCGTGGTGACGGTGACCTTCCCGTTCGTCGCATCCACGATCGTCCCGAAGGGCACCTGGCGCAGGCCGTTCAACGGAGCGAATGTGGTGGAGCCGGGGAGCTTCACCAGCACCCGACCGGTCACAGGAGCCAGGTTCCCCGTCCTTAGAAACTGGGGGAGAGGCGGCTGGCTTTGCGTTTCCGCGAGGACACCTGACCCGGGGGTCGGCACACTCGCGGTGGTCACCACTTCATTCGGTGGTTCCTTCGCCGGCTGAGGGCTCGAGAAGGTGAAGCTGGGTCCAGCGCTCTAGGTCCCTTCGGCGTCGCTCACCACGACCTCGCTGGCGCCCGCGGGCGCGGCTGGGGTGGTTGCCCTGATTTCCGTTTCAGAGAGGACATCGACGTCGACGGCCTGGCCGCCGATGGTCACGGTCGCACCCGGAAGGAAGCCACTGCCGAGGATCGTGACCTTGGTTCCGCCCGACACAGGTCCTGTGGACGGGTCGATCGTCGCGACCGTCGGAGCGATTGCGGCGTTCTCCCGCAGGCTCCAGATCCCACCGGCTTCCCCTTCGAAGTAGGGGGCTCCGGCGAGGACCGTGCTCGCATCGGCGGACACGGCGACCGTCGCGCCGAGGTGCGCGTGCGTGTGCGCTTCCGAGCCAATCGCCGCCTCGCCGAGTTCCGACCAGGATTCTCCGCTGCGGGCGAATTCCCATGCGGCGCCGTCCCCGTGGTCATCGCTCGAGCCACCCGCCAGGGCCAGGCTTCCATCACCCGACAGCGCGACGCTCGTTCCCAGGCGGCTGGCGCCGAGGGGGGTCGTGGCGCGGAGTGCGGGACCCTGTGCACTCCAGAGGCCTCCCGAGTGGGAAAAGACGAATGCTGCGCCGACGTTCGATTCGTAATTCGGTGCGCCGGCGAGCGCCGTCTCGCCGTCGGCCGAGAGCGCGACGCTGTGACCAAAGCGTTCGCCACCGGCGGGGTTGGAGGCGGTCAGCTTGCCGCCATCCTGTTCCCAGCCCGAGCCCGACCGGGCGAACATCCAGATCGCCCCGGCGCCGTGGTTGTCCCAAGGACCGCCCACGAGCGCCGTGGCTCCGTCGGCGGAGAGCGCCACGGAGCGCCCGAAATAGCCGGCGCCGCTCTCTTCTTCGCCACGGAGCAGAGGACCGGCTGTCCAGGCTCCGCCGGTGCGGTTGAAGATCCATGCGGCGCCGGTGCCGTGGTTGTCGTAGGCACCTCCGACGATCGCGGTCATCCCGTCGCCGGAGAGTGCGACGGAGCGCCCGAAGTGACCCGTGCCTGTCTCTTCCGCGCCGGTCAGCACCGGGCCGGCTGTCCATTCGGTGCCCGAGCGCGTGTAGATGCGCGCGGCGCCGAGGCCCCCGTCGTCGGCAGGAGCGCCGATCAGGGCAGTGTTGCCGTCCGCGGAGAGGGCGACCGCGAGCCCATATCTGCATGCTTCCGCTTCTCCGGCGCCTTCGGGAACGCAAGGTTCGGAGGAGCCGACACCGGGCAGGGGAGGCCCCTGGATGCTCCAATTGGGTCCGGTCCTCACATAGACCCAGGCCGAGCCGGCGGCGCCTTCGGCGGGGGCGCTGACGATCGCAGTCCTCCCGCTGGCGGAAATTGCTATGCCTTCGCCGAACCGCCCGCCGGGTGCTCCCGGCGAGGAGATGGCGGGTGCGTCCTGGAGCAGGGTGGTGTCCTGCAGCGCCGAGCCTGCGCCGTCGGCGGCCGCCGCGGGCAGAGCCGCGATCGCGACCATGCAGAGCGTCGCGAGAGCGCTCGATCGGAGGAGGCGTGGGCGCTCCACATGGTTCCTCGTAGCGTTGCTCATCCTCGAGCCTCTTTCTCCGGCGTCAGCTGTCTCTTGCCGTCCGGAAACCCCGGTAACGGTCGTTGGGTGCCCCCGTGCCGGCGCCCACTACGGTCCTACCAAGCTGTCGATGATACGCACAAATCCGCAGCGGTTTGTCAGTTGGAGACAGGTTCTGAACAACTGTCCCAACAAGGTCTCGGGCGTTTCTACAGATGTCCCGCCGCCGGCACCTCTTCACCCCGCGACCTGCAGGCGGCAAATGCTTCGGACTTCTAGATTTCGATATGTGAAATCTGATAGCGTCCGGCTACCGCGCCCCCAAGGGGGGCGTAATCCGACGGCCGGGGGGCTGAATCGTGGCACGGAAGCACGCGCGCAGTGGTGTCCGCAAGTGGATCGCTCTCCTCGCCGCGCTCGCGGCGACACTCGCCTGCTCCTCGCAGGCGGTGGCCACCTCGTTCACCCCGGGTGACGTGGTCGTCTACCGAGTCGGTAACGGCACCGAAGGGCTGAGCTCGTCTGCGGCGGCCGCCTTCCTCAACGAGTACGACGCCAACGGCTCCCTCCCGCTGACGCTCGCCTTCCCGACGAGCAACAGCGGCGCCACGAAACGCCTGGTGGCCGGCGGTAGCGCGAGCTCCGAGGGTCTGCTGACGCTCTCGGGCAACGGCGAATTCCTCCTGGCCGCCGGCTACAACGCCGCGGTTGGGACACCCAAACCCGATGAAACGAAAGCCAAAGAATTCACTCGCACGATCGCGCGGGTCAGCGCCGCCGGCACGATCGACACGACAACCTCACTGGAAGACTTCGCCGACGCCAACAACGCACGGAGCGCGACGTCCTTCGACGGGACGACGTTCTGGGTCGGCGGGGCGGGCAAATCGCCGAGTGGCGGCGTTCGGTTCGTCAGCAAACCCGGCGAAAAAAAATCGAAACAGACGAGTGAAGCGGCATCCAACGTAAGGCAGGTCGCGGTGGTTGGCGGGCAGCTCTACGCCTCCGCCGATCCGAGTAAGAACACTCCGTCTTTCGCGCTCGCAAAAATCGGCAGCGGCCTTCCGGCCACCGAAAAACAGCCTGTGACGAGCCTTCCGTTCGCGGTATCGCCGGAACAGCCCTTCGCCTTCAGCATGTTGACGTTGGGCCTGGGGAGCACGCCCGACACGATCTATGTCGCTGAATGTGTCACCTGCTCGACGAAACCTCCAACGGGAGTGAGCCAGATCGGGAAGTATGGGCTCACGGGCGGTCAGTGGGTCAAAGACGGCTCGGTCGAAATCCCCTTTGTCACGGGGGTCACCGCCAACGATGTCAACGGCGTCGTGACGATCTACGCGACCAGCAGCGGTGCCCAGTCGACTGGCGGAACCCTCTACAAGCTCTCTGATGTCAGCGGCCCCAACGGGATTCTCAGCGGGGTCCCGGTGGAAATCGCGACCGCTCCGGCGAACGAGGCATTCCGCGGCGTGGCGTTCGCGCCGGGGACGGCTATCGGCTCGGGTGGTGTCGCACCGCCCGCGCCGACGATCTCCGCCGCGGAAAACACACTCGCTGCCGCGCTC
>CAZFGJ010000041.1:0-19054 GCA_964518445.1 uncultured Solirubrobacteraceae bacterium
ACCGGCCGGAGCAAGAAGCATGCCGAGCAGGAGGCCGCCCGAGAGGCCGTCGACAAACTGGCAGGCGAGTGATGGGGACCGGCGGAGGAGCACAGTGCGCCTGAAGTCGCTGACCCTGGACGGATTCAAGTCCTTCCCCGACAAGACCCACCTCGAATTCGGCGAGGGGGTCAGCGTCGTCGTCGGCCCGAACGGGTCCGGCAAGTCCAACGTCACCGACGCAGTCCTCTGGGCGATGGGCGAGCAGTCGCCCCTGGCCGTCCGCGGGCAGTCGATGCAGGATGTGATCTTCGGTGGCGGCCACGGAGTCCAGGCGCGATCGGCAGCCGAGGTCGAGATCGTGCTGGACAACTCCGATGGCACCGTCGACCTGCCCCTCTCGGAGATCTCGATCGTCCGCCGGCTCGACCGCAACGGCGAGGGCGGCTACAGGCTGAACGGCGCGCGCTGCCGCCTGACCGACGTGATCGAGGTCCTCTCCGACACGGGGCTGGGCAAGGAGACACATTCGGTGATCTCCCAGGGGAAAGTCGAGGCGATCGTCACCTCCAAGCCCAGGGAGCGCAGGTTGCTGATCGAGGAGGCCGCCGGCCTGGGCAAGCACCGCAAGCGCCGCCGCCGGGCCCAGCTGAAGCTCGAACGCACCCAGGAGAACCTCGACCGGGCCCTGGACATCGAGCGCGAGGCAAGGACCCGGCTGCGCCCGCTCAAGCGCCAGGCCGAAGCGGCCGAGCTGCACGAGCGCCTCGAGCGCCAGATCCTCGAGGCTCGCTGGGAGATCGCCCGCGACGTTCTGCGAGCCAGGAGGATCGGGCTGCAGGCGGCGGAGGCCCAGGTCGCCACGGCACGCAAGAGCAGGAGCGAGATCGAGGCAGGGCTGCAGGAGGTCGTTGCGGCCCGCGGCGAGGCCGAGCGGGCCCTCTCCGAGCGTGCCGCGCGCCACGATGCACTGTCGCGCCGTGTCTATGAGGCGCGGTCGGCCAGCGAGCGTCTGGGCCTTCGGGCGGAGCAGGTTGGCGCGGACGGCGAGCGGCTGGCCCGGCGGATCGAGCGGGCAGAGGCGGAGCTGGCGGAGCTGACACAGGCCCACGACTCGGGCGAGCTGGCGGCCGAGGCGGCCACCGGCGACCGTCTTGCGGCTCTGGCGGCCGAGCTCGAGGAGATCGAGGCGCGCCGCTCCGAGCAGCTCGAGGAGGAGCTTCGCGATCTCGAGTCAGAGCTGAGCGGCCAGCGCGAGGCGCACGAGGCGGCCCTGCAGGAGACCGAGGCCAGGCGAGCCGAGCGCGAGCAGTCCGACCTGGCCGCACAGCAGGCCCGGGAGCGGCTCTCCGAGGCCGAGCGCAACGTCCACGGGGCGCGCCGCGAGGCGGCCCGGGTGGGCGCTGAGCTGGCCGCCGCCAACCAGTTCCTGCGCAGCCACCTGGGTGTCGGCGGCGAGCAGGCCGACGCACCCCGCCCGCTGAGCGAGGAGCTGCGGATCGAGGACGGCTTCGAGCTTGCCCTGGCGGCGGCTCTGGGCGGACGGCTCGACGCGGCTCTGGTCGAGGACGTTCCCGGCGCCCAGCGGATCCTCGACCGAGCCGGGCCAGAAGGCGGGAGCGCCCTGCTCGCCGGAGGCATCCACGGGCCGGGTGTGCCCTCGGACGGCCAGGCGCCGGCGCCCGGCGCACAACGCCTGATCGATCTCGTCAGCGGGCCGCCGGCCGTCCTCGAGCTGGCCGCAAGGCTGCTCGCCGACGCCTGGGTCGTGGAGCGCCTCGAGGATCTGCCCGGCTCCTTCGGCGGGATCGCCACGACCCGGGCAGGCCGGGTCTGGTTCGCCGCCTGGGGCGAGGTCCGCCAGCTCAGCGAGGGTGGCACCGAGCTGGTCCTGGCTCGCCGCAACGAAAGGGACCGCCTGATCGCCGATGTCGAGCGGGCCGCCCAGGCCGAGCAGGAGGCGAAGCTCGCCGGCGAGGGGGCCCAGGAGCAGGTGCGCGCAGCCGAAGCCGCTCGCGCGACCGCCGACGACGCCCTGCGCCAGGCCGAGCGCCGCCACAGCGAGGCGAAGGAGAACGTCAGGCGCACCGAGTGGCTGCTGCAGCAGCGCCGCTCAGCGCCCGCCGAGGGCCCGCTGGCGGTGCGCAAGGCCGAGCTCGAAGGGGAGCTCGCCGCCGAGCGCCGCCAGGCAGAGCAGCGAGCGGCAGAGCTTCGCAGCCGCCAGGCGCGTATCGCCAGGCTCCGCGCCCAGCGCGAGTCCGACCTGGCCCTGGCGCCCAGGGCCGAACGCCTGGGCGAGGCGATAACCCTCGCCGCCTCGACCGTCTCCGCACGGGTGGCCACGCTCGAGCTGGAGCTCGCCGAAGATCGCCAGGCGGGCGAGAAGATGACCGGAGAGCTGCGCCAGTGCGCCTCACGCGAGGCCGATATCCAGAACCGCCTGCGAAGCGCCGGAGAGCTCGTCACCGAAGCCGAGGTTGCGGCGCAGCGACTGCGCGACCAGGCTGCCGAGGCCGAGCTCGAGTCGGCGACCCTCGCCGAGCGCCTCGGCCTCGACCCCAGCGCCGAGGAGGGCGCCGAGGCGACGGCGCTCTCAGAGACCGAGCTGGCCGAGCTGGCCTCCCGCGTCGAGCGTCTCAACCGCAGGCGCGAGCAGCTTGGCCCGGTCAACCCGCTGGCCCAGGACGAGTACGCCGAGGCGATCGCCCACGTCGAGGAGCTCGAGGCTCAGCGCGGCGATCTCGAGACGGCCCTGCGCGAGCTGCGCACGGTGATCCGCGAGACGGACCGGCAGATTCAGGAGACCTTCGAGCAGACCTTCCAGGCGGCCGCGAAGAACTTCGAAGAACTGGTCGGCGACGTCTTCCCCGGCGGCACCGGGCGCCTGCGCCTGGTCGAGGACGAACAGGGCCCCCGGGGAGTCCTGGGAGGTCAACCCCTCCCGCCCGACGGTGACCGCGATGAGGCGATCGAGCAGGCCGCCGAGGCCGAGGCCGAAGCCGATGAGAACCCCCAGGAGGAGCAGCTGCCTGGTGTCGAGATCGAGATCACCCCCGCCGGCAAGTCGAGCAAGCGCCTGACGCTCCTCTCCGGCGGCGAGAAGTCGATGACCGCCCTGGCTTTCCTGTTCGCCGTGTTCCTCGCCCGTCCGTGCCCCTTCTACATCCTGGACGAGGTCGAGGCCGCCCTTGACGACCTCAACCTCGACCGCTTCCTGGCCCTGCTGCGCCGCTATGCCGGCAGCGCCCAGTTCATCGTGATCACCCACCAGAAGCGCACCATGGAGGCGGCAGACTGGCTGTTCGGCGTCTCGATGGGCGGCAACGGCGTCTCGAAGGTCCTCTCGCGCAGGCTGCCCGCCGAAGCAGCCGAGACCGCCGAGGTCGCTGCACTCGCCTGAGGCGGGGACCCGGGGAGCTATGATCGCGGCCCCCGTGGCGCGCGAATGGAGTGAACTGTTCATAGGTGCCGACCCCGAGGGGCGGCCCGCAGACGAGCCCGCCGAGCGCAAACGCGGAGGCCTGTTCAAACGCCTGCGCGAGAGCATGTCCAAGACGCGCCAGGCGCTTGGCTCGGAGATCCAGGCGACGCTGTTCGGCGTCCTCGACGAGCAGACCTGGGAACGGCTCGAGGAGGCGCTGATCATGGCCGACGTCGGCGCCCGCACGACCGCCACCGTCGTCGAGACGCTCGAGAGCGAAGTGGCCGGAGGATCGCTCGAGGGAGGCGAGGCCCTCAGCGAGCGCCTGATCGCCCTCCTCGCCGACACGGCAACGGTGGGAGAGGCGACGATCGACATTCGCCCCAAGCCGACCGTGATCATGGCTGTGGGCGTCAACGGGACCGGCAAGACGACAACGATCGGAAAGCTCGCATGGCACCTCCAGAAGGAGTTCGGAGTGAGCGTCCTGCTCGGTGCTGCCGACACGTTCAGGGCGGCTGCGGCGGAGCAGCTCGAAGGGTGGGCCGAGCGGGCCGGATGCGCGATCGTCACCGGCGATGAGGGCTCCGACCCCGGAGCCGTCGCCTTCGAGACGATCGCCCGCGGGCGATCCGAGGGGTTCGATGTCGTGATCATCGACACGGCCGGACGCCTGCACACCCAGGACGACCTGATGGGGGAGCTCTCGAAGGTGCGCAGGGTCATCTCCCGCCAGCTCGAGGGCGCCCCCCACGAGACCCTCCTCACACTCGACGCGACGACCGGGCAGAACGGACTGCGCCAGGCACGGTTGTTCGCGGAGGCGGCCGGCGTGACGGGCGTCGTCCTGACAAAGCTCGACGGCACCGCTCGCGGCGGGATCGCCCTGGCGATCGCCTCGGAGCTCCAACTGCCGGTCAAGCTGATCGGAATCGGCGAGTCGCTCGAGGACCTGCGGCCCTTCGATCCCGATGATTTTGCACGCGCCTTGATCGCGGAGAGCTAACCTCCCTGCTATGGCCTGGATTCTGTGGCTCATCGCAGCATGTCTCTTCGGCATCGGAGAGATGCATTCAGGCGGGCTCTACCTGCTGCCCTTTGCGATCGGCGCAGCCCTTGCCGCAGTGGTGAGCCTGCTCGGCGTGGGCGCTCTGCTGAGCGGCGTCCTGTTCGTGGCGACCTCCGTCGTCGTGGTCGGTGCGCTGCGCCCCGTGGCCCGCCGCCACCGCCGTCTGCCGCCGCCGATCCGCACCGGCGCGGCCGCCCTGGTCGGTCACCGGGCCATGGTTCTCGAGCGCATCGCCAATGACGAGGGCGTCGGATGCGTGCGGATCGACAACGGCGAGGTCTGGACCGCTCGGAGCTACTCGGAGGACGACGTGATCGAAGTCGGACAACGGGTAGAGGTCGTAGAGATCAAGGGAGCCACGGCCCTCGTCATGCTCTAGGTCCGGCGAGGGTAGGCTGTGGCACGAGGGAACCGAGAAAGGAAACCGCCCCAATGGCAGCACTGATCGTCATCGCAGTGATCGTCATATTCCTGCTGGTCGTGGCGGGCCGCTCGATCCGGGTGATTCCGCAGGCCCGCGCAGGGGTGGTGGAGAGGCTTGGCCGCTACAGCCGAACGCTCGAGCCCGGGCTGACCATCGTGACGCCCTTCATCGAGCGCGTCAGGCCGCTTGTGGATCTGCGCGAGCAGGTCGTCAACTTCAACCCCCAGTCGGTCATCACCGAAGACAACGTCGTCGTGGGGATCGAGACGGTCCTCTACTTCACGATCACCGACCCACGCTCGGCGACCTATGAAATCGCCAATCCCCTCCAGGCGATCGAGCAGCTGACCGTGACGACGCTGCGAAACGTGATCGGCGGCCTGACGCTCGAGGCCACCCTGACGGCACGCGAGAACGTCAACACGGAGCTGCGGGTCGTGCTCGACGAGGCGACCGGCAAGTGGGGGATCCGGATCAACCGCGTCGAGATCAAGTCGGTCGACCCGCCGCCCGACATCCGCAGCGCGATGGAGAAGCAGATGCGCGCCGAGCGCGACCGGCGTGCCGCGATCCTCACCGCCGAAGGAGAGAAGCAGGCGCAGATCCTCACGGCCGAGGGAGCCAAGCAGGCGGCAGTCCTGAACGCCGAGGGTGCCCAGCAGGCGGCCGTCCTCGACGCCGAGGGGGAGCGCCAGGCGGCGATCCTCCGCGCCGAGGGTGAAGCCAAGGCGATCGACACGGTCTTCAAAGCGATCCACGAGGGCAAACCCGACCGGGCTCTGCTCAGCTACGAATACCTGCAGATGCTCCCCCAGCTGGCAGAAGGGGACGCCAACAAGGTCTTCATGATCCCCTCGGAGTTCGCACAGGCATTCGACGGCATCGGGGCGGCGCTGAAGGGCGCCGTGAACCCGGCCGAGGGCGGCCCGCCCAAGCTGCCCGGACCGCCGCACGAGCACTAGCCCCGCGGGCTGCATCCCGCGCGGGGCCCGGCGGCTGCGAGAATGGCGCCGATGTTCGACTCGCTTGCAGAGAAACTCCAGACGACCCTCGGGGACGTCCGTCAGCGGGGCACCCTGACCGAGCAGGATGTCGACGCCGCGATGCGCGAGATCCGCCTGGCTCTGCTCGAGGCGGACGTCAACTTCAAGGTCGTCCGGCAGTTCACGACCCAGCTGAAGCAGCGCTGCATGGAGGCCGAGCTCGTCGGCAAGCTGAATCCCGGCCAGCAGGTCGTGAAGATCGTCGGCGAAGAGCTGACCGAGCTGATGGGGGGAGCCTCGGCCGGCCTGAGCTTCTCCCCCCGGCCGCCCACGGTGATCCTGATGGCCGGGCTGCAGGGGTCGGGCAAGACCACCGCCACGGCCAAGCTCGCCCGGTACCTGGCCGCCGAGCACTCATCCAGCGTGGCAGTAGCCGCATGTGACGTCTACCGTCCGGCGGCCGTCGACCAGCTGGTCAAGGTGGGAGCGCAGGCCGGCGCGACGGTCTATGAGCAGGGGACCGACAAGGACCCCGTGGAGATCGCCAAGTGGGCGCTGGAGCGCGCCCGCGAGGAGGGCAAGGACGTCCTGATCGTCGACACCAGCGGCCGACTGCACGTCGACGAGGAGCTGATGGCCGAGCTGGTGCGGATCCGCGACGCGGTGAAACCCCACGACATCCTGCTGGTGGTGGACGCGATGACCGGGCAGGACGCCGTCAACGTCGCCGAGAGCTTCGCCGAGGCGGTGCAGTTCGACGGAGTGATCATGAGCAAGCTCGACGGGGACGCCCGAGGCGGTGCGGCCCTTTCGGTGAAAGCCGTCACGGGCAAGCCGATCCTGTTCGCCTCGACCGGGGAGAAGCTCGACCAGTTCGAGCGGTTCCACCCCGACCGGATGGCACAGCGGATTCTCGGCATGGGCGACGTGATGAGCCTGATCGAGAAGGCCGAGAAGGAGTTCGACGAGGACGAGGCAAAGGCTTTCGAGCGCAAGCTCCGGAAAAACGAATTCGGCCTGGACGACTTCCTGGACCAGCTCAAGATGGTCCGGAAAATGGGACCCCTGACATCGATCCTGGGGATGATCCCGGGGCTCGCCGGCCACCAGCTGCAGAACATGAAGGTGGACGAACGGGAGCTCGACAGGATCCAGGCGATCGTGCTCTCGATGACCGCCGAGGAGCGGCGCAAACCCGAGCTGATCAACGGCTCCAGGCGGTTGCGGATCGCCCGCGGGTCGGGCACCAACGTCCAACAGGTCAACAAACTGGTCAAGCAGTTCGGCCAGATGCGCAAGATGATGCGCCAGGTCGGCAAGGGCAAGATGCCGGACATCGGCGCGATGATGCGCAACGCCCGCTGAGCAGCCCCGCCGGTGCTGGCCCGGCGTGAGGGGCCCGCACCGTCTAAGCTCTCCGTCGAGGATCCACCGATCCCCCGACTTCAAGCATCAGAGAGGAAACCGTGGCAGTCAGGCTCAGGCTCACGCGAGTGGGCGGCAAGAAGGACCCGATATGGCGTGTCGTAGTCGCCGACCAGCGCTCTCCCCGCGACGGGCGGGTGATCGAGACGATCGGCCACTACAACGCTCAGACCGACCCCTCGACGATCGTGATCGACGAGGAGCGGGCCCGCAGCTGGCTCGCACGTGGGGCGCAGCCCTCGAACACCGTAAAAAAGCTCCTGCGCATCCAGGGCATCGAGACCCGGACGAGCTAGGAGCCCCTCGGGTAGCTCCGAATGGCCAGCGAGAACCCAAAGCGGCTCCTGGAGTACCTGGCCGAAGGCCTCGTCGATGACCCAGAGGCGGTCGCCGTCGAGCAGTTCGAGGAGGACGACGGCACGATCGTGCTCGAGCTCTGCGTCGGTGCCGACGACTACGGCAGGGTGATCGGTCGCGGCGGGCGCACGGCCCATGCCCTGCGAACGGTCGTCAAAGCCGCGGCAGCCAGCGAGGACTGCCACGTGCTCGTCGACATCGTCGATTGAATAGCCCCGAGGCTCCCGAGGGCACCCCGGCGGGACCGGCGCTGGGAGCGGGCCGGGTCGGGCGCCCACACGGCCTGGACGGCAGCTTCTATGTGACCCGCCCCAAGCCCAAGCTGCTCGAGGGCGGGACCCTCATGACGGTCTCAGGGGAGACCCGCAAGGTCGTCCGGCGTGCCGGGACCGTGCAGCGCCCCATCCTCCGCCTGGAGGGAATCGACAGCCGCGAGGCCGTCGAAGCCCTCAGAGGAGCCGACCTGACAGTCAACGGCGCCGAAGCTCCCCGTCTCCGAGAGGGCGAATGGTGGGCGCACGAACTCGAGGGCTGTGAGGTCTTCGACGGGCCCAGGGCGATCGGCACGGTCCGGCGGATGATCGAGCTGCCCTCCTGCGAGGCGCTCGAGGTCGAGCCGCCCGGCGGTGGGGCCCAGGTGCTGGTGCCGATGGTCAAAGCGGCAATCCGCAGCGTCGACACGGCCGCGGGCCGTATCGAGGTGGACACCTCGTTTCTCGGCCTCGAGCCGGACCCGACGGAGCAGGAGGGCTCGTGAAGATCGACATCTTCACCCTCTTCCCGGAGTGGTTCGGCTGGCTCTCCGAGCAGCGCCACGTGGCAAACGTCATCGCCACCGGCTCGAGCATCGAGTGCGTCAACTTCCGCGAGCACACCCCCCTTGGGGCCGGCCAGGTGGATGACACCCCCTTCGGAGGGGGCGCGGGGATGGTCCTGCGGGTCGACGTTCTCGACGCCGCGCTGAGGGCCCACTACGGGGTCGATCCCGTCGAGCTGCGCCGGAGCCGCCGGGTCATCGCGCTTGCCCCCGGCGGGCGCCTGCTGGACGACGCCCTGCTCGATGAGCTGGCCCTCGAGGGAGACCTGACGCTCCTCTGCGGGCGCTACGAGGGGTTCGACGAGCGGATCATCGAGCACTTCGCATCCGATGTCATCTCGATCGGGCGCTATGTCCTCAGCGGGGGGGAGGCCGCGGCAATGGTGATCTGCGATGCGGTGATGCGCAAGCTCCCCGGCGCCCTGGGTGACGATCGCTCGGCGGCCGAGGAGTCCTTCAGCGTGGCGCTGGAAGGCAACCCCGAGTACCCCCACTACACGAGGCCGGCCGAGTTCCGGGGCTGGAGCGTCCCCGAGGTGCTGCTCTCGGGCCACCATGCCCGAATCGAGAGCTGGCGCTCCGAGCGCAGCAGAGAACGCGCCCGGGCCCTCGAGGGGGATCAGGGCGAACCCTGAGCGACACTGGGGGCGCGCGGCCGGCGGACCTTCCGCTACCATTGCGTTTCGCACCGTTCGCGTGCCCCGGGCCAGCCTGGGCGCGAGGAGCCTGGTGCGTTTCCCTTTCTCATGAGCAGCGTTATCGCAACCATCGAGCGCGCGCAACTGCGCCGCGTCCCAAGCTTCTCGCCTGGGGACCGTGTCAAGGTCCACTTCCAGGTGATCGAGGGTGCGCGCAGCCGTATCCAGGTCTTCGAGGGCGTCGTCATCAAGCGCCAGGGCCACGGAGCCCGTGAGACCTTCACGGTCCGCAAGCAGTCATTCGGCGTTGGCGTCGAACGGATGTTCCCCGTGCACTCGCCCAAGATCGAGCGCATCGAGCTGGCCGCCCGCGGTGACGTCAGGCGCGCGAAGCTCTACTACCTGCGCGACCGGGTCGGCAAGCGGGCCCGCGTCAAAGAGCGCCGCTACACGGGCCCGGAGGAGCTCGTGGAGCCGGGGCTGCTGCATGAGGCACCCGAGGCGACCGACGCCGAGGGGATCACGGCCGATGAGGCCATCACACAGGAGGCGGTGGCACAGCCGACCGACGAGGCGGCTGCGCAGGATGTTCAGGAGCAGGGGGGATCAACTGGCGATCCCGAGGCCGAGGCCGCAGCAGAGGCCACCTCGGAGGCGCCGGATGCCCCGGACGCGGACGCGTCCGCCGATCCCTCTTCCGATGCCGGTGACGCCGAGGAAGGCGTTCCCGCCGGCGATCCGCCCGCGTGAAAGCCGGGCGTAACCGCCCGAAATCCACGCTCAACTCGGTCATCGAGTTGGTCGTCATCGTCGCCGTGGCGCTCGGCCTTGCGCTGGGAATCCAGGCGCTCGTGATCAAGCCCTACAGGATCCCCAGCGGATCGATGGAGCCGACGCTGCAGATCGGCCAGCGCGTTCTGGTGAACCGCATCGGCGCGCGCTTCTCCGACCCCCATGTCGGTGAGATCGCCGTCTTCCATCCCCCCAAGGGAGCTGAGCAGGAGGAGTGCGGTCCCCAGCCCCACGTGATCCGCCTCGGCGGCGCGGCCTGCTCGCAGCCTGTGCCCGAACAGGACAGCTCGATCAACTTCATCAAGCGCGTCGTCGCCGGTCCGGGCGATGAAATCAAGATCGAACAGGGGCATGTCTACCGCAAGGCTGCCGGCAAGAGCGAATTCGTCCGTGAGAAGGACTCCTACATCCGTGAATGCGGAGCCAGCCAGGAGTGCAACTTCCCGACGCCCATCAAGATTCCCGCCGGACACTGGTTCATGATGGGCGACAACCGTGGCGAATCCGACGACAGCAGATTCTGGGGCCCAGTCCCAACCGGATGGATCATCGGTGGAGCAGTTGCCACCTACTGGCCCCCTGACCGCATCGGAATCCTCTAGCGCCGCATCCGGCAGGGGCGCCTCGGCGCGCTCCCGTCGTCGCGCCCGCCGGGCGAGCAGCGGCAGGCGCCTGTTCGGCTTTGACCGTCGTCTCGGCTACAGGTTCATCTCCGGCGCCGACGAGGCGGGAAGAGGGTGCCTTGCCGGGCCGCTGGTGGCGGCGGCCGTCCTGTTCGACTACGAGGCCCTGACCACCCGCGAGCTGCGGCTGCTCAGCGCGCTGAACGATTCCAAGCAGCACACCCACGAGGCCCGCGAGGAGCTCTACCCGAAGGTCATGCGCGCCGCCGCGCGAGTGGTGGTCGTCTCGCGGTGCGTGCGCGGGATCGACTCCCGGGGCCTGCACAAGACAAACCTTGCCGCTCTGCGCGAGGCCTCGATCGGCGTCACGGCCGATGTGCGGGGAGAGGTTCTCTGCCTGTTGGACGGGTTCGGTGTCGCCGACTTCGGCAGGCCGCAGCGGGCGATCGTCGACGGCGACGCGACAAGTGCGGCGATCGCGGCGGCTTCGATCGTCGCCAAGGTGACCCGCGACCGCTACATGCGCCATGCCGAGATCGAGCACCCCGGCTGGAGCTTCGGCGAGCATGTCGGCTACTCGACCCCCTCGCACCGTGAGGCGATCCTTCGCCAGGGCGTCTCGCCGCTGCACAGGATGTCCTTCCAGTCGCTGGCCTACCAGCAGCTGGCCCTCTAGCCTCACCAGGCGCCCTCGACGTGATCAAGGCGGGCCAGCGCCCCGCTGCGGTCCATCAGCACGCCGATCGCGTCGAAGCGAATCGTCCGGGCCCGTGGACGCTCGGGCGTCTCTGCCAGCCAGCGAACGGCAAGCCGTCGCAGGCGCCTGCGCTGGGCCGTCCCCAGGCGTGCCAGGGGAGTGGAGCCCGAGCCGGGCGTCGCGCCGCGGAGGCGGGCCGACTTGACCTCGGCGAACACCAGGGTGCTCCCGTCGAAGGCGATCAGGTCGATCTCGCCGGCGGCGACACGGACGTTACGTGCGATGACCCGCAGCCCCAGGCGCTCCAGGTGGGCCGCCGCGAGGTCCTCCCCGCGGGCTCCGATCGCGTTTCCGGGGTGTTGATCGGCTGAGGGAGCGGGCTGAGCGCCAGTCACCGGGCCGACGCTAGGCGCCGGCCCGTGACAGGAGGGTGAGGAACGTCAGGAGTGAGTGAGGAGCATGTGACGGCCACGTGTCACCTGGCCGTCGCGACTCAGGCGGCGGCCGCCGGGCGGAAGGCTTCGAGCTCGGCGTCCTCCGCGTCGCTGACTGCCCAGGCCAGGCGCTCGATCAGCTGTGCGGCGGCGTGCTCGCTGAACAGATGGATCGATGAGACCTGCTCGTCGAGCAGGACCGTTGCGTCGGGTGGGATTCGGGTGGCGTCACTGAGGACGATCACGCGGGGCATCGGGTCTCCTTGGTGGTTCGGGGGGAAAAGAGGGGAGGCGCGCCGGCCGGGGGGGGCGGGCCGGCCCGCCTCTTGGAGCTCCGCACGGGGTCACGACAACCCCGCGCGGACGGAGAGGACCTGAGGAGTCAGGCCTGTGGACATCGCCCGGGCGGCCCGACGACAGGCTTCCGAGCGCTGAACGCGCGCGGTGCCGGGAGGGGGAACGGCAGCCGGTCGTCGGAGTGTTGCCCGGGCATTGTTCAGTAATCATATCGACAATCTAGGCAATGTCAAGAGGCTCGCTCGCGTTAGCCTGCCGGGCCATGGACGAGACTCCCCAGCAGACCGATCCGCCGGGCGCCGGCGCGGCCGGCGTTCCGCCGCGCTCGACGGACGGGGGAAAGTCGGGCGGCCCCCGCTCGCTCGACGGGATCACCAGCTTCATCGGGATGCGCTGGGAGAACGCCGAGACGGTTCGCCTGACGATCCGCCCCGAGCTGATCAACCGCGGCGGCCTGCTCTCAGGTGTTGTCACCTACGCGCTGGTGGACTACTGCATGGGCTCGACCCTCTGGGCCCAGACCAGCGAGAACGAGCGGATCGCGACGATCAGCATCTCGATCAACTACATCGCAACGGCGACCGAGGGCGAGGTTGTCTGCCGGACTGAGCTGGATCGCAGGAATCGCTCGATCGGCATCCTGAAATCCACGGTTGAGGCCGAGGATGGGCGCCTTCTGTGCACCGCCATCGGTTCGTACTCGATCCGGATTCCACCCGAGCTGCGCGGGCCGACCACATCCGGTTGACCCGGACCGGCGGCCCGGCTACGATCGGCGCAGGGGGGGCAACGCATTTCACACTGTGGAGGGTGATAGCGGTGAGGTTTCTGGGGGGATGTGCGCTGGTCGCGGTCGCACTCGCGCTGACGGTCGCCAGCGGGGCTTCGGCGAAGACCGGTCTTCTGGAGCTCAACAACAAATCCGGCGAACACCTGCCGGTGGAAAGCCCCGTCGGCCTCCGAGTCAGTCTCACCACGAAAACGACGCTGTTCGGCGAAGTATTCGCTCACGAATGCTCGTCGTCCAGCACGACTCCCGGACGAGTTGCGGCGAACGGCGCGACGGTGGACCCCGTGGAAGGCTTCCAGTTCGACGTGGGGCCTTGCCTCGGCGGTTTCCATCCCGCGGAAGACCACATGTACAACGGCGTCCGAGAAGTCGTCCTGACGTCCAAAGGCAAGGCAACGATCTATCCGTCCACCGGCGGCAACTACTTCGACTACTGGTACCTGAACATCGATCGCACGGGAAGTGAACCGGGATCCTCGTGCTGGTACAAAATCGAAAAACAGAAGGGGACCTTCTCGCCGTCCGCTGAAGCGCTGATCATCGAAGGCACGGGTAAGGCCACCAAGGTCAAGAAGAGCTACACGAGCAGAGGGAGCTGTGCTCCCAAGATCCCGATCGCCTTCAGGGTCGAACTCTTCGAACACCAGCCGGAACTCGAAAACCCGCTCGTTCCGGAGCTCGTCTTCTAGGGCTCCTCGCCGCCGGCCGCGCCTGCGCCGGCGCGGGCACGGCGGCTAGGCTTCGGCGGATGACCGCCGTCGCGCTCACGATCGCGGGCTCGGACTCCGGCGGCGGCGCCGGGATCCAGGCCGACCTGAAGGCCTTCGCGAGCTGCGGTGTGCACGGGACATGCGCGATCACGGCGATCACCGCGCAGAACACCATGGCCGTGCGGGCGGTCGAGGCCGTCCCCGCGGAGATGGTCCTGGCTCAGGTGCGGGCCGTCGCCGAGGACATCCGGATCGACGCCGTCAAGATCGGGATGCTCGGCACCCGCGAGGTCGCCCTGGCCGTCGCGACGGCGCTACGCGAGCTACCCCGGGGCACGCCGATCGTTGTCGATCCCGTGATGGTCGCCGAGTCGGGAGCCCGCCTGCTCGAGAGCGATGCCGAGGAGGCGCTGATCGGCGAGATTATTCCCCTTGCGAGCGTCGTGACGCCCAACGTGCTCGAGGCGAGGGCCCTGCTCGGCGAGGCTCCCCGGGCGGGAGCCGACGACGAGGAGGCCGAGCGCCTCGCCCGCCGGATCCTCGACCTCGGACCCGGGGCGGTGCTGCTGACCGGCGGGCACCGGGAGAGCATCACCGACACCCTGATCGATCCTGCCGAGGAGCAGAGCCTGCTGAGAATCGAGGGCCCCAGACACCCCGACGGAGCCGCTCACGGCTCAGGTTGCACGCACTCCTCGATCCTCGCCGCACGGCTGGCCCTGGGGGATGACCTCGCCGGCGCGGCACGCGCCGCCAGGCGGGCCGCCGGCGCTGCCGTGGGCCGCGGGCTGCGGGATGTGGGCGCGGGAGCCGGTCCGGTGGACGTCATCGACCTGGCTGCCCGGCGCGGAGACTGACTGTCCCGGCGTGCCTGTTTGTCATAATCGGGAGCGATGAAGCTCCTGCGGATGAAGCCCGGTCATGGCGAGATCGTGCTTGCCGAGGGCGATGTGGAGGTTCCCGAGCAGGAACTGGAGCTGATCGAGGCCTTCCGCCGCCAGCTCGACGAAGGGATGTGGGCGGCCGTTCCCACACAGAGCTCCGCCGGGCGTCGCGACGCCGAGATGGTCAAGAGCTTCTCCGAGGTTCCCCGCGACGCCGACCGGGTGATCTTCTTCCCGCGCGCCGCCGGCGGCGCCCCACTGGACAGCTGAGCGCCGTGGCCCTGGGCCTGGGCACTGCGGCGGTGGTCCTCGTCGTGCTGCTGTGGGAGCTCGTCCGTCCTGCCGTGGCCGGCAACCTCGCGCGCGCCCGCGAGGCCTTCTCGCAACGGCGCGGCGCCTCGCCCATGGACGGCTATGACCCCGGCCGCGAGCGGCGGGCAGAGCAGCGCGCCCGGGAGCTGCTGCGCTCCTGCGTCAGCCAGGAGGACTGGGAGATGTATCGAGACCTGGGCCTTCTGCGGGTGCTCGGCCCCGTCGGCTCCGAGCCGGACGGCCAGCCGGCTCCCTACGCCTATCTGATCTATCCCCACAAGCCGATCGTCGCCTACGTCCCGGAGACGGGTGAGCTGCTCAGCGAGTACTGCGTCGCCTTCCCCGACGAGACCAGGCCCTACGGAAGCCCCCGCCTGCCCGACTCCGACGACGTCCTGGCGAAGTGGATGGCCCTGGTGGGGGACGAGCGGGGCCTGATCGGGGAGGCCAACATGCATCTCCCCGGGCGACAGGTGGATCCCGAGCAGGCCGGGCGAGACCTGTTGCGGATCGAGCGATGGGAGCGCAGGCGAGCGGGCCTCCCGCCGGTGCAGCCGACCGGTAGTGTGCGCGCCGCGTGAGCACCGAGGGATTCGATCCAAAGCACCGCAGCCGCGCCCTCACCGAGGGCCCGGAGCGCGCAGCCGCGCGCTCATATCTGCACGGGATCGGCTACTCCGCCGAGGACCTGGCCAAGCCGATCATCGGCGTGGCCCACTCGTGGATCGAGACGATGCCCTGCAACTTCAACAACCGGGTCCTCGCGGCGAAGGTCAAGGAGGGCATCCGGGCAGCCGGAGGCACGCCCATGGAGCTCAACACGATCGCCATCTCGGATGGCATCACGATGGGGACATCGGGAATGCGCGCCTCGCTGGTCTCACGCGAGATCATCGCCGACTCGATCGAGCTGGTCGCGAGCGCCCACGCCTTCGACGCCCTCGTGACGATCAGCGGCTGCGACAAGACGATCCCCGGCACCGTGATGGCGCTGGCGCGCCTGAACATCCCCGGCCTGATGCTCTACGGCGGCTCGATCAGGCCCGGCTGGTTCAAGGGCGCCGAGGTGACCATCCAGCAGGTCTTCGAGGGCGTCGGGGAGTTCGCCGCCGGCAAAATCACCGAGGACGAGCTGCACGAACTCGAGGAGGCCGCCTCGCCCGGCGCCGGCGCCTGCGGCGGCCAGTTCACGGCCAACACCATGGCCATGGCCTTCGAGGCCCTCGGCATCTCACCGGCTGGGACCTCGATGGTTCCCGCCGAGGACGGGCGCAAGCTCGAGGTCGCCAAACAGTGCGGCGAACTGGTCCTCGACGTTCTTCGCCGTGGCCAGCGGCCCAGCGACGTGATCACCAAGGCAGGACTCCAGAACGCCATCGCCGCGGTGGCGACAAGCGGAGGCTCGACCAACGGCGTCCTCCATCTCCTGGCCGTCGCCCGCGAAATGGGCGTGCCGCTGGAGATCGACGAGTTCGAGGCGATCTCCGAGCGGACACCGCTCCTGTGCGACCTGCAGCCCGGCGGGCGCTACGTGGCGACCGAGCTGTATGAGGCGGGCGGGGTGCCACTCGTCCTGAATCGCCTGAAGCAGGCCGGGATCCTCAACAACGACGCCCAGACTGTCACCGGACGGTCGATTGGCGAACATGCCGATGAAGCGCAGGAGACCGCTGGACAGCCGGTGGTGCGGCCGCTCGAGAACCCGCTGAAACCGACAGGCGGCTTCGCGATCCTCCGCGGCAACGTCGCCCCGGACGGCTGCGTGCTGAAGCTCTCCGGACACGAGCGGCGCAAACACACCGGGCCGGCACGAGTCTTCGACGGGGAGGAGCCGGCCATGGCGGCCGTCCTCGCCCATGAGATCCAGCCGGGGGATGTCGTCGTGATCCGCGGCGAGGGCCCGGCGGGCGGCCCCGGGATGCGCGAGATGCTCGCGGTCACCGCGGCGATCGTCGGCGAGGGCATCAGCGAGGAGGTCTCGCTGATCACCGATGGGCGCTTCTCCGGTGCCAGCCGAGGCTTCATGGTCGCTCACGTCGCGCCCGAGGCGGTGCGGGGCGGCCCGATCGGGGCGCTGCGCGACGGAGACATCGTGACGGTGGACGCCGACGCGGGCCGCCTGGACGTGGAGCTCTCCGACGAGGAGATCGCAGCCCGCGTGAGCGCCTACCGCCAGCCGCCCAGGGCCGACGAGCACATCGACGTGGCGATCCAGAAGTACGCCAAGCTGGTCGGCAGCGCCGCCGAGGGCGCGATCGCCCGCTAGCTCGCGGGCCGCCGCGCCTCAGCCGTCGAGGAATTCACGGAGCAGCCGGTTGAACTCGCGCGGGCGCTCGAGCATCGCCGTGTGGCCGGTGTCCGCGTAGATCACCCGGCGCGACCCCTTGATGCCGGCGGCGAAGCGCTCGGCATCACGGACGCTGATCAGACGGTCGTTGGTCCCCCAGACGATCAGCGTCGGGCATGAGATCAGCGGGAGCCGGTCGCGCACGTCGTACTCGACGATCGCCTCAAGGGCCCCGATGAAGCCGTCGGTCCCCGCCCCGCGGACCTGCTCGGCCGCAAGCTGCGGAGAAAGCCTCGCCGGGTGGCGCATCACTCCCTTCAACGCAAGCTCCCTGCCCCTCGGACGCCGGGTGATCGAGTCCGAGTTGGCTGCCGACCAGGCAGCCCCGAGCGCCAGCAGGCGGTCCAGACGCCGCACCGCCGGCATCGTCCGCCGCGTCAGCCGGTCGCGGTAGGTGGACATCCCGGCCGCCGAGATGAGCACCAGGCGCTCTACTCGCTCGGGGTAGGCCGCCGCCATCTCGGCGGCGATCAGCCCACCCATCGAGTTGCCCACTACGGTGGCGCGGGCGAGGCCGAGGTGCGCGAGCAGGCCGTCCAACAGCCTGGCGTACCCCTCCATCGAGATCTCGCCGCCGGACCCGGGGGAGTGGCCGAATCCCGGCAGGTCCACAGCGATCACCCGGTTGGTCGTGGCGAACGGGCAGAGCTGCTCGAGCCAGTTCGGCCAACAACCGGACAGGCCGTGGATAAACAGGATCGCCGGACCCTCCCCGAGCTGGATCGTGTTGATCGCGTGGCCCTCGATGCTCACCCAGGACTGGTGGGTCCGCCAGTCGATGAGCTCCCACCGCTCGGGCCCGGATCCGTTCGCCGAAGGCCTTCCGGGCGCCCGTGCCTGCAGATGAGATTCGGCGCCCACCCGCTTCAATCTACCCCAGTCGGGAATAATGACGAGGGTGTCCACCAAGCCAGGGATGGCAGTCCGTTCTCCATGCGTGCAGGCCCGGACCCGCGCGCGGCGAAGAAGGACCGGCATGAGCGGCTCTGCCACGACCGATGCGCCTCTGCCCGTTCTCTCCGGGGCCTGGTCCAGCGCGCTCGCGCTGCTCGAGGCGGACCTGCAGCGGCGAGACGCCGCGCCGCGCACCGTCCGGGCCTACAGGGTCGATGTCGAAGGCTTGGCGCGATGGGCGGACCCACAGGGGCTCGAGCCCACCGGCGTCGGTCCTCGCGAGGTTCGCCGCTACGTCGCCCACCTGTCAGAGCTGGGCGCGGCGCCGAGCACCTCGGCCCGCAAGCTGGCTGCGCTCCGGGCTCTGTTCTCCAGCCAGCGCGAGCACGGCCTCATCGCCCAGAACCCAGCCGACCTCGTCTCGACCCCCAGGCGCGGCTCTCACCTCCCGCGTGTCCTCAGCGCCCGCGACGCCGCAAGGCTGCTGGACGGGATCCCCGCGGGCGACGCCCTCCAGACGCGCGACCGGGCGATGTTCGAGCTCGCATACTCCTGCGGGCTGAGAGCCGAGGAGCTGGTCTCGGTGGAGCTCGGCGACATCGATCACGACGGCGAGCAGCTGCGAGTCGAGGGCAAGGGCCGCAAGACACGCTTCGTGCCGGTCGGCGAGCCGGCGATGGCCGCCATCCGCACCTATCTGGAGCGCGCCAGGCCGGCACTCGCGGCATCGGCCGACCCGGCGCTGACGGGCCGGCCCCCGGCGAATCTCTTCCTCAGCCGCACCGGCCGTGGCCTGGGCACCAGCGACGTCCGCCGGAGGCTGCGACGCTGGTCGCAGCAGACCGGCGTCGCGCGCGAGGCGTCGCCACACTCGCTCCGTCACAGCTTCGCTACCCACCTGCTCGACGGTGGAGCGGACCTGATGGCGATCCAGGAGATGCTCGGGCACGCCAGCGTGTCCAGCACTCAGATTTACACTCGGGTAGAGTCCGCCCGGCTTAGAAGCGCCTATGCGCGCAGTCACCCTCGGGCCTGATTACTGGGGAGGGAAGCCCTGGAGACGAACGTCAAACCGATCGAGCTGCGCGAACTCTGGCGGCGTTATAAGCAGGACGGGGACAATCGCGTTCGCGAGAGGCTGGTCGTCGCCTACTCCCCGCT